>JAIKYZ010000109.1 GCA_024682655.1 Treponema sp.
TATTCTCCTGTTTTATTCGTCCCCTGAGGTTCTCGAAGGGGACAGTTTGTAAGAATCATGTATACCTTTTGGATAATTCTGGCAAGGTTTCATGTATATTATTTATCAAGGCCTCTTTTTTCTTTCTGCTCCATCCATGAATTTGTCTTTCTCTTAGATATGCAGTTTCAAGGCTTTGACATTCTTCGTAATAAACTAACTTAACGGGTAATCTGGTCTTTGTGTAATTAGCACCTTCTCCATGATTATGTTCTTCAATTCGTCGTGTCAGGTTATTTGTGCTTCCTGTGTAATACGAATTATCTGCACATTTTAATATGTAGACATATGCCATATACATTCTTCCATAAGGTCCCTGAGACGATCCCTTCGAGAGCCTCAGGGACCGTCTCAGGGACCGCCCTTTAATAATTAGTTTTCACTAGCAAATTTCTTCATAAACTCTACAAGAGCCTTAACACCGTCTAAAGTCATGGCGTTGTAGATTGAAGCACGCATACCACCAACTAAACGGTGACCTTTGAGGTTTACAAGTCCGGCAGCGGCAGCTTCTTTTACGAATTTGTCGTTGATTTCTTTTTCTTTGGCTTTGGCAGCTTCATCTTCTGAGCCAGTTGAATATTTTGTAAGGAATGGAACGTTCATTAAAGAGCGGCTTCCTTTTTCTGTTGTGGCACGGAAGAAATCACTTGAATCTAAGTAGTCGTAAAGGTAATTTGCCTTTTCTACATTTTTCTTATTGATTCCTGCAGCACCGCCATTCTTTTCAATCCAATGGAGAACTTTGTCCAAAACGTAGATTGTATAGCATGGTGGAGTGTTGTACATTGAACCATTTTCTGAGTGAGTTTTATAAGCCAGCATAGTTGGTGTACCTGGACGGCAATTTTCAACTTCTGGAATCAAATCTTCGCGGATAATTACCAGAGTTACACCGGCTGGAGCAAGGTTTTTCTGAGCACCGGCAAACAACAGTCCAAATTTAGAAACGTCTAATTCTTCAGAAAGAACACAAGAAGAAATATCTGCTACTAAAGGAATATCTCCTGTGTCAGGAATATATTCATAGTGAGTTCCCATAATTGTGTTGTTAAAACAAATGTAAGCATAATCATAGTCACCCTGGATTTTTTCTACTTTAGGAATATAGGAGTAACCTTTATCTTTTGAAGAAGCAATAATATCAACTTTTACGCCAAGATGTTCAGCTTCTTTTGCGGCTTTCTTTGCCCAAACACCAGTCTCGATGTAAGCTGCTTTTCCAGTGTGTATTCCCAGGTTTTCGGCAACCATTGCAAACTGAGTCGATCCACCACCCTGAAGGAAAAGAACCTTATAGTTTTCTGGAACTTTCATCAATTTGCGAACCATTGCTTCTGCATCTTCAATGATTGGTTCAAAAGCTTTTGAACGATGGCTCATTTCCATAACAGACTGACCTGTTCCATTGTAATCCAGCATTTCTGCTGCACATTCATTTAAAACTTCTTCAGGTAAACAAGATGGACCTGCACTAAAGTTGTAAACACGACTCATAAATATACTCCTTTTTAACTTAAAGCTGGGCTTTAGAGTTAAGAACTAAAGTTAATGCATTTATAATGGATATGTTTTGAACTTTTACTTCTTCTGGTGTTTTTAGAATGGTAGAAGTCATATTAACAATCCCTTTTATACCCGCCTGAACTAAACGGTCTGCCATTTTTTGTGCTTCTTTATCTGCAAGAGTAAGAATGGCATATTCAATCTTTTCCTTTTTAATTACAAAGTTCATTTCTGAACAAGGGTAAAGTGGAAAAGTTGATCTAAGAATTTCAACTCGGTATAAGTTTGGGTCAAATCCTGCTTTTATTTCAAAAACAGAATCTTCCACAAGATTGTTATCAAGAAGTGCTGCACCTAATCTTCCAAGACCAACAATGCAGATTTTCTTTTTTGAATCTTCAGAAGATTTATTATCAGAACTTTCTTCATTTGTAAGTTCCCGGTCTTTATTATTTTGACTTTCTGAATCTTCTGATTCTTCAATACCCAGCACAATTTCAATTGCTTTTATAAGTTCCTGAACATTGTAGCCGTTTGAAATTCCTTTATTGAATTTTATCAACCACAAATCATGCCTTATAAGTGAACTTTTCCAGTTTGTTTTATCACTTATTTGAAGTGAAGTGATTTTTTTATCGGGCCAGGATTTTAAAATTCCCAGCAATAAAACAAGTCTCTTCCTGCTTGATTTTGGTAATTCAATTGAGGTCATTATAAAAATCTCTCCTTCTGATTTCAATTAAGTTTAGTCAGTATAAATAGTGAATTTACCAAGAATTTAGCAAATTTTGACTAAAAATTCAATTTATTGTTAAAACTTTAACAATAAATCGCCGCGGATATAGATCTGCCCAAAGAATAGAAATAAATAAGGGTAGAAAAGTTAAAAAAAAGTGGTGCCGGAAAAAACTAAAAAACCGGCACCACTCAAAAAATTAGGAGGCTATTTAATTAATGCTTGGAATTGTCGGCGTATGCAACCGAGATTCCAGGAACAAGCTGACTTTCAAAATAGGCTGTAACCTGTTCTGAAAAAAGCTGATCCAGCATTTTCTGGTATGACATTATTTTTCCTACATAATTTAATGTAGTCTGTGGAGTTTTATTTGAGCGAACTCTGTTAGTTCCGGCATTGTACATTGCCAGTGCAGAAACTTCATTTCCTGCGTAGCTCAAGCAAAACTTCAGGTGTGACATACCATATTTAGCACTTACAAAAGGATCAAAAAAATCTTCTTCTGTAAGTTCTGGAAAAGAGTTACTGTTCAACTGGAACAGTCCTCTATCTATAGACAAATTAGCATTCTTGTTTGTAGCATTTGTCCTATATCCACTTTCTGTATAAGCCAAAGCAAATGCAAGGGAAAGTGGAATGTTATTCTTTTCTGCTTCAGAAAGAATAGCCTGTGTTACTTCTTTATTTCCGGTAATCTGTAAATAAAACCATTCTACAGCTACTCTGGAAATTTGCTGACGATACAAAATTAATCCATCATCAGTATTGTTGTTATATCTAGTTAATGAAACTTCTGTGTAATAATCTTGGAAAGCTTGGGATAATTCTTCTTCGTTTTCCTCGTTTAAATCAGCTATAGTAATTTTTTCATTAACTTTTTTTTCGTTAACTTGACTTGGAAGTAAAAAGTAAACTAGGAGCGCACCTGCAGTCAATAAAACGCTGGTTATTGCTGTGAGGAAACAGATATTTGAAAAGCTTCTGCCTTTTGAATAATTCTGCATCATCTGCCTCTAACTCTTATAATTACGCGTAGACTATCGCATAATATTCAGAATTATTCAAGAGAATTTTGAGAAAAGTTTGGCACAAAATAAGATATTTTGTTAAATATTAGAAAATCTTGCAGTATTTCGCAAATGATACACTTTATAACAATTATTTATAAAATAACCAATTTTTCTTCTGTATTAGAGAAATCAACTCCGTCAATTTTGCTGACAAAATTTACATATTGGGCGTGTTTAATGGCTATTGTTTCCATAAAATCACAGGCGGCACTTCCCTGACTGAATCCTTTTTTTACTAATTCTTCTGGAAGTTTATAACCTGCAACGCTTACGCAATCTTTTATACGTCTTGCAGTGTGATTAAAGGCCTTTGTGAATAATTCAAAATCTTCTGGGCTTTCTAATTTTTTGTCCACGATTGGAATTAAAAGAGCAAAAAGATTACTTTCGTCCAGGGCTTTTAATTCTTCTCTAAGTTCTGCAAGGTATTCTTCATTGTAATTTTCTTCTGAAAGTTCAACTGTTGACCATGGTATTTCAATCATCTTGAGTGAAGAAATATCAACCAGACTATTATCCTGGATTTTGAATAATTTATTGTCTTTTACATAAAATACTGGATCTAATTTCATAATTTCCTCTTTATGGATTTTTGATTTAAAAAAAATAACGGTGACCTCTTGAGATCACCGTACTTCAGGATATCATAAAAATTTAAATTAATTTCTATTCTGTAAGGATACGAATAACCTCTGTTTTATCCTGAGTGTTAAGAATTTCCTGACGTTTTTCAGGGCTCTTAAAAAGAAGACTTACTTCAGCTAAGAACTGAAGATGAGGGCCAGTTTTATTAACTGGTGACAAAGTCATAATGAAAATTCTACATGGTTCCTGATCCAATGAGTCAAAATCAACTGGGTTGTCAGAAATTCCAATACAAGCAACTAAATCTGTAACTGTATCTGTTTTTCCATGTGGAATAGCAATTCCATGTTTCATTCCTGTTGACATCTTACGTTCGCGGTCTAATACACATTCGCGAGCTGCATTCTTGTCTGTAACCTTTCCGGCTTTGTAGAGTACATCGAGCATTTCGTCAACGATTTCTTCTTTTGTTGTACCTTTTAAGTGAAGGTTAACTGTGTCTGTTGTTAAAACTGTTCTCAAATCCATAGTAATTTTAATTTTATTCTACTTATAAAAATTGTCAAGGTGAAAAAACTTTAAAAAACGTAGAAATACTATTACAAAATTGTCTTTATTATTGAAGAAAACATTCTGAATTTATTCAAAAGACTCTAAGTATTCCTTTATTTTTTTTAAGAAATTAGGGGAAATGTCTTATGGCAATTCAAGAAGAAACTTAGAAAATTCTTAGCAAGTTTTCATACCTTGCTTACTTTTGGAAATATCCCTATATTAATGGTAAGAATAACATTGCGTTATCTATGTAAAATTAACAACAAAAAGGAGTTGAAATTTTTTATGAAAAAACAATTGTTAAAAGCAGTTCTTACAACTGCAGTTATGGTTTTTGGATTACATTCCACTTTATTTGCTTATACTGAGTATAATTCTCCAACCGCTGATTCATCAGCTGGTTTATTTTCATCTGACAGCGATAATATTCGTAACGTCAATGAATGGAATACTGTCGAATTCGATAAGTTATTCTTTAATGTAGATTATAATTATACTTTAGTAACTCTAGATTATATCCCTGTATTAAATCTTGTTGGTGCTTTTAATATAGGAAATCTTTTAATTGCCCCTGCTTTTACAGGTAATGTTTTTAGTAGTTATAGTTCTTCAACCTCAAATACAAGTAAAAGCTATACTGTAAATGAAAATGTTGTTTCAGATTATTCAATACAAGAGACTCATTCTTATTATGTTAATAATTCAATTAATGCTTGGGGAAATGATTTCAGCGCTTTAATTGGCTTTGGTAATATGGCTTTTAAACCAAGTTTTTCTTTTTGTGATATGTCAAGATACGGTTCTTATTATGATTCAACAACAAGTCAGACAGATAATACCCAAACTAACTATAACGAAGATGGTGAAGTAGTTAGTACAATAACAACAAAATATGATAATGGTAAAATTATTTCTGATTGTTATATTCCTGGTCTTGCTTTTGGTATGAATTTGGGACTTGGATCAATGACCTTAAAACCTTATGTAGATTTTAGAACAGCTATTAAAAGAACAGGTTATAAAACAGGTAAAACAGTAACTGATTCAAGCACAGACGGTTCTTCTGAAGTATACAAATTAAATTATGTAAATGGTACTTATAGCTTGATTCCTGTTTTAGGTGCAACTTTAGAAATTCCTGGAGAAAAATTTAATCAGGCTTTTGGAGTTAAATACTATGGTTCCTTTGATCTCTACGCTTCTAAATTTGACGATGCTTTTGGAAATACACAAAAGGTAAGAAATTACTCTGGTAATACATCTGTAATAACTGAAGTTTCAGACACTAATACAGTAAAAACCACTAAACAAGATGGAACTGTTTATTCTGAAAAAAGTAACATTGAAAATCAACTTACATTAGATTATACCTTTGAAAAAGCTTTATCAAATCAGTTTACACTTATGGCAAAAGCAGTTTTGATTCCAAGTTATAATTTTACTAAAAATAAATCTTATAAATATAGCAGTCAATCTGAAGTAACTACTTATAATGATGGTCATACAGAAACTGTAGAAACAATCACTACAGGTGCTTCTACATTGAATAAGACTCACGGAATTGCTGTATCTTCTAACATAGCTTTTGGATTTAAATATGATGTAAAACCTGGAAAATTTGTTTTATTAGGTGGTACTTCTATTACTTTACCTAACTTTAGTTGCAATATTAATTTAGAAACAAATCCTGATTATAGTACAACCTCTGTAAAAGAATCTGATTCTTATGGAAATGTTAGTAGAGATTCTACAGATGTAACTTATAGCGCCCAAACAAGTAAAAAAACATTTTACAGCTATTGGTCTACTTTGCAGGCTATGAGTTCATTCTGTGGTTTTAACTGGTATATGACAGATTCTTTCATGTTAGAAGCTTCTTTAGAACTTTCTGTTGCTGCTGGTGTATTCTCAAAACCAGTTAATTTAGGATGTACTCTTAAATTCTAATTAGATGGAGAAATTTAGTTATGAAAAAAATATTAGCTTATGTTCTTACGGGAATGGCCTTGTTTATGACTGCAAGTTGTTCAGGCATATTGGCAAATGATAAGGCAGAACTCGAAGAATTAGATGTTCAGGCAAAACTTTCAGAGACTTCAAGTAAAGCAGAAAACCTCTCAATTTTTACTTTAGTTAGTTCAGATTCTTATACAAGTTTTTCTAGTTCTTTATCTACTAATTCTGAGTATGATGAAACTTCTGATGATAAAGTAGAGTTTTATCTAAAATTTTCACAAGAAGTTGATTCTTCTACTGTTAGTGCAATTACAGTTAGTCCTGTTTTAGATACTAAAACAGCAGAAACAGACGATGAGTATTTTTCTGTAGGTTCTCCTTTGTCTTGTGAATATGAGGTTGAAGATGATCTTGTTACTCTAAGTCTTTCACTAAAAGGTCAGCCTTATGTTGAACTTTATATTGATGCAACAAAATTAAAAGCAGTAAACGGCCAGTTACTTAATGCAGATTATGATTCCTGTCAGGGTGAAAGCCGTGATGATGATTACAGTTTCTATTTTGAATCATCTGATAAAAGTGGTTATACCTATGGATCTAAAAGAAGTTCAGGTTTAAGACAAACAGGTCTTACTTTATATTCTTATTCCACTTATTATGATTATTTTAAGAATAAAGATTCTACTTACACAAATTCTTTTTATATCAAGAAAAGTATTTATATAACTGAAGATTTATCTGACTTATTAAAAGCTCATATAGCTATTCAAAAACTGGATTTTTCTTCGAGAAAATGGGTTGACCTTGCTACAAGCCTGAGTAAAGAAGCAGATACTTATAACAATTACTATATCTTTACTTTTGAAGAAGCAAGTCCTGGAGATCATCTGAGGGTTGTAGTAAAAGATGTTCAGAACTTTAAGACAAGTTCTTACATTCAAAATGGATATCCACTTCGTTATACTTATAATAATGGAATTCAGTTTGATATTCCTTCTTCGTTTGCCGATTACATAGTTGAAGATAACAATGTATATGCTTCAGACACTGAAATCCTTAACAAGGTTACTAATGTAGAAGTTGAAAATAGCCAGTTGCTTTCTTTTTCTGTTAAAATAAAAAACACAAATGGTTCTTACCAGGGTGATTACACAGGAAAGGTTTGTGGAGTTTCAAGTGATTTGATTGATAAACTTTTATTCTTAGACGGTGAATATAATACTCTTGATGTAGGTAAAGAAGGTGATTCTTATATTGTTACTGCTTCAAATCCTGTAACTTATGGATATAACAGAGATAAGACTTATTATTCTACCTATACTTATACATTTATAAAACCAATAAAAACAGATTTTGTTCGTATTTATTATAAGCCTGATTTTACTATTTATTTCCATCAGCAATCTTTAACTGGAGATATAGATGATCTTGCTTCTTATAAAATTGGTTATGCGTCTGATATAGATGAAAGATTAAATACAAAGACAAATGGTTATGTGGCTTACGATACAATTAATTTAGTTTCTTTTAATAAAAAGAATATAGCTCAAAGCACATCTCTAAATGATATAACTTCATTTATTCTTTACCCTAACGAGAGGTTTACAATTACAATGTCTACTTCATCTTCTACATCTTCAGATAAAATATGGCTAGGGCTTTATAAAAATACATCTTTAGCTTATTCATATACGGTAGGAAATAATATTAGGTCTGATACCATTGGAAATTATTCGGATACACCTGTGTTATATGTTGTAAAATCTAAAATTTCGAGTGGTGAACAGCCATTATTAAACTTAGAGATTGCAGCAATTAATTAAGGAGGTAAAATATGAAAAAAAGAATTTATTTATTATTGTCTTTACTTCTGGTATTTCTTATTTCATCTTGTTCTCATATTTTGGAAAATAGTACAGCAAAATTGGACGAAGTAGATGTAAATGAAGCTCTTAAAGAAAATGTAAGTAATGGAAAGTATGTTAACACTATTTTTGACTATGCAGGAAATACTGTTTTAAATACACAATCTAATTATTTTGATAATACTTTAGACTCAAATACAGTTATTAAATTGGACTTTACTCTAAATGTAGATGAGTCTTCTGTTTCTGATGCTATTGAGATTTATCAAATTGATACTTCTGCTTATGAAGCTGGAGACATTGCTCATGTGTATAAAAGAGGAGATAAATTAACTTATACTTCTTATGTACGTGATTCTTCAGTATATGTTTCAGTTAATCTTAAAGATGTTTCTATGATTCAGCTTCTTATCAATCCAAGTTTAAAGGCTAAAAATGGTCAGCTTTTTGATTATGATAATGACTATGCCCAGGGTGAAACAAATGGGGATGATAGCTATTTTATCTATTATTCTGCCTCTACTTTTGATGAAAGTACAATTGGTGGTGTAGAAGCTAGAAGCATTTTTAATAAGGAATTAAATCTTAATAATCTATCAATTTATGATGATTACATAACTTTTTCTTTTTCTGGTCTAGTTGAGGGTTTTTCAACTGATGAAATTGTTTCTGCTTTTAGTAGTAAATTAATTTTACAGAAATATACATCTTCAGGTTGGGCAGATGTTTCAACAGCAATTACTTATGAATCTTCTAAGATAAAAGTTACACCTGCTTCAATAGACCATTCATGTGCGTATCGTGCAATAATTAATAATCCTAATGACCTTATTGTTACAGATTCTGTTTATGGTGATTATCGTTATTCCTATGATGCAAATGTAAAAATGATAGTGGTATCATCTAGAATTGTTTTTCCTGCAGATGATGGCAGTGCATACGATCAGAGATTATTTGACAGTATTACACTTTCTATTGATAATCAGTATAGAATAACTTCTTTTACTTATGAAATTTATGCCGCCAATCAAGCTTCAGCGTCAACAGATACAAATTATACTCATTTTGTAGGATTTGATGATCTTGCCTCTAATATTGTAATTTTAGATCAGAATAAAAAAGAAGTAAGTTTTGGAGAAATTAAGGAGACTGTTCTTTCCACTTCTTATATTGGTCCAAGTAGCGATCGGAAAACTTTTAATAGAAAAGTTACTTGTAAATTCGATAAACCTGTATTTGTAGGAAAATCTGCATATATTTACGCTAAACCTACTTTAGGTCTTCAATATGTAAAACATGATGATGATGAGTGGATAAATGATTTTACATCTCCTCTGCGTGTAGCACTTGGTTATTCACAGGATCCAGATGATTTAATGGCAAATAACAGTTGTAGATCTTTTCTTTTACTGGACCATTATGAAGATTAATTAATACTAATACTTTTATTATTCTAATAATTAAGTAATTTTAGGACTGACTAATAATTTTGGTTTTATTAGTCAGTCCTTTTTATTTACTAGACAGTCTAAAATCATTATAATTTTTTTCAAAATCAAATATTTAGCAATTTTTTTCTTTAGGATAATTTTTGCGAATGGAGTGTAGATACAATGATTACATGGTCAAATGCCGATAAACTTGAAGCTTGGAAAAAACTTTTATCTTTAAAGGGTATGGTTTCTGTTGCAGATGAACTTTCATCTTCCACTGCAGTTGATAGAATTTCAAAATATTCTATTCCTATGGGAGCAGGTCTTTCTTACAATTATGCAGCAAAAGAAGTAAATGAACAGATTTTAAAAACTCTGTCAGACTTAGCAGAAGAAAGTCAGCTTGTAGAAAAGTATCAGGATTTACTTAATGGTTCTGTAATCAACACTGGCGAAAAAAGAATGGTTTTACATCAGCTTACTCGCGGTCAGTTGGGAAAGGATGTTATTGCTGACGGTGTAAATAAACGTGAATTTTACATTAATGAAGTAAAAAGAATTGCAGAATTTGCAGACCAGGTTCATTCTGGAAAAATTGTAAACGAAAAGGGCGAAAAATATACCAGCGTTTGTCAGATTGGTATTGGTGGTTCAGATTTAGGTCCACGTGCTATGTACCTTGCTTTAGAAAACTGGGCTAAGAAAAATAATACTTTTAAGATGGAAGCACATTTTATTTCAAATGTTGATCCTGATGATGCTGCCTCTGTATTAAAATCCCTTGATATTTCTAAAACAATTTTTATTCTTGTTTCAAAATCTGGAACAACTTTGGAAACTCTTACAAATGAATCTTTTGTAAAAAATTATATTAAAGCTGCCGGTTGTGATGCTTCTAAACACATGATTGCAGTTACTTCAGAAACTTCTCCATTGGCTCATAATCCAGCCTACATGAAAGCATTCTATATGGACGATTTTATTGGTGGTCGTTATTCTTCAACTTCCGGGGTAGGTGGAGCAATTCTTTCCCTTGCCTTTGGTCCTAAGGTTTTCCAGGAATTCCTTGATGGCGCCAGCGAAGAAGATAAATTAGCTTTGAATAAAGATATCTTAAAGAACCCAGCCTTAATGGACGCTTTAATTGGTGTTTACGAAAGAAATGTTCAGGAATATCCTGCAACTGCAATTCTTCCTTATTCTCAGGCACTTTCACGTTTCCCAGCACATTTACAGCAGCTTGATATGGAATCTAACGGAAAATCTGTAAACCGCTTTGGAGAAAAAATTGATTATGTAACTGGTCCTGTAATTTTTGGTGAACCAGGAACAAATGGTCAGCATTCTTTCTACCAGTTATTACATCAGGGAACAGATATCCTTCCATTACAGTTTATTGCCTTCCAGGAAAATCAGACTGGCGAAGATGTTGTAATTGAAGATTCTACAAGTCAGAAAAAACTCTGTGCAAATGTTGTTGCTCAGATTGTTGCTTTTGCTTGTGGTAAAGAAGATGCAGATCCAAATAAATCTTTTGCAGGAAACAGACCTTCAAGCTTGATTTACGGTAAATCACTTTGTCCTAAATCTTTGGGAGCTTTACTTGCTCACTACGAAAATAAAGTTATGTTCCAGGGTTTTGTATGGAACATCAACTCTTTTGACCAGGAAGGTGTACAGTTGGGTAAAAAATTGGCAAAGACCGTACTTTCTGGAAACATGGAAGGTGCCTTAAAAGCTTATGCTTCTTTGTTAATTAAATAAATCTGCTGATTTTTAGGTAAAATAGAAAATCCACAGGGGACTTTTTTAGTTTTCTGTGGATTTTTTTTGTCTTTTGCCCAGGATAATTGCATTTTATGCAAAAAAACTGTATATTTCTTGTATAAATATGCAAAAAAACTTGCGGAGTTTTAAAATGAAAGAAAGACAATCACGCCTTAAGGCAATTAAAAATTTAATCAAGAATAATACAATCGAAAGTCAGGATGAATTGCTTTCTCTTTTACAGAATGAAGGTTTTGATGTAACTCAGGCAACTTTAAGCCGTGATTTAAAACTTTTAAAAGTTGGAAAAGTTCCAGATGGAAAGTCAGGTTATATGTATGCCCTGCCTGGGGATGATGAAAATGGCGAAAACGAAGCAATTTATGTTATGGATTTTTTGCGGGGTTATGTAAGCATTGATTTTAGTGGAAATATTGTTGTAATTAAAACTTTCTCGGGTCATGCTAATACTGTTTGTAATGCCCTTGATAATCTTAATCTTGATGAAGTCTTGGGAACTGTTGCCGGCGATAACTGTATGTTTGCCTGCCTTAAAGAAGATGTTACTCACGAAGCTTTTATAGAAACACTCAAAAAACACTTACCTGGAATAGAAATCTAAGTTTGTCTAATTTTTTGTTAACAGGTTTCATATTTTAATAAAATCCATTAAAGTAATGGTATGCAATTTACAAGTACTAGAAATTCTAAATTATCGGTGAAGTTTTCTCAGGCAGTTAAATCTTGTATTCCAGAAGACGGGGGAGTTTATGTACCATCTCCAGATGCAATTTATGATTTACGACGCTGGATTTATTATATAAACGAAGAAACCTCCTTTTCTTCAATTGCAGGAACTTTAACTTCTGCTTTTATGCAGGATGAAATATCTCCAATTCTCTGTGAAACTATTGCGACCACAGCCTTTCCTTTTAAACCAAATGTAAAGCAATTAGATAAAAACCTTTTCCAGATGGAATTATTTAATGGCTACACAGGTTGTTATCGTGATTTTGGAGTTTCTTATCTTTGTTCATATTTGGAAACAACTCAGCAATTGTACGGTGGTTCTACACTTTTCCTTGATTACACAAGTGGAGAATTAGGTTCTTTGCTGTGCAATGTTTTACGCAATAAAAAGCACATAAAAGCAGTAATTCTTTACAGAAAGGGTACAGTTCGTGGAATTTCTAAAGAAGATTTAATTTTTAATGGTGGAAATATTCTTCCAATAGAAATTGACGCTTCGGAAAGTCAGATAAAAGAAATGCTCAGACAGGTATTCGCGGACAAAGAATTTGTAAAAGAAAATAATATTTCTGTTGCAAATACTACAAATGTCTGCAGATTGATGTCTCAGGTTTTTTACTATCCTTATTCTTTTGCTCAGATTAAAAATAAAATTGACGGCGAAATTTATTACGCTTCGGACGCTGGAAATTATTCTACTTTGATGTCTGGACTTTACAGCTGGCGTTTTGCTTTACCAGTAAATGGTTTTTACATGCCTGCTACTTCTGCCTTGAGTTGTGATCTTCAGGGAAATCCTAAAGTTCTTGATTCTTTTGTAGATCTTTCAAAAAGAGATGAATCTAATCCTGTTGATCCTGCTAATCTTGAAAGACTGGAAAATTTCTTTAGCTTGAATGGAATTATGATGCGTAATTTTGTTTTCCCTGTAGAAGTTGATGAAAAAGCAAGGGAAAAGGCTGCTAAAGAACTTTACATGAAATATGGCGTTTTTGCTGACCGGGCAACTGCCAGTGCTTATGCTTCTGTTATAAATGATGCCGAAGAAATTTATGATGAAAATGGAGCTGTAGTTTTAATTTCTCAAAATCATCCCTCTTTAGATGCTGATTATTGCCGACATGTTTTGGGACAGGTTCCTTCAATGCCAGACAATGTAAAAGAAAGTTTAATTCCTCTTGAATTAAATAAGGCTCCATTAACGAGCGCAGAAGAAATTAAGAACTTAATCAAAAATACCTTTTAAAATAAAAAAAACTTAGCCAGCTTTTTAATTAAGTCAGCTAAGTTTTATTTTAAGCTTTAGAATTACTAAGATAGTTCAGAAATTTTTTATTTTATTTCCTTACTCTTTTTATTTGCCTTTGCTTTTTTACTGTCGCTTTTTACAGATTTTTTAGCAGTCGAAGTTTTTTTGCTTGTTTTTGCAAAGACTTTCTTTTCTGATTTTTTAACAGTCTTTTTGACAGTTTTTTTACTTTCTTTAGGGGCAAACTCTTTAAGGAATAAATCGCATTTATAGGCTGCCTTTAATTTTGCTGCAAATAAATCTTTATGGAGTTTAGAAATTGCTTCTGCCTTTGAATCTTTTGCATTTAATTTCATAAAGAGAATTATAGTATTCAAATTTTCTTCTATGATTTCTTTATTAAACCAGCGGACATTATCAAAGTTGTTGGCCCCGGAAAGTTTGTAAGCGTAAGGGCTTTGAACTAATAATTCAACAATTTTGTAAGCAAGGGCTTTTTCTTCTTTTGGTAATTTTTCGCTGCAAGAATAAGAAGCCAAAAGGAGATTCTTTCTTAAAAATCCCTTTAGATCTGCTTTTAGATATTGATTAATTTTACGGCCTAAATTCCACTTACTTGCCAAACCATTTTCAGCATATTCTGCAGAAATTGCCCAGGCTTGCAGGGACAGTCCTAATTTTGGATTTGCTCCAAGCATCAAAAGTGCAAATTCTTCTGTATCAGCCTTCATTAATGCTTTTTGTAAATCTTTTGGGGCCTTTGGCATTTTTGAATTGTGAATTTTTACAAGTTTCTTTACACGATTTTTATAAAGGGCGAATTGTTTTTCTGGACTTGAAAGTTTTGTGATAGAAGAATCCAAGTTGCTGAATCTCTGGGCTGTTTTATAAAAGGCCAGACCACTTTTTTCTGCCTGTGCAAAGATTTTATTGATTTTTGCCATATCAACAGTGACAACTTCTTTTTTAGACTTACCCTTAGCCTCTTTCTTTTCCTTATTTTGATTTTTATCTTCTTTACTTATGCCAGTAAATTCTTCAACGATTGGAATTAAAGCTTCTTTTGCAAAAACTTCGAAATCTTTGTAGAGATCTTTATAAATTAATTCCTGCCAGGCTGTTTCAATATCATCACAACCGGCCCCGTTCAAAAATTCGCACAAGATTTTATAGCGATGGTCTGCCTCGTCGCTTACCTGCTGAACATTTAAGAATACCTGATATTCAAAGCCGTTCAACATAATGTAAAGTCCATTCTGGCAGATTTCTGAAGATTTTCTGATAAACCACTGTCTGCTTCTGTGTTCCTGGAAAATACAATATTTATCGTCCTCGGCGCTTAAATTTAAGCCCTGGGCAATAGATTTATTTTCCATTACAACTTCGTCGCCATTTCCTGTGTGAACTGCATAAGGATCAGAGAATTTAATCCATCCGTGAGCCTGATCATATTTATTGTTATAAAAAACAATTGCTCTTTCTTTTCCACAACCATTTGAATAGGCAAAAACATTTTCGTTTACATGTCCGTCCTGCCATAAATCATAGAAGAGGAAGTTATCTACCCCGGAGAAGAGGTAACGTTTTTTCATAAGTGGGAATATATCGTGCCAGTGTCGGTCTACAAGATACTGACTTGGTTTTTCGTCTTTATAGGCTTTTGTATATTCCATTCCATATTTTTCTGTAAAGCCTTCAATCTGTCCGTGACCAAACATTGGAAGTCCTGGCATTGTAATCATCAAAGTACAAACACCAAAATATTTATCTCCATCTCCAAATTGAGCAATGGCGGTTTCTTCGTCAGGATTGTTCATAAAGTTTACATAGCGTTTTAATACCTGAGGATCAAAAGTAATGGTGTTCTTTACTGTTTCCCTGTACTTTTGGTTTTGTTCCTTTTTCAACATATTCATAAAGGCTGAATTGTAAACTCTGTGCATTCCTAAAGTTCTAACAAAGTAGCCTTCCATCATCCAAAAGGCTTCGGCTAATAAAAGGGTGTCAGGGCATTCCTGGGCAACTCTGTCTACAACTTCTCTCCAGAATTCTTCTGGGATTGCGTCGTTAAATTCCTGAGTTGAAAGTCCTGTTTCGGATCTTGTTGCAATATCTCCACCATGTCCTGGTTCTGGATACCAAAGTCTTCTGATTGATTTTTTTGCCAGAACCATTGCGGCATCAAAGCGGATAATTGGGAAATTCTGGGCAACATGTAAGATTTCCTGAATTACTGCTTCCCGGGCCTGAGGATTTAAAAAATCAATCTGGGCTGTATCATTCCAAGGAAGGCCTGTACCGTCATTTCCATGGTAGATATAACGGGTATCTCCACTTTGATTATCAACTCTCTTAAAGACAACGGCACAGTCATCTTTTGAGTAATAATGGTCTTCCAGGTAAATTGAAACTCTTGAATCTTGAGAAAGGTTTTCGCCATTAAAAGAATACTGAGGGAATGGATTATCTCTTCTTTGAATAAAAAGATCTGGTCTGTTGATTACCCAGTCTCCGTCCATTCCAGTATGATTTGGAACCATATCTGAAGCAAGTCTAATTCCCCTTTGCCAGAGTCTGTTTCTAAGATTAGCAAGGGCATCCCAGCCACCAATATTTTGAGCAATATTATAATCGTAGAGGGAATAAGCTGAGGCTGCTGCTTCTGGATTTCCACACTTTTGTTTAATTCTTTTTGAAGCCTTAGAACGTTCCCAAAGTCCAATAAGCCAAAGTCCGGTAAAACCTTGGTCCCTTAATTTATCAAGTTCTGGGTCTGGAATCTGGTCCAGTCTGGTGATTGAATAACCGTATTCTTTTGTCAGCTGATCAAGCCATACAAGTACAGTTTTTGCCATCAAAATAACATTTGGCATCCATTCACTGTCCGAACTAAAACGTTCATATTCATTCATCAGATTTTCAAAACTGTAAGGAGATAAATCCGGGCCGTCAAATGCAGGATTTCCCCCAGAAAGAGATGCCCAGGCTGCTTTATTTTCTTCTGCAATTGCATCCATTCCCGCTAAGATTCTTTTTAGCCATTCTCCAAGGAATTCTGCCCAGTGTTTCTGGATATATTCCAGCTGGCCTTTTAAATCTTCTGGGGAAAATAAAACCGGTTCCCTTAAAAGATTAATCAGGTCGTGGTCAAAAGGTCCAAAGGTTGGCTGACTCTTTGAATATTTTTGGATTTGAGCCCAGCTTTTATTGTAAAGTGGATTTTTAGCCAATTCCTTATCATCAAACAAAAGGGAAAAAGGTTTAAAAGCAGGGTTTTCGTTAGCAAGATGTAAAAGGATTAATTCTTCAAGAGTCTGTTCCCTGTTAGAACGCTGGGTATTTGTTCCAGGATCTAAAGAAACTCTTTCTAAATATTCAATTGCGGTAGTTTTTTCCTTGTAAACTTCAACCGGTGGAAATTCTTTTATAAAGTCTAAAAGAAGGGAATCAACTTTTTCTTTTGTATTTTCTTTGTCCAATTGGGAGAGCAAATCAGTCATAAAAGTCTGAACTTTATTGCGACGGTAAAGCATACAAACGTAATGTAAAATCTCATCAATCAAACCCATTGCATTTAATTGGCCGGCAGATACTTTTTTATTTTTATCACCAGTTTGAGTTTCTATGTAGTTGTTAAATAAAAGCTGAAAATCGCGGACGTTTTTCATGTTGGCAAAAACTACATTTCCACTTGATGCAAACAAGCCCTGATTAAAGTCACATAAGTCTCTAACTTTTTTTGAGATATGAAATTCGTTGTATGATAGCTTCATTATTTTAGTAATTAATCAAAAAGATGATTAACTTCTCCCATTACATATATTTTGAATTTTGTTTATTAAATCTTTATCGTCTAAAAGTTCTTCCAGGCTTACAGGCAGTCTATAAGTCCAGTTGAATTTATTTACAGTGCCCGGAACATTTATTCTTTCCTCCTGGGCACTTTCAAGCCAGTATTTTTTATTCATATAAAGATAATCTTGCAGAGGATTTATATACCAGAGGCTGGCACTTTTTCCACATTCTTTTAAGATTGATTCTGCAATTTCCGGTGAAAATTCCTGATTTTCCTCCAAATCGATTAAATCGCCCACATTGCATTTTTCTTCTTTTTCAGTTTGATTTTTCTCCAATTTGCGATTTTTAATTTCCTCATCAAACCACTGACGAATTGTAGAAGAATCGTGAACAGAAGTAGTTGTAATAGAAAGGGGAGTGTAATCTTCAAAAGGAAGATAAGGCTGTCCTTCTTGAGACCACTTTCTGCACCAGCGAACAACTCTAAGTCCCAGAATTTTATGTTCAAGCATAGTTTGAGGAACGCAGTCAATGCTAACTCCTAAGTCTTCGCCGCAAGGAATCATTTTTAAGCCTTCTGTAATTGCGGTAAAGATTTCGTCGGCCTGCTTTTTCCAGAGTTTTTCGTTTTTCTTGTTCAGCTGGCTGAATAATTCTTCCAGTTTTGATTTTTCAGCTTCGTTTAAGGAAGCCCAGGAAGTAGATTTTCCATAAGTCCAGAGAGGAATGAATTTATTCTTTGAAATCTCAATTAAAGTTCTGTTTGACCAGTATTCAACCAGTTTTTCTTTTATTCTATGGGCCGCATCCTGATTACAGAGATTTTTAAAATCACAATCCCAAATTTCCTGACTTCCCTTAAGATTTTTATTAAAAAGCCAGAGTTCTTCGTTTCCTATCTGCTGGCAAAGAAGTTCAAGTATCTGGTGGGAAACTTCATGATTCCAGGTTATATCTTCTACAATATTTGTAGGAATATGTGGCTGACTCAACCAGCGGATTCTGTCGTCGTCAAAGCCTAATTCATATAAATCTTCCCGTTTAAAAGAGGCGTAGGGCTCTGTATGACCGTTTAGGGCATTGCAGTCGGCACTTGGAATTGCCCAGATTCTAAAAAATCCCAGAATGTGGTCTAATCTGTAGGCATCATAATATTTTGCGGCAACTTTAAGTCTGTTTTTCCACCAGCTGTAATTGTCTGCTTTTAAGGCCTTCCAGTTATAAGTTGGAAATCCCCAGTTTTGGCCATTTGGATTATCTCCATCGGCTGGAGAACCTGCCCTTAAATCCTGATTAAAGAAATTTGGATAGGCCCAGGCGTCGCAGGAATCTTCGTTCATAAGAATTGGCATATCCCCTTTGATAAGAAGGCCCATTTCTTTTACTTTTTTTACTGCTTCTTCAAACTGTTGATTTGCAATTACCTGACACCAGATGTAAAAGTAATGTTCTTTTTGAAAGGCCTTGGTCTTCCACAAACTTTCTATTTCTTCAGGACTTTTTTTCTGGTCGTTTTGATGCCAGCTTTTCCAACTTGCCTGCATGTAGTTTCTTTTAAGATTTTTGTAAACGGCATAGGTTTTGGCCCAGGGATTAGCTTTTATCCATTTTGTCATTTCTTCGGACAGTTTTCCGCTTTGTCCCAACTGGGTCTTAAAATAAAGCTGTTTTAGAATATTGATTTTAGCTTCAAGAATGTCATCGTAATCGTATCTAAGTTTGTAAGCATTTTTACTTACAAAAGTATCATAAGCCCTGGCAAAAATTTCATCAGATTTATAAACTTCAGAGAATTCGGGAATATCTTTGATTCTTATATAAATCGGGTGAAGGGCAAAGGCAGAAAGCCCAGAATAGGGGGAACTTTGAGTTCCTGTATCATTAACCGGCAGAAGCTGAATAATCTCAAAACCTGCTTCTTTACAAAACTTTCCTAATTGAACCAAATCGGGGAATTCCCCAATTACAGGATTTTCTTTTGTATAAAGTGCTCCCAAAGGAAGTACAATTCCTGTAAGTTTTTTATTTTTCCAAGTAGCCATATAAAGAAAATTATAACACAGAATGACAAATATCGTTGAAAATACTGAGTATAAATTTAAGGAAAATAAAGAAAGAATTGTTAGTCAATCTGATGATTACAATGCCAGAGGGGTTTCGCAAGTTTATTTGAAAAAGGCTGCTTTCTTGTAAAATCTGGTAACCAGCTCGTATCGTCACTTAATTCCTGGTAAAAGAGAAAATCAAAGTCATAGGCTTCTATTAAATCCTGTATATCAGCATCTTCTTCTTTAGAAATAAGACGATTTTCGATAACAGAAAGGGCATTTTTACGTTTTTCCAGAAGATTTTTATCTTCTTCAAAAGGGACTGGTGTGTATTGATTCATGAGAGAAATACAGGCTTTTGAGTCGGCCTTTTCTTTTAACCAGCCTAAAACATTGGCGGTATCTTCAAAACGTCCTGGAAGGGCCAGATGTCTTACGATTACCCCGGAAGTCATTTTTTCATATTTGATTTTATCAGGATCCTCACAAAGTTTTTCATTTTCGTCTAATTCCTGAATTTCCAGGGGATTATTTTGAATCATCCATTCTATTGCGGCTTTTGCCACCTGAGGATAGTCCTGGGCTGCAAATAAACTTTTGGAAAGTTGATTATCAAGAGTCTTAAAGTCTGGGAGCCAAACCTTTACCAGGCCTTTTAATAATTCAAGACTTTCAACTGATTCGTAGGCCGAAGAATTCCAGCAAAAAGGAATAGTTACTCCTTCAGCTCTTGCGGCTTTTAAGCCCTGTGCAATTAGAGGAATGTGGTGACTTCCTGTTACAAGATTTATATTTTCGGCCCCGGCTGCCTGTAATTTCTGGCAGATTTTTACAAATTCTTCAATCGATACACTTTTTCCAAGGCCATCCTGACTAATCTGATAATTTTGGCAAAAGGCACAGCGGAGGGTACAGCCCGTAAAGAAAATTGTACCGCTTCCCCTGCCTACTGTGATTAAAGGCTCTTCTCCAAAATGAAGACCTGCAAAGGCAATTCTTAAATCGGCAGGCTCTTTACAAAAGCCCAGTTGATTAGAATATCTGTCTGCTCCACATTTGCGGGGGCACTGAAGACAATGAGAATAATCTGAGATTTCTTTTAAATTTAATTTTTCTGACATGGATTTTTGAGACCTGGATTAGTAAGCACCTTTTTCTACAAGGATTTTCATTAAATCTTGAAGAATGTCGATAGGTAAATCTTCGGCCTCGTCATTAACCAATTCTCCAATTTCCTGCCAGTCGTCCTGACTAAGCTGATCTTGAAATTCGTCACTGTTGTCTAAAAAGGCAAGGATTGCGGCAAGTTTGTTGAGGTTTTCCTGACTAGGTTCCTCTGTGATATTTGCGCTTGTAAGAATGTAGGTGTCCTGCCAGTAACCAAAAAGGGTGTCTGGTAATTCTGTTGGACAGGAAGTTGCATTATTAAAAAGGCGGCGGAGATTATCGGCTATGCGATTGTAGTCGTAGGAGCCGCTGTTTTTCTGGCGGTCCATTTTTTTGGATTTTTCTACGTTGGAAAGGAATTTACTAATATCAGTCATATTAATAATATAACAAAAACTCCAACAGAATTAAACTCCTTCTTCACAAAATAGTCCCCCCCCCTGCTAAAATGCTCCCGCTTCAGTATCCCGAAAGTGCAGTTTGCCTTTTAGGGTAGAATTTCTAGGGAGGAACGGCAATGAGCACTTTCGGTCTCCTTACGCTCACGCATTTTAGCAGGGGGGATTTACTGGGGTGGTTTTAATTCTTTTGTAGATTTGTTAATTGGGGCGCATACGGGGCGGGGAAAAATGCTTCCGCTGCGATTTCCCACAAGTGCAGTTTGCCTTTTAGGGTAGAATTTTTAGGGTTGAACGGCAATGAGTGCTTGTGGTCTCTCTCCGCTCGCGCATTTTAGCAGGAGGGGGGATTTATTGTGGTGGTTTTAATTCTGTTGGAGATTTGTTAATGGGCGCATAGGGGGCGGGAAAAATGCTTCCGCTTCAGTATCCCGAAAGTGCAGTTTGCCTTTTAGGGTAGAATTTCTAGGGACGAACGGCAAGGAGCACTTGTGGTCTCTCTCCGCTCGCGCATTTTAGCAGGGGGGATTTATTGGGGTGGTTTTAATTCTGTTGGAGATTTGTTAATGGGGCGCATACGGGGCGGGAAAAAATGCTTCCGCTGCGATTTCCCACAAGTGCAGTTTGCCTTTTAGGGTAGAATTTCTAGGGTAAAACGGCAAGGAGCACTTGTGGTCTCTCTCCGCTCGCGCATTTTAGCAGGGGGGATTTACTGGGGTGGTTTTAATTCTGTTGGAGATTTTTATAAAATTCTTTTAATAATTTAATTTACAATTTAATTATGGTTTTCAATATGGTAAAATGCTAAATCGTGAAAAAGAGTTTGTCTATTAGTGCATTAATTGTAGTTTTTCTTGCGGAATTGGCAGGTCTTCTGGGGATTATTTATTTATCCTTTTGTTTAAATTCCCAGTCGCGTTTGTTTAATTCTATGGTGGAAGATGTATTTGCAATCGAAAATGATGTAGATCATCTTAAAGGTCTTTTATACAAATATGAATACAACATGGTTGCGGCTATGATTTCTTTTGAAGAGGATTTGGATGATACTCAAAGGGAATTGCGTAATACTGAACTTGAAATTAGAAATCAATTAAAAATCCACGGCCAGTTGCTTAAAAAGATGAAAAAGGGAACTCATCAGGAAATTTTATTCAGAAGTGTAAATGATGATATCCTGAGATACTTGAATTATAATGCAGTTATGCTTTCTATGAGGGAAAGTGAAAGTCCTCAGTCTATTGGTCAATTTGCAAATAGAAATATTTTTCCTTTGATGAGGGGTGTTAATTCAAGTATAGATACCCTTTCTAAAATCTCAGATTCTTATATTGACAATTCCAGAGCCGAGATGGCTTCTTACCAGAAATCTACAAGGTTTTTTGCTATTATAGCTTTTATTTTCATTAGTATTTCAATCGTAATTAGTATTATTTACAGTTACCGGGTTTTACATGGACTGGAAGAAACAAATGATTTCTTTAAGTCAAAGTCAGAATCAAATGAAATGCGTATTTATGAAATCCAGAATAATACAATTATGGGTATTGCAGACCTTGTTGAAAGCCGAAGTGGAGAAACTGGCCAGCACGTAAAAAGAACCAGTCATCTTGTAAATATGATTTTGCTTCAGGCTAAAAAAAGAGGAAAGTGGCCGGAAGTTCTTACAGATCAGTTTATTGATTACGTTACCAGAGCGGCTCCTATGCACGACCTGGGTAAAATTGTAATTTCAGATACCATTTTAAATAAGCCTGGAAAACTCACTGATGAAGAGTATGAGATTATGAAAACTCATGCTTCTATAGGTGGAAAAATCGTTTATGACCTTTTGGGTGGAATTGCAGATAAAGAATATGTTGATATTGCTTCAGATATTGCTAATTACCACCATGAAAAATGGAATGGTAGAGGTTATCCAAGTGGTAGAAGAGGAACTCAGATTCCTCTTCCTGCAAGAATTATGGCTGTTGCCGATGTTTTTGATGCTTTAATTTCTGAACGTTGTTATAAAAAGCCTATGCCTTATGAAGATGCTTTTGCTTTGATAGAAAGAGAAGCCGGGGAGCATTTTGATCCTGAAGTTGTAGAATTATTTTTGGAGTTGAAAGATGAAATTTATGCAGAACGTTAAATTTATTCTCCCTCTTTTGATGGTATTATCTCTTCTATTAGTTTCTTGTCCAGGTAACAGAAATAAGGTGGAAGAAATTTCATTTTCCTGGTGGGGTAAGGATGCCAGAAATAAATACACTCTGGAAGGTATTGCTCAGTTTGAATCTAAAAATCCTACTATTAATGTAGTTCCTGAATATTCTTCCTGGGAGGAATATGAAGCTTCTTTTGGAGAAAAATTAAAATCTGGCCAGTGCGCAGATGTAATGCAGATAAATTTTGACTGGCTTTATAAATATTCTGAAAATGGAAATGATTTTTATGATCTTAATACTCTTTCAGAATATATTGATTTTTATAATTTCACTCTTGTAGATTTATCTTTTGGTACAATAGATGAAAAATTAGTGGCAATTCCAATCGCCTTTAATACAGCAATCCCTGTTTATGATAAAAGAATCTTAAGCGAAAATAATCTTTCGGTTCCTTCTAACTGGGATCAACTTTTTGAAATGGCCAAAGTTCTAAAGAAAAAAGGTATGTATGTTTTTACAATCAGTAAACGTCATCTTTTCTTTCTTACAATGGCCTGGTTTGAACAGACTCATTCTAAAAAAATATTTAATGAAGATGGTAGCCTAAATATAAATCTGGAAGAAATCGCCGTGATTTATGATTTTGTAGAAAAAATGGTTAATGAAGGCGTTGTCTATGCTTTTAATGACGGTTTTCAGCTTAATGCCCTGAGTGCTGGAAAAGTTGCCGGTGCCGTTTTATGGTGTAATGAAACTTCGATATTTCTTTCGGAAGTTAAAAATCTTGGCGGAAAGGCAATTCTTGGTAATTTTATTACAATTCCAGGGGCTGTTGAATCGGGCTGGTACTTAAAACCTGCTTCTATGCTGGCAATTAAAAAAGATTGTAAAAACCCAGAAGCCGCTGCAAAATTTGTTAATTATTTACTTAATGACAGGGAATTTGCCCTTTTACAGAAAAATGATAAAGGCGTTCCAATCAGTAATTCAAGTTTGACTGCCCTGATGGAAGAAAATCAACTGGAATCTATGCAATACAATGCCCTTATGAAGATTCGTTTTAATAGTGATGCAATCAATAAGATGTTTCCAATCATGGAAGATAATAATTTAATTCTGGCCTTTGCAGACAATGTTTATGATTATATAATTGGAGTCAAAAGCAAAGACGAGGCTTGTAAGGCCTTCTTTGAATTTTTAAAATCTTAAACCCCTTTTTATTGGGAAGGTTTAAATTGAATGGCTAAAATATCGCCATTCAATTTAACTTAGAGTTTCTTGCGAAACTCTTGTATTGCGAATCAAATATCCTCGGTTGTTGAAACAACCTGCGGTATTTGATTTTAAGGAAGTAAATTTTTATATGTTTAGCGATACTCATTTTCATTTTAAATTAATGAACGACGAATGGGGTCTTGATGGAAAAGAAGTTCTTTCATTAATGGCCCAGAGAAATTGTGCTTTTGGCATGGATATTGGAACTAAGGCTGATGATTTGGAAAAGAGGCAGTCTTCTATTGCCACTGCTATTTCGTCAATTGAAGATAAAAGTCTTGCCCGTAAAGTGGAATCTTTTATTTATTTTTCTGCCGGAATCTGGCCCGATTTAGATTCTATTCATAATAGGGTAGAAAAAATGAAAACCCTGGAAGATTTTATAAAAAAGGCTGAAAATATTGGAGCTGACAGTCCGCTTTCTAATTTGCATACAAAAATAATTGCTATTGGAGAAGGCGGTTTAGATCATCACTGGAATCCTTCTGGAGCAGACGGCCGTTGTCAAAGTGATTTTGATCAGCTAACTTTTGATGGGGAAAAAGAACTTTTTGAAATGCAGCTTGCCCTTGCAAAAAAAATGGATCTTCCAATTGTAATTCACAGTCGTGATGCTTTTGAAGATACTTTGGATTGTATAAAAAATTCAGGTCATAATAAGGGAATTCTTCACTGTTTTAGTTATGGTCTGGATGAGGCCCGCCAATTTTTGGATTTAGGTTATTATATCAGTCTTAGCGGCAGTGTAACTTATACTAAAAAATCCAAGATGGAAGATATGAAGGCTCTTTTAAACTTTATTCCAAAAGATAGAATCCTCTGCGAAACCGATTCACCTTATCTGGCCCCTGTTCCTTTTAGGGGACAGAAAAACTCTCCTTATCTGGTTGAACATGTTTATGATTATATTGGAAATAATATTGGAATGAGTAAAGAAGATTTAAGCCAGCTGGTAGATTCAAATATCCAAGCTTTATTCTTTAAAAAATAATTACTAATAACCTAATTAAATATTCATAATATTTCCTATTTTTTTTTCTGATTTTTAAGTGGACAATATAAGGACATTTTTATAATCAGGAGATATCTAATGAAAAAACTATCTAAGGCTTTTTTATTGGCCTTTTTAACCGCTCCACTTTTCTTGGGGTCTTGTGCGTCAAATTCAAATTCAGGAAAATCTAATGCAAAATCAAGTGATCCTCACGTAAAGATTTCTATTAATGCAGAAATTCCTGACACTTCAAGTACAATTGTTACTCAGGCTCAGGATATGAATCTTGAACTTACAGCTATTGAATTTTCAAGAATAATGGGAAACGGTATTAACCTTGGAAATACAATGGAAGCCTATCGTTCAGGTTCTGCAAGTTATAGTACAGATGCAAGTACTTACGAAAAACTCTGGGGTCAGCCAGTAACCTCTGAAAGTATGATTAAAGGTTATAAGGCTGCTGGTTTTGACACAATTCGTATTCCTGTTGCCTGGACAAATGTTGTAGATTACGAAAATGGAAATTATGTAATTTCTAAAACTTATTTAGACAGAATCGAAACTCTTGTAAATTATGCTTTAGACGCAGGTCTTTATGTAATTATCAATGACCACTGGGATGGTGGATGGTGGGGAATGTTTGGTTCTCGCACTCCAGAAATCCGCGATTGTGCTATGGAATTATACAAGGCACTGTGGACTCAGATTGGTACTCGTTTTAAGAACTACTCTTACAAATTGATTTTTGAAGGTGGAAACGAAGAAATTGGTGACCGTCTTAATGATAATAATGTTTGCTGGAACAGTGGATTCCTTAAAGACGACGCCGCAAAATATGCTGCCGCAAATACAATCAATCAGGCTTTTGTTGATACAATTCGCGCCCAGGGTGGAAATAATGCTTCCCGCTTCCTTTTGATTCCAGGTTATAACACTGATGTTAGAAAAACTTGCGATAACCGCTATAAAATGCCAAAAGATACAATTGAAGGAAGACTCTTTGTTTCTGTTCACTATTATGATCCTTCTCCACTTTGTATTGGTGATGGTGATGAATGGGGTTCAAAACAGGATATCAAAGATATGGGTGATACCCTTAAAATGATGTCTAAATTTGTAGATGCAGGTTATGGTGTAATCATTGGTGAATATGGAACTCTTCCAAAAAATGGAAAATATAAATCTGCTACAATGCTTTACCACTCAACTTTCCTTGATTATTGTGATTCTTATTCTTTCTGTCCTGTTCTTTGGGATACAGGTAACGGTTGTTTCTACAATAAGAGTGAATGTAAATTAAATAATGATGAATTTGCTCAGCTCTACAAGGCTCATTCCTGGGATATCGAAAAAGAATATTCAGTAGAAAAGGTTAAATCAGCTGCACAGGAAAGACTTAAGAAAACTTATTCAGAAGCTCTTGCAAGTTTAAGTGGCAGTGATCTTGAAGGTAGAAAAGATATTGCAATTGCTTACATCATGTATGCAGATCAGGCTTGGAGTACAAACTATTCTGTAGGTGACCAGTACAAGCCAAGTTCAAAATCTAAAGGAATTGAAGCTAAAGATATTGGAATTACAGAGGCTGGAAATTATACAGTTTCTTTGGATTTTTCTAACATGAATGGAAAGGGAACTTCAAAGGCTCTTGGATTTTCTTTCTGTGCACTTGGAATTGCAAACGGTGAAGATTTACATCCTGATTGGGTAATTGATATTAAATCAATTGTTGTAAACGGAAAAGAAGCAAAATTGACTAAGAAAAATTATACTTCTTCAGATGATGGACACTGTACTCGTTCAAATATTGTAAATGACTGGGTATCTGGAAATTTAAAGGGTCGTACAATTGACGGAAGCATGGA
This sequence comes from Treponema sp., assembly GCA_024682655.1. GTDB lineage: Bacteria > Spirochaetota > Spirochaetia > Treponematales > Treponemataceae > Treponema_D. Next base: position 27,207 of record JAIKYZ010000109.1, read on the forward strand.
TGGCTGTGGTGCTACAATCGTAGATAAAACTGCCATGATTTTCCAGGGAATGAAAACTTTTGAAATCAACTTCTACTACGGACCTGCTAACTAATAATTTCCGGGGCTATTATAATTAGTCCACTTTTTGAAAAGGGCCTTTTCCATTGGAGAAGGTCCTTTTTTTTGTCCATTTCTTTTGATACAATGTAGATATGATTACAAAATCCAGGGCGCCAAGAAATAGAACTTTGACTATTTCTTTAGAAGAAGCAGAAGAGTTAAAAAAAGATATTACAAGTCTTGAAGATCTTAAAAGTAATAAAAATTACGAAAATAAAACAATAAATGCAGATATTTTACAGGCCCTGCCCTTATTACCAGATGCCTTTGCAGATCTTATAATTATAGATCCCCCATATAATCTTTCTAAAAATTTCAACGGTTTGAATTTTAATGCCAGATCCCAAGCCGCTTACCAAGAATATCTGGAAAGCTGGCTGCCTCAAGTCTGTAAAAAATTAAAAGACAATGGTTCACTTTATATTTGCGGAGACTGGAAATGTACTTCGGCCCTGCAAAGAGCCTTGGAAAAAGAATTAGTAATTTTGAACAGAATTACCTGGCAAAGGGAAAAAGGCCGGGGAGCCTCTGCTAACTGGAAAAACGGAATGGAAGATATCTGGTTTGCAGTAAAAAATCCAGATGATTACTATTTTAATTTAGAGGCTGTTAAACAAAAGAGAAGGGTAATTGCCCCCTACAAAGAAAATGGAAAGCCTAAAGATTGGAATCAGGAAGAAGATGGAAATTTCCGCCTTACCTGTCCTTCAAATTTCTGGGATGATATAAGTATTCCTTTCTGGTCAATGCCGGAAAACACAGATCATCCTACTCAAAAACCCGAAAAACTTTACGCAAAACTGGTTCTTGCTTCTTCAAAAGAAGGGGCTATGGTTTTTGATCCTTTTTTAGGAAGTGGAACTGCCAGTGTTGTTGCTAAAAAACTTGGGCGAAATTATTGTGGAATTGAATTAAACCAAGACTATTGTTTATTTGCTCAAAAACGTTTAAGACTTGCCGACCAGGATAAATCAATTCAAGGATATTCAGATGGAGTTTTCTGGGAAAGAAATTCAGGAAAATAAAATCTATTTAATTATGAATAAACCCCGGGGTTATGTTTGTGCCGCGGCTTCGGATTCTCACAAAACCGTATATCAACTCTTACCCCAAAATCTCCAGGACCTTGTAAAAAATGCAAAGAGGGGTTCAAGACTTCACACAGTTGGTCGCCTGGATTGCGATACAAGCGGACTTTTATTAATCACCACAGACGGTCATTTTTCTAATTACCTGACCCGGGCAGAAAATCAAATCAGTAAATCTTATAAGGTTCTTTTGGAAAAGTCAGTAAGCCCGGAAGAAAAAAAATCCTATAAAGAAAAGGCTCTTTTGGGACTAACTTTGCCGGAAGATAAAAAAGCCCCCCAGGAAATAGCAGCTCCCGCTTTGATAGAATGGATGTCTGATAATCTTGCTAAAATTACAATTACCGAGGGAAAGTTCCACGAGGTAAAAAGAATATTTGCGGCCCTGGGAAATAAGGTTCTTGAACTTGAACGCCTGTCAATTGAGGAACTTGAGCTTGATTTGGATTTGGGGCCTGGGGATTTTAGGCCTCTGAAAGATTTTGAAATAGAAGGGCTTTTAAATAAAAAAAAAGGAAAACTAAATAGAAGTGGTTTGGTTTCTTCTATCTAGTTTTCCTAACCACTAGGGGATATTTTTAAATTATTCTTTTACTCCTCCGATTGTCATTCCAACAACGAAATGTTTTTGTACGAATGGGTAAACTATAAGAATAGGAAGCGTAGCAATAACAGTGATTGATGCTCTTATACTTACAGGTGTTACCATTGCAGAGCTAGAACCTGCAGAAGCGGCAACTGCCATAGAGTTAGCATCTGCGGCAGAAGCACTTTGGTTCTGACTGGATTGTAAGAACTGCATCAAAACATACTGTAATGAATGTAATCTTACTTTTGGTGAAGCATAAAGGTAAGTATCAAACCAACTGTTCCAGGCTCCAACGGCAACGAAAAGACAAATCATGGCAATTGAAGGCCCGATAAGTGGGAAAATAATCTGCATAAAAATTCTGAATTCACTGGCACCATCAATTCTTGCTGATTCAACAAAACTGTCAGGCAGTCCATTAATATAAGTTCTAACAAGAATAAAATTAAATACATCAATAAGATTTGGGATGATGTAAACCATATAATTATTCAAAAGTCCAAGTTTTCTAATCAGCATGTAATTAGGAATAATTCCGGCACTAACATACATAGAAATTACAAGAATAGTTGTTAATGGCTTTTTTAATAAAAATTCTTTACGGCTTAAGGCATAGGCCAGCATACTTGTACAGAAAACACCCAATACAGTCTGCAAAATTGTTCTTGAAACAGAAATTATTGCGGCGTGAGGAATCTGATTTGTTGTAAAAAGGGCCTTATAGTTCTGCCAGGTGAATTTTCTAGGCCAGAGTTTAATTCCTCCTTTTACAGAATCAAGTCCGTCATTAAAGGAAATTGCAATTGTATTCCAGAATGGATAAACAGTTACAATTACCAGTAAAGTTAAAATAATTGCTATTACTATATTAATAATTGTATTTTCAATCTTAGTTTTGCGTTTTGCTGCCAAATAAGATTCTGTTGATTTGATATTTGTCATATTAATCTTTCCTCCCCACTCTTCTTTGCAATATGGTTAGCAAGTAACAGTAAAATAATGTTTACAGCGTTCTTAAAGATTCCGGCAGCGGTAGCCAGAGAGAAATTGAAGAGTTTAAAACCATATTTCAATACATAAATATCAATAGTTGAAGCAACATTTTCTATCATTCCATTTTTAAGGAAGAAAGGCATTTCGAAGTTTGCATCAAGAATATGTCCCGCACTCATAATCAACATAATTATGATTGTAGGTTTTATGCCAGGAAGGGTAATGTGCCATATTTTTCTTAATCTTCCACAACCGTCAATTTCTGCAGCTTCGTAAAGACAAGGATCTATGGCTGTCATTGCACCAAGATAAACAATTGTATTCCAACCTACCTCTTTCCAAACATAAGACCATCCTATGATGTGCCAGAAATATTTAGGAACGGCAAGCCAGGAAATTGGTTTGTCTATTACGTGGAAGAATAAAAGTATATTATTTAAAATTCCGTCTTCTACGGAAAGAACATTCGCAACTAAACCGGTAACAATAACCCAGGATAAAAAGTGTGGCAGATATGATACTGTCTGAACAAATCTTTTTATTCCGATTACTCTTACTTCGTTTAAAAGTACAGCAATTAAAATTGCAGTGATGTAACCTAAGGCCGTACTAATCAGGCTCATACAAACTGTATTTCTTAAGGAATTTAAAAATTCAACATCCTTAAAAAGAAATATAAACCATTTAAATCCAGCCCAAGTCTGCTGACTAAAGGATTTTGCAGGTTTGTAATTTTGGAAAGCCATTGTCCATCCCCAAAGAGGAACGAACTTAAATAAGATTATGTATAAAACAAAGGGCAAAGACATAAAAATAAGGGCTTTTTGTTTACCCAATCTTTGCCAAAAGGATTTTTTTGCTGTAAGGGCTGTTTCCTCTCTCTCAAGAGTTTTTTTTCTGGATTTCATAATTTAGCCTCAAATTAAAATCCCGTAGTTTTGAAAAGTGTAAAGCTACGGGATTTGTTGTGATTAGTGATTAGTAATTATTTACTAATCACTTTTAGTAAAATTAGTCTTCTGGGAAGCCACCAAATTTCTGAACACGAATATCAAGTTTTTCCTGCATGAATTTAACGTATTCATCAATTCCAGTTTTGTTCATTTCTGTGATATAAGTTGTCCAAACAGATTCAAAATTGTCTGGAGAAGTCATAATCATTTCTGGAAGATATTTTCTCTGAACACCTTCAACTTTAGAAAGACCAAGCTGAGCATCAGATCCATCTTCTGGAGTTTCCTGCCACATTGGGTACCATCCTGCATTTGCTGGTGGATTTTCGTCTACTAAAGCGGCATAAGAAGCAACTCCGTAAGCATTCCATAATTCAATATCTTCTGGTTTAGCTCCTGCCTGGAATTCCCATGGCTGGTTGTTCATTACAGTTGCATATCCGTCAGAGAAAGAACCTTCCATTTTTGGAGCTGTTTCGAACCATAACTGAGCTTTGTTGTGTAAAATCCAGTTGTTATCTGACTGCTGATCACGCTGTTCCTGAGTTCTGTAAGGTTTTCCGGCATCATCAATATAGTAGTCTTCGCCTTCAAATCCCCACTGAAGAACTTTCTGATTCTTTTCTTCAAGCTGGTCATTCATGAATTTAATAATCTGAATTGCTTTCTTTTCGCTACATTTTGTTGTAATACCAAATCCACGGCGGATATTTGGAATTGTAATGTCGCGGTAGTGAGGTTTAATGCTCTTGTCAAATACTACAGGAAGTGGAGCATAAGTTCTTTCGTATAAACCTGCTGCTTTAAGAGTATTTTCTGCTGAACCCTGGAACTGCCATCCCTGAATAAACATACCAAGAACACGTCCCTGAGCAATTTTTGCATAATACTGGTCACGGTTATCTGTGAAAGATGCTGGATCAATAAGTCCACGGTTGTAGTAACCATTAGCTAATTTGAACCATCTCTTACAGTTTTCATCACGGAAGTTGTCTGTATAAACATATTTTCCGCCTTCTTTTGTTACATGTCCGTTACCATCGTTTGGATATCCTGCAAGGAAGTTAGGTGGATTCCAAAGGTCAAAGGCTTCCCAGTCAGCTGTGATGATTGAGAAAGGAATTGTCTTTGCACCGTCGATTGTAGGATATTTTTTTGCATATTTTTCAAGAAGATCAAAGTATTCGTCTACAGTTGTGATTTTTGGATAGCCGAATTCTTTTAATACACACTTCTGAATCCAGAACCCATTCTGGTTGTAGAAAGTTCCCTGATCAGGACCATCGTATACACCCCAGTTTGGAAGACAGTAAACGTGTCCATCTGCTTCTACAATTTTAGCCCAATCTTTTTCATAGTGTTTTTTAATGTTTGGACCATATTTATCAATAAGTTTTTCCAGTGGACGAAGATATCCTGCATCCTGGAATTTAGTTGAATCAACTTCAACTAAGTCTGGTAAATCACCAGAAGCAATTAATACACCAATTTTCTGGTCTTTATCTCCAACAAGGATATCCCAAGAGAAGGTAACTCCGAATTCTTTTTCAATCCATTGGTAGATTTTGTTGTCAGCAGGTGGCTGTTGCTGCTGCTGAATAGTAAAAATAGAAATGTTGAGTGGTTTTGCCTTTTTTTTAGCAGCATAAATGCTGGTAGAGCTTAACAAAGCCAGTCCAATAGCTATTGCTAATAGTTTTTTCATAAAAGTCCTCCTTTTTTGACTTTTCTAATAATTTAAGGATAAGTCCGCTTTTACCCAAAAAATACAAGAAAAAAGCCTTTAAAATTATAAAAAGGTCCTATACCTTAGGGGAAAACCACTAAAATTCAAAGTAAATATGTAAAATATCTCGACTAAAATTATCTAAGTGTTATTCTATAATCATGACAAAAAGGGAAGAGGATTTAATAAATAAAAGTTCTATACAATATCCAATAAGAATAAGAGACGGAAATTATTATCCGGATGAAAGTTTACAGAATATAGAGTATGAAATTTTTTATCTTGATAAGGGGTCTGTCCTTTTTGTTATTGAAGATTACGAAGTAAAACTTACTTCTGGAGATGTAATTTTCCTGCAGCCGGAAACTAAGCACTATATGAAAAAAATGCCGGACCAGGTTCCTTATCATTATTACCAGCTTTTTTTTGATTCTATGGTTTTAGGTTCAGAAGATGATCCCTGCCGTAGATTTTTTGAAGGAATAAGGGTTTCTCGATATTTAAACCTGATTCCTGAACTTTTGTTTAAAATAAGAAATAATTCCGAGCATAAAAATGATTTTGGCCATGAATTAACACTAAAAGCTCTTTTATACGATATTGTTAATTACATTGTTCAGACTAAACAGTATGTTGAAATCTCTTATCCAAGGCAGATTTATTCTTCTCATTCTATAAATGCTATAAATTCCGCAATAAAATATATTCATCAGCATTACAAAGACCAGATAATGTTGAAAGATCTTTTGGAATTAACTTCTTACAGTAAAAGTCATTTTATCCGCCTATTTAAAAAGTATGTCGGATTAAATTTTACTGATTACATAAATAAATACAGAATAGAAAAGGCCTGTCTTGACCTTATTTACACCCAGAAAAATATTACAGAAATTGGAATGGAAAATGGTTTTAATACGGTTCAATATTTTTCTACCACCTTTAAGTATTATATGAAGTGTACCCCTAAACAATATCAAAAAAACAGCAGAAAAATCATGAGTCCAACTTATGATATGACTGCAAATTAATGGACATACTTCCTAATAATTTTATTTTTCATTATAATCTTACTCTATGAGTAACAACAACGAAAGAAATAACAAAGATCCATTACTCTGTCACTGGGCAGATCAAATGGCAGACAAAATCATTCGCGAAAAAGGTGATTTAGATTCATATACTTGTGCTTCTGGAATTACTCCTTCTGGAACAGTTCACCTTGGAAATTTTCGTGAAATTATTACTGTAGACCTGGTAGTTCGTGCTTTGCGTGACCGTGGCAAGAAGGTACGCTTTATTTATTCTTGGGATGACTATGATGTATTCCGTAAAGTACCTGCAAATATGCCAGATCCTGAAATCCTCGAAAAATATTTGCGTTATCCAATCACAATGGTACCTGATACAACAAAACGTAACGAAAATTATGCCCGCCACCATGAAGTTGATATTGAAGTTCAGCTTCCACGTGTTGGTATTAATCCTGAATTCCTTTATCAGGCAAGCCGCTACAGAGATAACCGTTATTCAGAAGGTATGAAAAAGGCACTTCAGGGTCGTGAAGAAATTAAAAAGTGCTTGAATGAATACCGTGATGATGATCACAAAATGAAAGATTCAGACGTATACTGGCCAGTATCAATTTTCTGTGGTAAGTGTAACAAAGATACAACACAAATCCTTGATTATGACGGCCAATATGGAATTACCTACAAGTGTGAATGTGGAAATACAGAAACCGTAGATATTCGTGAATTTAAAGGTGCTAAATTAGGCTGGCGTGTTGACTGGCCAATGAGATGGAATGAAGAAAAAGTTGTATTTGAACCAGGTGGAAAAGATCATATTTCTCCAGGTGGTTCTTACGATACTGCTAAATTAGTTTCAAAACGTATTTATGATTGGGATGCTCCAGTTACCATGCGTTATGACTTTGTAAATCTTAAGGGTGTTCCTGGAAAAATGTCTTCATCAAAGGGAAAGGTTATTGCTTTACCTGATGCTTTGGATGTTTACCAGGCTGAAGTTCTCCGTTATTTATTTGCAGGAACTCGTCCAAATACTGAATTTGCAATTTCTTTTGATATGGATGTTCTTAAAGTTTACGAAGATTATGATAAGACAGAAAGAATTGTTTTTGGCGTGGATAAAGCTAAAAATGATGATCACTTTAACAAAGAAAAGAGAATCTACATGCTTTCTCAGATTGATGGAAAGATTCCAGAAACTATGCCTTATCAGATTACTTTCCGTATGCTTACAACTTTGTTACAGACTTATGATTTTGATTATGACAGAGTAATTGCTTCTTTGGGTGATGTTAAAGCTGAACAGGAAGAAAGACTTCGCCGCAGAATGGCTTGTGCTGAATTCTGGATTAAACATTCTGCTCCAGACTGTGCCCCTGAATTCTGCTTTACAATTCGTCATGACGGTTCAAAAGCTGATTTATCTGGTGATATTCTTAAGGCTCTTATCCGAGTTAGAGAGGAAGTTGTACCAAAAGTTGGTTCTTACGCAATGGATAAAGAATGTCAGCAGGCTATGTATGATATTGCTACAGAATTAGGACTTGATGCAAAAGCCTTATTTACAGCCCTTTATCAGGCTTTGATTGGAAAAGATCAGGGACCACGTCTTGCTAACTTTATGAAAATCATTGGTAAAGATGAATTAGCTAAGATTTTAAGCGTATACTAATTTTTATTAAGATTTGCTTTTATTGAAAAACTTCTTCTGTTTTGCGGAAGAAGGTTTAAATTGAATGGCTAAAATATCGCCATTCAATTTAACTTAGAGTTTCTTGCGAAACTCTTGTATTGCGAATCAAATATCCTCGGTTGTTGAAACAACCTGCGGTATTTGATTTTAAAGAAGTTTTTTTTATTTATTTTTCCTGTCAAAAACAATCAAGAGTAACATTATAAAATAGGGTAGAGAAAGTAAAATTGCTGATGGAATCTGGGGAATATAATTTTGCAGGTAGGTTGCAAGAATATCTGCCAGACAGAAAATAAAAATCGAAAGAGATATTTTCCAGGCTTTCTTTTTACCAAGGTATACTGCTGCCAAAGCCATCCAACCTCTGCCGCTTGAAATATTAGGCACAAAAGAAGAAATTCTAAATACTAAAAAAGATCCCGCAAGACTTGAAAATAAGGCTGCCATAGTCCAGGAAAGAATTCTGTAATTAAGAGTTTTTACTCCTTTTGCCCTTAAAACTTCAGGATCACTGCCACTTATTCTTAGGTAAAGGCCGGCTTTTGTATAGCGCAGAAAAATTAATCCAAGTCCAATTGTTATAAAACTTATAATTACACAAGTTACTCTTACGCTGTTAACAGAAAATTGAAATTCTTCAGAAGTAAGAACGCCCCGGTTTCCCCATAATTTACTGGAAAGTAATGTTGTTAAAGCCCCCAAAAGAAGATTTAAAGCCAGAGCAGAAATAAAAGGGTTGGCCTTAAATTTTTCTACCAGAAGGGAAGCCGTAAAAATCACCAGCATAGAAAGCAAAAGGGAAAGCAAAGTAGCAATTATTGGAGAGCCGGTGTAAATAGTAAAGGTGTAAGTTAAAAATCCACTGAAAGTGATTAAGGCCTCCATAAAAAGTGCCAGTCTTCCGGCGTATTCAGAATATAGGGCTCCAATTGAACAAAGCAGAAGGGGACAGATCCAGGCAAGTATTGTCAGAAAATTCATAAGCCCCTCCTTTTATTTGAATTAAGCCTGATTTTAAAAATCGGAAAAGAAATAATAAATAAAATCAAACCTTGAAGAAGACTTGATAAATCAAAGCCCAGATTTGTAAGCAGGGCATATTTATTTGAGTAAGTAATTAAAAATCCCATAAATAAACTTGCGGGTATAAGTAAAATTGGATTAAGGCAGGCAATTAGGGCCACAGACAAGCCATTCCATCCAAGTCCAGAATAAAAACCAGAATGGCAGGTATAATAAGTTCCACAAACTGCAATTCCTCCACAAAGGGAATAAAGCCCTGCGGATATGGTAAAAGAAAAATCCAGAATTTTAGAGTTGTTAAAAGCGGCATATTGGGAAAATTTTGGGGCAATACCACTGATTGTAATTTTTCTTCCCAGGGAAGATGCCTCAAAGAAAAAATAAGTCAAAAGGCATAAAAGCAGAATCGGGAAGATTAGCCAATTAAAATTTGAAGGGGGCATTATACTTGCAAAACGAAATTTATTTGCAATAAAATCTGTTGCAAGCAGATTTCCTCTGGAAGTTCTAAAAGGACCTGCAATTGCCCCATCTATTAAAGGAATTATTGCGCAGGAGAGAATAAAAGAGGTAAATAAGGGGTCTGTCCCCTTTAAATTTTTAAGTCCCGAAGAAATTAAGCCCAGACAGGCTCCTGACAGAAAAGTTATAAGAAAGGCCAGGGGAATAGCCAGAAGGGGAGGAAGTTTTGTAAATTGATTTAATAATAGGGCTGTTACAAAACCACCCAAATAAACCTGACCTTCTCCGCCAAGATTAAAAAATCCACTTTTAATTGCAAAAATTGCAGCAAGGCTCCCGACCATATACAAAGTAGAAAGATTTAAGGCCTGGCCCAGGTAATAAAGATTCATCAGAGGGCCTCCAATTTTATCTGGCCAAAGATATCATAGGTATTTGTAAAGATATAATTCTGGCAGAGTTCTTTAGGAAAATCAGGACTACCAAGAATTATTATTCTGCAGCCTTTTTTTCCTTCATTCCTGAGTAAATCATAAAGTTTTTCCGAAGATTGGGAATCTAAACCCTGAAGAGGCTGGCACAAAATTAAAGTCTTTGGTCTGCATTCTAGTTCCCGGCTTAAGATTAATCTTTGCAGCATTCCCCCAGAAAGGGCCGAAACTTTTTCATTGTATTTTATATTTACCTCAGCTTTTTTACATAAATTCTGGCAAAATTCTATAAGTGATTTTTTTGAAAGTTTTGTATGATAAACCCCAGTCATCTGTAAAATGCTTAAGTTTGGATTTGAAGCCCTAAAATTTCTGTCAGAAGCAACAAGGGCAAATCCTTTATTTCTATTTTTTGAGACAAATTTAATTATCTGTCTTTCGTAGTTTTCTAAGTGTAAAAGGCTGGAACTTTGAATAAGGCTGGAATTTGGAATTTTTTCCGGCTTTTTTATTTCTTCTTGATTTTTATTATTTTCAAAGAGGGATTTTTTAATTTTTTCAATAGAAAATTCTTTTACTGGGCCTTCTTTTAAAATATTTCCATCTTTTAATAAAATAAGGTAGTCGCCCAAATGTAAGGCTTCTTCAAAATTATGAGTGATTAATATAAAAGTTTTATCAGTTTTTTTTAATTCCATCAGATTTTTATAAAAGAGGGCTTTTTCATCATTATTTAAGAGGGCACTTGCTTCATCTAAAATTATTGTTTCCGGCTCTTTAAGTAAAATACCTGTCAGGGAAAGAAAGAATTTTTGAGAAAGACTTAGATTTTTTACTTTTTCTTTTGGATTAATTCCCGGAAGCCATTTTTCCAGGAGCAGGGGGATTTTTTTATTTAAAGATTTTATTGAATCTTTTGTTCCAAGGTATAAGTTTTCTTTTACAGAAATTGAATCTGAAAGAAAGGGCCTTTGGTGCAGACAGGCAATTTTATAGTTCAGAGAATCTTTAGGATCCTTAAAATCAACTATTTTATCATTAATTAAGATTTTGCCGTCTGTAGCTTTTTTGTCACCGCAGATTATATGTGCCAGAGTTGATTTACCAGCTCCATTTTCGCCTAAAAGAACATAAGTCTTGCCTTTTGAAAATTTTAAATTAATATTTTTTAATACTTCTTTATAGCCAAATTTAGCACATATATTCTGCAGCTCAATCATAAAGGTCTTAGAGCTCCTGAATGATTATATTTCTATTCTTGATATCAGAAATTAAAGAGGACATTGCATTTCTAATTTTTTCAGGAACAGTTTGAATGTAATTCAAATCATCCTGAACAAAGTCGATGTAGCCTTTTTCAAGACCAACCATATCTGCCTTTCCCCATTCAGTTTCTTCTTTTATATATTCAACGGTAACTTCGTAGGCCATTTTCTTTTGTTCCATGACTGTACTGGAAATTATTCTACCAGGGGCTTTTGCAAATCCGTTGTTATCAAACCAGGTGATATAAATATTATGCTCTACAGCCGATTTAATTACTCCCTGTGAAGCACCTCCGCAAATTGGAAGAATTACATCAACTCCCTTAGAAATTAAACTATCGGCAATTTCTGCACCTTTTGTGGCATCATACCAGTTTCCTACAAGTCTAAAATCAGCGCTTGTAAGGGGATTAGCTGCCTTGGCTCCTTTTTCAAAGTAAGGATAAAGAATATTGTTCATTACAGGGTATTCCTGAGCCGCTATCAAAGCTACCTTGTGAGTTTTTGACATAAGGCCGGCGATATAACCTGTTAGATAAGACTGTTCATACTGATTGTAACAAACGGTGTAGATATTATTATTTCCCTGGTAATTTGCGTCTAAAAGAATGAACTTTTGATTAGGGAAAGATTCAATTATTGGCAGGGTGAGTTCTGGTAAAGAGGGATTTGAAGAAATAATTAGATCGTATTTTTGACTTGCAGCAAGGCCTAAAAGTTTAGCCCCCCATTCAGCCTGATTTGTTCCTGCTTCCATAACGAAAAGTTTAACATTTTTGGCTTCTTCAACTTCTTCGTTATAGCCATCAACGGCTTCTTTTACGCCTTCAACCAGCATTTCGTATACCGGACTGTTGTCTATAATTCCCGGAACGAAGATAGCAATGGATTTTGCCTTTACAACTTCTTTAGTTTTACAAGACAAAAACAAAAGTGAAATTAAACATAAAAATAGAGAGATCTTTTTCATATAAATAAATTAGTTTGATATAAAACTATTGTCAAGTAAATTAAGAAAAATTATTACTGATTCTCTGCAAAAATTCTACAAATTTTTCTTTTTCTTCCTGATTAAAATCTTTGTAAAAGGTTGCAATTAAATCTTTTGAGATTTCTGAAGTTTTACAATTATATTCTTTTCCCTTTTTGGTAAGGCGAATCAATTTACTTCTTTTATCGTTTGTGTCGCTTACGGTTTCTATTAAACCTTCCTGTTCAAGTTTACGAACCAAAACTGTTGTTGTTGATTTATCTCTGTTTATTTTTTCTGATAAATCTTTCATGGTCATATTTTGGTTTTCTTTTAATTGAAAAAGAATGTTTCCATGAGAAGTTGCAAAATCTGGCCAGCCATTTTCTTTTAATTTATCTCTCAAAAAATCTGAAGTTACAGAGTGGATATGAGAGAGAAGAGAAATACTTTGATTAATACTTTTTTCCATAGTTAAATATTATAAATCCAAATTTTAATATTGTCCCTGTGGCATTCCAGGATAATTTTGTCCAGGAACCATGTTGTAGGCATTATTTGCAGGATTTGTATTATTTTGTGCAGGGTTTGTATTAGTCTGGCTGCTTTGACTGTTTGCACTTGAATTACCTGCAGTCTCAGAAGAAGTTACACTTGTGTCTGCATTAGAAACTTCACTACTTTCGCTAGACTGGCTGTCAGAGTTTTCTGCTGGTTTTTCAATAGTTGTACTTTCATTTGTACTTGGGCTTGTATTTGAATTTTCGTTATAAAGGTCAATTCGAATTTCTTCAAGTCTTGATTTATGTCTTGATTTAAGGAGAAGTGTTTGATTTTCTCGTTTATAAACATAACCAGATGAATTATAAGTTTCAAATCTTGGGTCTGTACGGAAGGCCATGTTGTAAATATAAATTGTGCGGAATCTAGGAACACCCTTCAAAATTACATAGTGGGTAAGGCTTTCTGGGAAGTCGATTATATACTGAATTTCTTCACTAGATCTGTTAACTTTGATGTCTCTTGCACAAGTCCAGGCCCAAACTTTATTAGAATCACTAATCTTAGCAAAGTGTGGGTAGTACCAGTTATCGTAAGCAATAATAGGATAAATATTTGAAAGTGTTCTTAAATCAAAGGAAGAACTTTCTGCAATATAAGAATTTACAATGGCATAACCTGCTTTTTGAGTTTCTACATTACCAGAGATAATTCCATAACGTAAAAGAGCAACACCAATTTCAACAGCCTGAACAACCGAGATAAAGGTATCATTTTCGGAAATTGTAATAATGCTTCCATTAAAATTACACATTGAAGCTATCTTATCTACACAAGGTTCAAGTAATGGCAGAAGAATTGAAGCATATTTTTCGTTCAATGGTAAAAGTTCATTGTACAATTGTAAAATTCCAACAATCTGTACTAAAGTTGCATTTTCAATATTGAGTTTTGCAGCCCTATTAAGAATTGTTGTTACTTCATTCTGATTTGGATGAATGAAAAGGAAGTTAGCAATATTTCTGACTCCCAAAATATTTAATGAACCATTTTGAGCACTTGTAGAAATAAGGTTTTGATTAGTTTTCATAACGGCTTCAAGTTTTAAATCCATAGAAGAAAGGGTATTTAAATATGGAGCCGAAAGATAAGTTCTTTCCGGATTGTTTTTAAGGCTCTGAGGTATGTTTTCAATAGCCTGATTATAGTGGCCGGTTTCTGACATAGCGGCAATATAAGAAACAGCAGTCTGTTCTGTAATATTTGCTTCGACAGTATTTGAATTAAAGGCAGAAATAAGATTGTGTTTGATTGAAGAAATTGTCTGTCTGTAATTTTCTGGACTGGCAATTGCAAGTTCTGTAATCAAATCAAAGGTAAATTCCTGTGTATCCTGGTATGGAGCATAAGATAAAGAATTTCCCAGGTGGGAGAAAGTAACATACTTTTCAGCAAGGGAATAAGCTTCCAGTTCCCAGGAATTTTTTCTTTCTTCAAAAATAATTCTGTTTGAATCCTCTTTTTTAACTTTTAAATTTGAGGAATAATTGTAAGGAATCTCGATTGATTTTATATTTGCAGGTAAAACTGCGTTAATCGATAAATTAGAATCTATGTCCAGAGAGGATAATAAAATGTGAAGTTTTACATTATTTGTAAAATCAAATTCATAAGATAAATCTGATATTTTTTTGTAACTTGTTAAGTTTACTTCTGTTATTTCTTGTGAATCACCTGCATTATTAACTTTTATTGGATTTTGGTTATCAAAGAATAAATTAAGACCCTTATAAGATAATCTAAGTTTATTAGTTAAAGGCGTTCCGCTGTCATTTGCTGTGCTTTCTTCTGCTTTTTCAAGAGTAATTTGAAGATTACCAATTTTTTCAATAATGCTTGAATCTGTTCTAAATTGAAGGACAAAAATGCCGATGATTATAAGAGTATCGACAATCAGCAGTCCTAAGGCTTTTCTAAAATTTTGAATGCTCATTGTCTTTTCAGTTTAACTAATGATTAATGGAATTTCAACTATACTTTGTTCTATTAAATATATGTAATTAAGGTGGGGAAAATGAAAAAGTTAATCCTTTTATTGTTAGCAAATTTGGCTATTTTATTTATCACTTCTTGTGTGTCTAAAACAGCTATTCCAGATTCTGGCGAAAAGGAAATCCGTCAGCCGGTTATTGAAGTTGAGGAAAAAAAAGTTGAAGAAGCTCCTAATATTGTATTTGCAAAAGAGTTAAGAAAGGAACTTGAAAATAGAAATACAGAAGGAGCAATTGCTTTATTTGAAAAATTACCTGAAGAACTTGCCCAGGATAAAGAGCTTAAAATGCTTCTGGCTTCTCTTTACTATTCAAACATGGAATTTGACAATGCTTCAAAAGTTGCGGTTTCAATTCTTGATGTAAAAAAAGAATTAAAAGGGGATGGTAAAAAAGAAAGTCTTGAGGGTGAAGAAATTCAGCCTGAAACTTATTCTAAAGTAGTTAATCTTCCAATTTCTGTATTGGGTTATAAAAAAACAGATTTTATCCTTCCTTTTGAAATTTCAGAAGATGATAAGTTAGTTTTTGAAATTAAAGAAGATAATCTTGAAATTTGGGAATTACTTGCCTTGTGTCAGCATGCTTCGGGAAATAAAAAAGCTTATAAAAAAATCTGCGATTCAATTCTGGAACTTGATCCTTACAATATAACTGTAAATATTCAGAATGCAGAAGATTATACTGTGGCAAAAAAATATAAACTTGCCAGAAGTTGTTATAGACTTGCTCTAAAAAGAGATCCAAACAATGCAGATGCCCTTTTTGGTTTAGGTCAGACTTCATATTTTCTTGATGATGTAAAAACAGCCGCTCAGGTTTTTGAAGATGTTCTTGATATAGACCCTGAAAATCCTTCTGCACTTTCTTACATGGGAAAAATTCAGGCAGAAAGTGAAAATTATTTAAGGGCTGCAAAATATGCAAAACTCGCAATTGATTCAGATCCTTATAATTATGATTACTGGATGGATTACGGAACTTATTTAAGATATCAGGGAAAATTTGATGAAGCCGAAGCCGCCTGGAAACATGCAGTTTCTTTAGATCCAACTTATTTCCTGGCCTATGCTTATCTTGCCGGTTCTTATGATGAAAGAGATATGTTCCCTGAAGCTTTGGAAAATTACCGCAAAGTAATAGAAACAAATCCAAAATATTATTTTGCCTACGAAGAAGCCGCTTTATTGGAATATCACGAAGGTAATTACGAAAATGCCATAAGAGATTTTTCAAAAGCCTATGAATATAGTCAGAGCTGGGCCTATAAACTTATGATTCATGCCTGCTATAAAAAACTTGGAAAAGATTTTGACGCAATAGAATGTTTAAGAACTGCTTTGAAAGATATAAAAGAAAGAGATTCTGCTGAATATCATTTAGTAAAATTCTATTATGATTCTTACACAAGAAATGGAATGAATCTGGTAATAGGTAAAATTAATAAAGAAACAAATAGCAATAAGCGGGGAAAAATGCTATTCTACTTGGGCTTGTATTGTGAATTATCTGGAGATGATTCAAATGCTAAAGATTATTACACACAAGTAAATGCAATGCAGGCACCAATGTTCTTTGAATATAGATTAGCAGAATGGAGCCTCGGTTTATGAGTCAGACAAGAAAAGAATTAGAACTTAATGGAAGAAAAATAACTTTAATCGGCACAGCTCATGTTAGTGCAGAAAGTTGTAAAGAAGTAGAAGAATCTATAAAAGAAATCATGCCAGATTGTATTGGAATTGAACTGGACGAAAGACGTGCAGATTCAATCCAGAACCCTGACAAATATAGAAATCTTGACGTTATAAAAGTTTTACGAAATCACGAAGGTTTTATGCTTCTTGCCAATTTAGTTTTATCTTCTTTTCAAAGACGTATGGGCATGAACACCGGTGTAAAGCCTGGTCAGGAAATGCTTACAGCCATGCAGGTTGCCTCTGAATTAAATATTCCTACTGTAATGGTAGACAGACCAATTCAGGTAACCTTAAAAAGAGCTTGGGCAAAAAATAAACTCTGGGGAAAATGTAAACTTTTAGCCTCTTTACTTTCAAGTGCATTCAGCAAAGAAGAAGTTTCAGAAGATGAAATTGAAAACCTTAAAAAAGGCAACGAAATGGATTCTATGATGAATGAATTATCGGAATACATGCCGGTTGTAAAAGAAGTTTTAATTGACGAAAGAGACCGTTATCTTGCAAGTAAAATCTGGACAGCTAATGGAAATAATGTAGTTGCCGTTTTAGGTGCAGGACACTTACCTGGAGTTCAAGCCTACCTGGAAAAATTAGCAAAAAACGAAGCTTCGGCAGATGTAGAGGAGATTGCTTCTCTTCCTAAAAAAACATTTGGCGGAAAATTATTAAGCTGGTTTATCCCAATTCTTATTGTTGGCCTTATTGTTGCCGGTTTTGTTTATGGAGGCCTTCAGGCTGGAACAAAAATGCTTTCTTCCTGGTTCTTATGGAATTCAATTCCAGCCGCAATCATGACTTTAGCTGCCCTGGGACATCCAGTAACAATTATTGTTTCTTTTCTTAGTGCTCCTTTTACTTCCCTTTGTCCTTTTATTGGAGTTGGAATAGTTGCCGGTATAATTCAGGCCCTGGTATGTAAGCCAAAAGTTTCTGATATGGAAAATTTACAGGATGACCTTTCAAAGTTTAAAGGCTGGTATAAAAATAGACTTTTAAGAGTTCTTCTTGTATTTATACTGTCATCTTTAGGTTCATCTTTTGGTACTTTTGCCGCCGGTGCTGATATCATAAAACTTTTTACCCAAGTAGTTTAATATTTTTCTTGTCCTTTGATTTATTAGAGATTTCTAATCTTCTGCTAATATAGACCTAAGGAATAAGCTTCCCAGAATAATTATATTTTTAATAAGAATAATTAAAATAGGGGAGCTTAGAATGAAAAAACTACTATTTATTACTGCACTCAGCTTTATTTCAAGTGCAGCCATAAATTTATTTGCCTTCGAAAAGATATCAACTCAAGACCTTTTTTATTCCTATCTTAAAAATGATTCAGATCTTAAAAATCTTACAATCGAAGCAGAACAAGCCCAGCTTTCTTTAAAATCCACTCAGATAGAAAATGGATTTCTTGTAAACCTTACAAGTGGAAGCCTAATATTAAAATCAAATGGGGAAGATTCTTCCTTAACCGTAAAATCGGCCGGCCTTAGTGCAAGTCTTCCACAGGCTTCAAATCTTACTCTTACAGCCAGCAGTGATTACAGTGTGGAAAATTCTGATTCTGAAAAAGTATCTGAATTTTCGGATACAAAATTAAATCTTTCCATTGATATATTTTCTTCAAACTCAATTACAAGGAAAGTAAATCTTATGAAGGCCCAGCGTAGCTTTACCCAGGCAAAGAGGGCCCTTGAAAATCAGGCTATTGAATGTGAAATTGAATTTTATACAAGTCTTAAGGAATTACTTACTGCCACAGGTGATATAATCAGCGCCCAGAGTGATTTGTACGATGATACAATGGATTTTGAAAGCATCAAGGCAAAGGGATATTCAAGTCTTTCCTCTACTTATCAACTGGCCAATATGAAAGTCCTTTCTGACCAGCACGAAATTCAAAGTTTAATTCATGATTACATTCTTTTTTACAAAGATTGTGGTTACGAAATCCAGCTAGATTCCTCCACAGATTTTTATCAATTGTTACCTTCCGATCTGCCTCAGGTTCAGGGTCTTGATATAAATTCTTTTGACAGTGAAAAATACACAGAAATTGAAGAAGCCCTCTGGACTTATCAAATCAACAGCCTTTCTAGAAGTGCCAATAACTATTTTTCACTTTCTGCCAATGGTGGCTATACCTTTAATAATTCAGATACTTCTACTGATACTTTGGATGCAGGACTTTCTACAAGTATTGCTGGCCTTTCTTTAAGTGGCGGTGTGAATATGCCTCTTAATGGTCAGAATCCAGTCTACACCTTTGGAGCAAGCCTTTCTCCTTCTGATTTTTTTCTAAAATCTATAAGTGATAAAAGTAATAAACTTACAGATGAAGCTGAATTACTGGCAATAGAAGATGCCAGAAAAAATTATGAAAAGGTTAAGACTCAGAAAGAAGGGGAATTAGAAGAGATTTTGTGGAATAAGGAAAGTTATCAGGAGTCTTACCAGATGTATGAAAGTCTTTCTAATCAGTTGAAGGAAGCTTTTGATGCTGGACTTATTGCAGAAAGCCAGTACCTTTCGGCTTTATCGCAGGTAAAAAGTTATAAAGTAAATCTTTTGACAAATAAAATCGATCTTATCATCTACAATAATGAGCTTTTGACTCTTTTTGTTAATGAATAACTTAAAAAATTAAATTTGGGAGAATAAAATGAAGAAAAAGACCACCATCAAAATTGTCCTTTTTTCGGGACTGGGAATTATTTTAATAGCGACAACTTTATTTCTTATAAGAAAACTTATAGCCAGTAAAAACAATGAAAATGTAATCTACACCGTGAATAAGGAAAGTTACGAAAATGTAATTGAAATTTCTGGAACCGTTTCGGCCGCTCAGGAACAGACTCTTCAGGCTTTAAGTGATGGAACTGTAATTGCCCTTTATGTTCAGGAAGGTGATGTCGTAAAAAAAGGCGATGTAATTCTTCAATTAGATGACACAAGCGAACAGTACAATCTTGCAAAACACGATTATGATATGGCAACAACAAAAATTTCAGGGTCGGAAAAAGAATTGAAATTAATGGAAACCCAAAGACTTTCTCTTCTTCAGAAAATTGCAGATAGACAGGTAGTGGCAACTTTTGACGGGGTAATTGCAGAACTTGATGTGGCTGTTGGTGATTCTCTGGAAGCAAAGGATACTGTAGGAACTCTTGTAAATCTTGATTATCTGACAGCAGATGTAGAAATTGCAGAAACAGATGTTGGTAAACTTAAGATAGGCCAAAAGGTCAACTTTACTTTTTCTGCCCTGGAAGAGGAAATTGTAGAAGGTTATTTAGTTGGCTGGCCTGCAATTGGAGAAGTAACTTCAAGAGGGGCTACAGTTGTAAATGCCCAGGTTAGAATTGATGATTACCCTGAAGAAATTTTACCAAACTTTTCTTTTACAGGAAAAATTGAACTTAGTCCTACCGTCGAAAATCTTGTTTTATCCCGTTATGCCATAGCCTATGATGAAGATGGTCAGGCTTATGTTGAACTTGCCCGTTCTGGAAAAGTTATAAATGTTACAGTTGAACGTTATGGCAGTGAATATGTAAAAGTAATAGAAGGACTTAAGGGTGGTGAGGAAGTAAAACAACTGACCAAGCCAAAAACTTCTGGCTGGAATAGAAATAGAATGGCTGGCCCTGGTGGTCAAGACAGGGATAATAGATCAGGCCCTGGAATGGGAGCTGGTGGACCTCCTCCAGGAATGTAAATTAATTTTAAATTTTAGGAATGTTTAAATTGAATGGCTGAAATATCGCCATTCAATTTAACTTAGAGTTTCTTGCGAAACTCTTATATTGTGAATCAAATATCCTCGGTTGTTGAAACAACCTGCGGTATTTGATTTTAAGGAAGGTGAGAAAATATGAGCCAGGCAGTTGTAAAACTTGATAAGGTAGTAAAGACCTATTTTATGGGAGAAAACCAGGTTCAGGCCCTTAAAGGAATTTCTTTTGAGATTAAAGAAGGTGAATTTACGGCAATTATGGGGCCTTCAGGTTCTGGTAAATCTACCTGCATGAATATGATTGGATGTCTTGATAAACCCAGCAGTGGAATTGTTGCAATAAACGGAAAAGAAACCTCCCTTATGAGCGAAAAGGAACTTGCACAGCTTAGAAATAAAACAGTTGGTTTTGTTTTTCAGCAATATCATTTAATTCCTGCTATTACAGTCTTAGAAAATGTTATGCTACCCTTGAAATACCAGAAGGTTGAAAAAAAAGAAAGAGTGGAAAAGGCTCTTATGGCCCTGGAGTCTGTTGGCCTGAATGATAGAATAAGTCACAGGCCTCATGAACTATCTGGTGGACAAAAACAAAGAGTTGCCATAGCCCGTGCTATGATTACAAAACCTAAAATCCTTTTAGCAGATGAACCAACAGGAGCTTTGGATAGCCAGACTGGACAGCAGGTAATGGAACTTTTTAGGGAAATTAATAAAAAAAATGGTACCAGCGTAATTATTGTAACCCATGATCCAAGAATTGGGGCAAGTGTAGAACGTTGTATCAAAATATTTGATGGTTTAATCCAGGATTAGGGGAGTCTTATGTTTGAAGATTTTTTATATGCAATAAATAGTTTTAAGAGAAGTAAAACAAGAACTTTTCTTTCCCTTTTGGGAATTATCATCGGGGTTGCTTCTGTAATTGTTATTACCAGTATGGGGGCTTCTTCGACAAAAAAAGTTGAAAGTACCTTTGGAACTGCGGGCCTTGATGTAGTTAGTATCAGTTCAGGTTTTATGCGCAGAAGAAGGGATGCTGTAACCCTTTCTTTTGATGAAAGTTTTCGCCAGAATATGTTTGAAAAGATTTCTGGAATAGAAAAAATCTGGTATAAAAACACTCTTTCATCAACCCTAACTTACGGAGATACTTCTTCGTCTATTTCTACAAGTGCCATTGAATATGGTTATCTGGAAATGTATGGAATGGAGTTGGAATCTGGTTCATTTTTTACCTATACAGATGATAAAGAAGGAAGTCAAAAAATTATTTTAAGTCACGACCTGGCTGAATCCTTTTTCCCCGCCGGCGATGCAGTTGGAAAAAAAATAATTCTAGTAGTCAGTAAAGTGTCTTTTGGTTTTGAAATTGTGGGAGTTCTTGCAGATCAAACTACAGGAATGGAAAATGGTTCTGCCTATATTCCCCGGGGTTTTTATTCCAAGAAGATTGAACCAAATCCCCTGGCTTCTACTATAATGGTTCAGGCAATTTCTAATCAGAAGGCAACAGAATTAGTTGATATTCTGGAAGAATATTGTAATGAAGAATCAGGAACAGAAGGTTCAGTTGATGTTACAAGTATGCAGTCAATGCTGGATCAGATGAGTGAAATTACAAATACCATGAGTATAATGCTTTCTGCTATTGCGGCTATTTCTCTTCTTGTAGGTGGAATTGGAATCATGAATATTATGATTGTAACTGTTACCGAAAGAAAAAGTGAAATTGGTATAAGAAAGGCCTTGGGGGCAAGCCCTGCAGATATAAGACAGCAGTTTTTGGTTGAATCAGCCAGTATTACCTTAATCGGCGGTTTATTGGGAATTTTTCTGGGAATTTTAATTAGTCTGGCAGTTGAATACGTACAATCCAACGAATTTATTATCAACTGGGGAGCCTGCTTATTTTCCTTTGTATTCAGTGTATTTGTAGGAATCTTTTTTGGATTGAATCCTGCCAGTAGAGCCGCAAAACTTGATCCTGTAATAGCCCTAAGTGGAGAATAGGAAATCAAACTAATATAGGGATGCGTCAAGGCACGCTTCGCTTAAAGCCTTGACACGTCCGTTTTGATACCTGAAAAATATTTTCAAGTATCAATAACCATCGCTCATTTCGCGGTTGGCATCTTTCTTACATAATTCATCATAAACAAGGGAGCGCTTTCTTAATTCTTCTTTTAATTCTTTTGGGAATGGCATATTACGCCAGAAGATACCACGAACATCTTTTTCAAGTCTTTGAACTCCGGTAGATTCTTTTGTCATCCACAAAATGTAATCTTCAATAAAGAATTCCTTGAGGTCTCCCTTAAGTTTCATCTGTTCAATATGCTGGTAGTACTGTCCTGTAAGACCTTCTTCCATCCAATAGTAAGAAGCTTTTTCCTTTGCAACCTGCCATCTTAAGTCGGCTACGGCTGTTAAAACTGCAATCTTCAAATCTTTTGGGTACATTGGAATTACAATACGACCTCTACTTGTTACACGATTATAACGGTCAAATGGTTCCCAACAGAAACCTCTGTCCCCATAAGTTGGTACAAGACAAACGTAAGGAACAATTCTGTTTGGAATATTTTTATGAATACGACAGAAAACACCCGGATCAATTGATTCAATCCAGCGCATAATTTCAATTACGTTTTCGCGGCTACCAGTTCCTTTTTCGGTACAGTGATAGAATTCTCTTGTAAAGATAGGGAATTGATTTCCACGGCGACCAATTGTCATTTTTGCCATCTGACGAACGGTTTCAAATTCAATCTTAACGGCTTCTGTATCATTTGTTGTCATGATTTCAGCACCATCATGATTTGCCATTTTGTCCTGAACAGCATCATAAGTGTGTTTTGCTTCTGTATATTCGCTAAGACATTTAGAAAGTTCTTTGTCGTTTTTAGAAAGTCTGTGCATAATATCAGAAATTTCACTAAAGATTTTTTTCTGAAAATCTGTATAAGACTGACAATGTGGTTCCATTCCCAAAAGTGGCTGGTGTTCTGTAAGTGCTGTAACTTTTTCTTTTAAGTTACCTTCCAGCATTGTTCTTTCGTTTTCTTTAATTCCCAGTAAATTTTCTGCACTCTGTAATTTACCAGAGTTTTTTGATTGCAGCTGCATAAGTCTTGATTGTTCAGCCATATTAGCTTCGTCTGCAGTCATATTTGCAGTCTTTTTAGGAATTTTCTTTTCATCGGTTGCGGAGTTTGTCATTCTTCCAGTTGCAATTTCTTTAAACCATTCATCAACATAAAGAATTGGTTCTTTTGTTCTATTTTCAACAACTATCTTAGAAAAGAAGTCTTTTTGTTCTGCTTTAAAAAGAGAAGGTAAAAGTACACCAAAACGAACAAGCATTCTTTTAGGCATTGGAACATTTGGATCTACCATTTTTCCAACCATACCGCGAATAAGTTCCCAATAGGCAGTTACAATCTGCTGTCGGTAAACGGCTCGGTCTTTTGGATCCTGGCAGGTAAGATATTTTGACAAAACCTGATGTACACGCTGGGCCGAAGCATTTTCTCCGGTTAAGGCTGTTTTGTAATATTTTGTATCATTAAAGACTTGAGAAGGAGTTTCATTTAAAGGATTTTCAATTTTATCAAATTCCTTTTTACTCAAATCAACATCATGAATTGATTTATTTCCACCACCGTGAACAACTTCATCAATAGATTTTGTAAAGAGAGATTTGTGATTTGTCGGAATATCTATTTCTTCTACTGTGATAGGAACTGAATCCTCTGAAGAATCTCCGTTATCTGCTCCGTTTATAAGGGCTGCAATCTCAGGATCTAACTCTTCTTCCATCTTTAACTCCAATTTACTTTATTAAAAAAATTATAACATAAAATAACATCTTTGTATTTGTTTTTAGCAAAAATTATATTATTGTCCTATCCTGATTATATAATCATTAAAACCATCTTTTTTTAGTTTTTCTTCCATTTTTCTTATTTGCGATTTTGGAATTTTTTTAAGGACCAGCCTAAAGATTTCTCCATTAGAACGAATAAAAATATTTCTGTAGCCAAGTTTATAAAGTTTTTTAGCCATAGCCTGGGCGTTTTCTTTTTTACTAAAACTTGCTAGCTGAATTTCAAGAATTGCATTTTCGGGGGCTTCTTGCAAAGTTTTTTTATTTTTACTTTGATTATTAGAGGAACTTTTACTTTTTGCAGAACTTTTAGATGATTTATTCCAATCGGCACCAAACCTCTGAGTCATAAGCTGATTTGCTTTACGGGCTGTATCACTGCTGAGTTTTGTATCAGGTCCTCTTTCTATAATTTCAATTTTTACCCTTGCAGTTCCATCTTTTATCATATCAAGTTTGATTGCGGCGGCTTTTGATAAATCTAAAACCCTGTCAGGTACAAAAGGCCCACGGTCATTTACTCTTACAATTACACTTTTAGAATTTTTATTATTTGTGATTTTTAATTTTGTATTGAAGGGGAGACTTTTACTTGCACAGGTATAATCATACATATTAAAAATTTCACCATTTGAAGTTCTTTTTCCATGAAAATCTTCTGCATAGTAAGAAACTAAAGCATTTGACATATAAAGCTGGGCAAAAATATTTGAAAGTGGTAAAAATAATAAAATCAAAGAGATCAAAGTAATTTTTTTCATGCTATAATTATCGGAAATTATGACAAACACTACACTTTGCTATATAGAAAAAGACGGAAAATATTTAATGCTCCACCGGGTTAAAAAAATCAATGACCTGAATAAAGATAAGTGGATTGGAATTGGCGGTAAACTGGAAAATTGCGAAAGTCCCCAGGATTGTATTCGCCGGGAAGTAAAAGAAGAAAGTGGCCTTGAACTTGGTAAAATTGAATACCGGGGGTTTGTTACCTTTGTTGATATGAGCCAGGAAGATAATCCCTATACAGAATATATGCATTTATTCTGGACCGATGATTTTAAGGGCCAGCTTAAAGTTTGTGATGAAGGGGATTTGGAATGGGTTTTAAAATCTAAAATGAATGATTTACCCCACTGGAAAGGCGATGAAATCTTTTTAGACCTTATAGACAAAAAGGCCCCATTTTTTAGCCTTAAATTAGTCTATAAAAACGGGGTCTTATTAGAATCTATCTTAAATTAGATTAAAATCTTTCGGCCTTTTTAATAAAAGCTTTTGCGTTACTTTTATTTGCGCTACGGCTGGAAGTTCTTTCGCTCTGGGTATGAACATTTGGACGGTTGCCTTTTGAACGGCCTTCCATACGTTTTTCTCTTCTTCCATTATTTGTCCGGCTGTCACGGTCTTTACGGCTTCTTTCTCCGCGTTTTTCTGAAGAATCCCTGTCCCGGCCCGAAGATCTTGAGCCTTTTC
Organism: Treponema sp.; assembly: GCA_024682655.1. Taxonomy (GTDB): domain Bacteria; phylum Spirochaetota; class Spirochaetia; order Treponematales; family Treponemataceae; genus Treponema_D. Next base: position 52,883 of record JAIKYZ010000109.1, read on the forward strand.
TTGAACCTCTGCCTTCTTCTTTCATGTCAAAGTGCATATGAGGCAGTCTCTTATCATTTTTAGACATTTCAACCGCTTTTTTTGCCGAAGCCACAGGCAGGTTTACCAGAGAAAATTGCTGGGCTACATCAATCTGATCTACAAGTCGGCCAGGAATATGGAGCATATTACTAAAATAGTCTGCAATTTCGCGGGCCCTGTAACCATCTTTTTTACCAAGAGAAATAAAGACTCTCATCTGGTCACCCTTTGGAGCAAAATCTTTAGTCTGGCTGATTTTTCCGTAGTGTTTTGAACTTAATTTATCGCCATAAAGAATTGAAAGTACGCCTGCCAAAACTTCTTCGGCCTTTTGATTTTGAATAAGGTCCTGGGCAAGTTCTACAAATTTCTTGTTGAGTAATTTTGGATTTACCTTAGGTCCCTTTTCTTCCTGAAGGTTTTCTTCACTTGTATTTTCCGATGTATTTTCTGAGCTTTCGATTACTTCTGCTTCTAATTCATTTTCTGCCAGCTCTTCTGAAATTTCTTCTGCTTTATTTTCGCTGCCTTCAAAAAGTTTTGCTTTTAATTCTTCAATAAGTCTTTTTTCTTTGATTGCAAGAACTTCATTTACAGATGGAATTTTTTCTTCTTTCATCTGACCCTTGCTGGCTTTTGAAACGGCTCTTTGTAAGAAAGTTAATTTTCTTCTTTCTTCAGGTCTTACAAAAGTAACGGCAATTCCTTCTGCTCCTGCTCTACCGGTACGTCCAATTCGGTGAACGTAAGTGGCGGCATCAAATGGAAGAGAGTAGTTTACAACATGGCTTATTCCAGAAATATCAATTCCACGGGCTGCTACATCGGTTGCTACAAGTATTCTTGTTTTTTTAGATCTAAAGCGTTCCAGAACTTTTTCACGTTGATTTTGCATAATATCTCCGTGAAGGGCTGCGGCTTCATAGCCTTTTAAATCAAGAAGTCTAGTAACATTATCTGCATCCATTTTTGTCATTGTAAAAACAAGTCCGTAAAAATCTGGAGACATATCAATTAAGCGTACAAGGGCTTCAATTTTTTCGTTTTCTCTAACAACCCAGAATTTCTGGTCAATTGCAAGAGCCTGGTCTACAACTTTTTCTTCTTCAATAATGTCATATTCACCCATAAAATCAGCGGCGATTTTTAAAATTGGGGCTGGCATTGTTGCAGAAAATAAAAGAATTCTTGCCTCTGGATTGGCCTGGGCAAATATTTCCCGGATATCGTCAATAAAGCCCATATCCAGCATTTCATCGCCTTCATCAAGAATAAAATATTTAATTTTACTTAAGTCTAAAGTTTTCTTTTCCAGGTGATCTTTTATACGGCCAGGGGTTCCAACTACAATTTCGCAACCCCTCTTAAGCTCTTTAATTTGAGTTGAGTAAGAAGCTCCACCGTAGAGCACGCAGGTTCTTGGAATGCCATTACTTGAAAAAGACTGCATTTCTGTACAAGTCTGCATTGCAAGTTCTCGGGTTGGCTCAAGAATAAGGGCCTGAACATTACTTGCTTTTTCTTTGATTGATTGAATAATTGGAAGTCCAAAGGCTGCAGTTTTACCTGTACCGGTTCTTGCTCTGGCAATAAGATTTGTATCGCCATCTAATAATCTTGGAATTGCTAATACCTGGATTGGAGAAGGAAGTTTAAATCCCTTTCTTTCTACGGCTGCTAAAGTGTATTCATCAAGGCCTAAATCTTCAAAAGAAACTTCAGCATCTTCATTTTCTGTGTTTTCATCTTGAATTGCTTCGTTTTCGTTTAATTCGCTTGGGAGGACAGAATTATCCTCTGCAGGGACACTTACCCCTGTTAATTCTTCGTGTTTCATAAATAACCTCTGTTTTCTTTAATCCACCGAAAGCAAAGTTTATTTATAAATCCAAAAAATTAATCCTTAAACCTTAGCCTTCGCATCACACTCTTGTGATGGCCTTTAATATAGTTGAAATTGTTTATATTTGCAAGCAAACATTTGAAAATATCGCAAATATTACTATTTATTCTGGTAATTTATAATAGATAATTAAATCTTCAAAATTGAATAAAGCTGATTTTTGTGCTATAATATTCAAATCTATGGATACAAAGTTTAAAGTTGACCAGAAGGTCGTTTACCCAAGTCAGGGTGTTGGAAAAATTGTTGAAGTTTTTGAGAGATCTTTCAAAGATACTGTGACTCCATATTATAAGATTTACATTGAAGCTTCAGATATGATGGTTATGGTACCAGTTGATAATGCTGAATCTTTAGGCATTCGTCAGACTGTTGATGCAGAAGAAGCTCAACAGGCTTTAAATTTACTTTCTGAAGAATGTGAACCTATTACTTCTGACTGGAAATTGCGTTATCAGATGAATCTTGATTTACTTAAAAAAGGTACCATTAAAGATATCGCTACAATCGTTAGATGTTTGTATAACAGAAGTAAAGTAAAAGAGTTGCCTATTCAGGAAAGAAAACTTTATGATTCGGCTAAAAAACTTCTTATTGATGAAATCTCAATCGCTCTTGAAAAATCAGAAAAAGAAATAGAAAGTGAAATTCATACAAAACTTGAGCCACCTGGATTAGCACCAAAAATCAAACACCTTCAGAATCTTGACGAAGATGAAGATGATGATTTAATGGATGATATGAAAAAATCAGATGATTCAGACGACTCGGATGATTCGGACGATCAGGATGATTCAAATTCATCAGACGATATGGATTCTGATGATGATTTTGGTGATGACGAAGAATTCTAATTTATCTGATCCTTATTAAGTAAGATGACAAATATTACTGTAATAATTACCGCTGCCGGTTCTTCAAGTAGGATCGGTAATGGTATAAAAAAAGAATATTTACCTTTCAAAAATGGCACAGTTCTAAGTAGCTGTGCTAAAACTTTTTTTAAAGCCCTGGAAGAAGGTCCTCAAAATTACAATTTTTTAAATCTTATAATAACTTGTCCACCGGGCCAGCTTATTAAATGTCAGGAACTTTTATTTTCGGACGGGGAATTTCTAGAATTATTACAAGCCGACATAAGAAGCCCTGATTTTTTTAAAATTGTAGAAGGCGGGGCTTCCAGACAGGAATCAGTTTATAAGGCTTTGAAAGCAGTAAAAGATTCTACCCAAATAGTTTTAATTCATGACGGAGCCAGACCCTTTGTAAGTCAGGAAATCATTCAAAAGGGAATAGAAACTGCCCTTACTTATGGCGCCAGCGTTCCTGCAATTACCCCAATAGATACCCAAAAAGAAATTGACCAAAAAGGTTTTATAAGCCGTCATCTTTGCCGAAATCAACTTGCTTCTGTACAAACTCCTCAAAATTTTACTTTTGAATCTTTGTTACAGGCTTATACCAAGGCAATGAAGAGTAAGCAAACTTATACAGATGATACAGAAATATGGGGACAATATTGTGGCCCTGTAAAAACCTATCAGGGTAGTCCGGAAAATATAAAAATAACTTATCCTCAGGATTTGGAAAAATTAAATTAAGGTTTAAATTGAATGTCTAAAATATCGCCATTCAATTTAACTTAGAGTTTCTTGCGAAACTCTTATATTGCCAATCAAATATCCTCGGTTGTTGAAACAACCTCCGGTATTTGATTTTAAGGAAGGAAAAATTATGATAAGAGTTGGTCTTGGATATGATTTACACAGATTAGTAGATGGTAGAAAGCTGCTTTTAGGTGGAGTGGAGATTCCTTTTGAAAAGGGCGAAGACGGTCATTCCGATGGAGACTTACTTTTACACGCTATAACCGATGCTCTTTTGGGGGCCAGTGGCCTTGGCGATATTGGCTCTTATTTTCCCCCAGAAGAAGCAAAATGGAAGGATGCCGATTCTGCTTTTTTATTAAAAACAGTACTAAAAGATATTTACAAGGCTGGCTGGAAGATTGAAAACCTGGACTGCGTTGTAAAACTTGAAAAACCAAAATTTATTCCTTTCCGTCAGCAGGTTATTAATTCTATTGCTTCTATACTTGAAATTAATCCTGACCAGGTCTTTGTTAAAGCAAAAACGGGAGAGAAAATCCCTCCCGTTGGTACAAGTCAGGCTTTAGAAGCCTATGTTGTTTGCCTTCTATCTAAAGACTAAAGACCTTTACTTTTGATTAATCTGGGAAGGTATCCAGTAATAATTCAATTTCATTTTCTGTTCTGTGGAATCTTTCAGAAAGTTCTTTAATTGTCCAGCCGTCTCTTTTAAGACCTCTTATAGATTCTTTTTCGCTTGGAGAAATTGAAGAATTATCGTATGGCCCAATCTTATCTTTTTCATCAATCATCTTAAGGGTATTGAACTTTACGTTAACTCTCTTTTCTAATTCCTGAAGACTAATTGAAGCCTTTGTAATTCCGTTTTTAGCAGAATTCATTTCATCAATTTTGTGCTGGGTTTCTGTTACTAAAGAAGATAAATCTTTAAGTCTGCCGATTGCTTCTGTAATTTTTGGTCCGTCATTAATAATCTTGTCGATGTTATTCTGGGTTTCTTTAATTTCCTGAGGTAAAGAAACAATCTGACGGTTACAATCTTTAATCATCTGTTCCAGTTCCTGAATCTTGGCAAAAGAAGTATCTACATCTTTAGAAACTCTGTCTATAACTTCGCTTTTCTTGTCCAATCTTTCAAACTGGCCCGAAACCTGTACAAGTCTGTCGGTATAATCTTTTACAGTAACCTGCATTGAAGTAAGGTCATCATTAGTTGTAGTTAAAGTCTGCATTCTGCTGTCGATTGTGTTTGAAAGGGCAAAAAGTTTACCAAACTGCTGTTCAAGGTTTGTAACACGATTCTTTTGATTTTCGATTACGCTGATTTGTTCTTCAACCTGATCGTTAATCTTTTTCATAGAAAGGTACTGGTTGTTAATTCTGTTTGCAGTTGTGTCAAATTCTTCCAGTTTTGCAAAAGTTTCGTTCAAAGACTGGAAATTATTTTCCAACTGTTTACGCATCTGTTCTGCTTTTTCGTAAACCTGCATATTAGTTTTTACAGCCTGAATTTCTTTTGTAATATCGTTTATTGAATGCTGAAGGTCATTTGTTTCGTTCTGCATTTTCATAATCATATTAGACTGGCTAATTCTGTTATTTTCTGCGGCTTCGGTAATTTCCTTCTTTATAGTTTCAATAGACTGATTTGCATTTTCATTTTGTTCATCTATGCGTTCTTTTGTAGCTTCAAGCATTTGGTTGTACATAGACTGAAGTTTTGCAATGATTGACTGAGAATGATTTTTGTAATCTTCAAGGGAGCCCTGAGTTTTTTCTTCCAACTCTGCAATTTTGTCATTAAGAAGATTATGCTGTTCCTGAACTGATTTTTCATATTCATTCATATTTTTCAAAAGACTCTGGCCAACTTCATTGATTTTGTTTTCGGAATTGGCCTTAATAGAATCCATCTGTTCATTGTAAATTGAACTTGTGTCATCAAATTGATTTTTAAGCTGCTGTTTCCAGATATTAAATTCTGAAAGGGCTGCATCAATTGCCGAAGCGGAAGTGTCCTGGCGGGTTTTTACTGCTTCTTCGAATTTATTAACATCTTCGAGTAATTGATTTTCTACCTTAGAAAGACTTTCCTGAACCTGTCTTGAATTTGCTTCTAACTGCTTTTTAAGTTCACTTTCCGAAATAGAAGAAATCTTATCGATTGAGTTATTAGTTTCTGTTCTAAATCTTGTAAGACTTTCTTTAATATCTGCCAGAGAATCTTCTAATTCATTTTTAGAATCTTCCAAAGACTTAGAAACTCTTGCGTATTGTTCGTTAGATTTTTCGGTCATTGTAGAAATATTTGTCTTGAGTTCAGAAAGGTAAGATTCTTCCAGTTCTTTTCTTGAATTTTCGTAATTCTGGGCAAGGCTTGAAATCTTCTGGTCAAAATTACGTTTCCATTCATCAAGTTGACTTTCCACCTGATTATTTTTTGTAGAAAGGTTCTTTTCGAAGTTTGATTCGAATTCCTGGAGTTTAGCGCTCATATTTCCTGTTGCAGAATCTTTGAGGGCATCCAGAGAAGAATTAATTTCGTTGATTTTATTTTCAACTGCATTTGCATCTTCTTTAATTCTGTTAGAGAAATCTTCGTGTTTTTCTTTCTGAAGGTTGGTGAAGTTATCAAAAGAAGTTAAAACTCTGTTCTGAACTTCGGCCATTGCACTCTTTAAAGATTTTTCCAAAGTATCAATGTCTGACTGAGAAATTGAAAGTTTAGACAGTTTATATTCAATGTCTTTTTTGTACTGATTCAACTGTTCATCAACTTCTTCAAGAATATTCAAATGTTTAACTTCGCTTTCGTTTACAGCCTTACGAACTGAATCTGTAATGATTTTTGAAAGTCCGTTGAGTTTGATATTTGTTTCGTTCTGGAAATTTTCAATATTTGAATTAACTTCTGTAATTTTTCTTTCCAGATCAGGTTTTAATTCTTCTGTTCTCTTTACAGCTGCATCGCATTGGTTTTGAATCTTTTCAAGAGATTCTTCTGCTGACTGAACAGATTTATTTGTCTGGTTGATAACATTTGTAAGGGTAGAAGAAAGAGAATCCTGCATATCTGTGATATTGCTTCTTAATTCCTGGTTTCTTTCGTTGTAATCTTTCATGTTGTTATCAATTTCATCGCGCAGACTTTCGATTTTGTTATTAAAATCTTTTTCCAAAACTCCAACTTCTTCCAGTTTGTTTGAGAAAGTATTTGTAAAGGCAGAAAGTCTTGTCTGGTAATCCTGGGAGATTTCTTTATAATCATCCTCTGATTTAGCCTTAATTGCTGAGATTTTGTTTTCGATATCGGCGGCAATTTTACTCAGGGTACTTTCGCGGTCACTTACCATCTTAGAAAGTTCTTCTGAATTTTCTTTTACGATCTTATCGAATTCAGCTCTTATTGAAGCTTCAATTTCATCGTAATTTTCTTTGTTCTTAGAAATAATTTCCTGAAGTCTTTCTGAATAATTGTTCTGGAATTCTCTTAATCTCTGGTCATTGTTGTTAGAGATTTCATCGAATCTTGAGTTTGTAATCTGATCCAGCTGATCAAGTTTTTCGCTTGTAGAGGCTGTAAGATTTTCGAGTTTTTCTTTTGCATTTTCAAGAAGGCTGGAAGATTTTTCTTCAAGGAGAGAAAGTTTATTTTCTGTTTCACTTGCGATTTTTTCAAGTCTTTGATTACTTGAATTTTCAAAAGTTGAAAGTCTTTCTTCGGTAGAAGCGGTAATTCTATCAACTATATCTTTTGTGTTGCTTTCAAGATTAAGGAGTTTATCTTCTGTTTCTTGTGAGAATTTAGCAATTCTTGAATTTGTATTTCCTTCGATTTCTGCAAAACGAGAATTTGTGCTTTCTTCAATTTTGCTGAATCTTGAATCAGAAGAGCCTTCAAGTTGAGTTAATCTTGAGTTTGTTGAATTTTCAATTTCTGCAAATCTCTGATTAGTAGAGCTTGTAAGTTCTTCAAATCTTCTGTCGCTTTCTTCCTGGAAGGCTGTAAATCTTTCTGTACTTCCGGAAGTCAACTGGTCAATCTTAGCCTGACTCTGGTCAATAATATCGTTGATTTGTTTTTCGTTAAGGCCGGAAATCTGGTCAAGTTTCATCTGATTTTCAGATTCAATTGCAGAGATTCTTGAAGAATTTTCTTCTTCAATTTCCTGAATTCTTCTTTCATTTTCCTGAGTAAGAGAATTAAGTTTTTCCTGACTGCTTGTAATAATTGAATTGATTTTGTTTTCGTTATCGGCTGTAAAGGCCTGAATCTTGCTTTCGTTTTCGTTTGTGTACTGGGTAATTAAAGAATCTACTTTTTCTACAAACTTTTTGTGTTCTTCTACAAAGCGGTTGTTAAAGTCATTAACTTTTTTGTTGTTTGTAGCGGTTGCGTGTTCAAAGGCATTATTATATTTTTCAGAGAATTTCTTAAAGTCATCATCAAATTTGCTGGTAAGAGTCTGGTATCTTTCGTCATTCTTATTCTGCATATTTGAAATCTGTAAAGAATATTTGTCTTCCATTTTTTTGTTATCGTCTTCAAAGCGGGCAGTAACTTTTGCAATAATGCTGTCGTTTTTACCGCCGATAGAATCAAGCTGGGCCTGATATTTGTTCTGCATAGTCTCAACTTTTTCTGCAAAAACATTTGAAAGGTCGGTAACTTTTTTGTTGAACTTGTCGTTTATTGTTAAAAGATTTTGTTTTACATCTGCAATAAGTTTTGCTTCTGCTTCTTTGTAATTTTTTACTGTAATTTCGTTCTTCTGGTCAAAATTAGACTGTAATTCCTTTGACTGGTCATCCAGAGATTTAGACAAATCCTTAAAGCGGTTTGTAATTTCGCTTGAAGCCTGATTGAACTGATTTGTAAGTTCTTTCTGGAGATTTTCTGTCTGAGCCTTTAATTCTCCCAGATATTGATCAGAACGGGCCTGAGCCTGCTGACTAAGATGAGCAAAGGCTGTGTTTTCAAGTTTTTCTGCCTTATCTGCTGCCTGATTGTAAACATCCTGGATATTTTGTTTTATATAAACAAGAGAATTTTCTGCTTCTGTCTTTGATTTCTGGATTTCTTTTGCAAGTTCCTGGGCATAGTTTTCGTATTGCTCTAAAAGTTTAGTGCCAACTGCCTTGAGCTGTTCTTCGTTATAATCAGAAAAGCCTTTTGAAACTTCTGGAATGTGTTTTTCAAGAGCATCAACAACATTCTGCTGTTTGTTTAATCTTGCAGACAGGGAATTTACAATTCCACTTTCCTTGTGCAGTCTTTCAAGGTTTTCTTCAACATTTACAGTCATCTCGCTCAGTTCGTTCAATAATTTTGAGTAGTGGGAAATTTGATTTTCAATAGTATTAACGGTTGAGATGCTGTTATCTAAAGATTTTACCTTCTGGTCGAATTCTTCATTCTGCTGTTTAAACAGTTTAATGGCTGCATTTGCCTGAGTCTGCTGAGCCTTGAATTCACTGATTAGTCCGTTAAAATCTGATTTGTAAGTTTGAATCATTCCTTCAAAATCAGACTGCCTTTTATCGGCATAACGTCTTACACTATCCATAGAGTTGTTGCTTTTGTTTAATTTCTGGAAATACAAGGAAATTCCAATTGAAGCAACAATTGAAACGAGAATTGCAATCGCTAAAGTCATTTTTTAATCCCACCCAATTAAAAATTTGATTTATTTATTAAATTATTTTTTTTCTTTTAATAGCTGACGCTTCAACTGATTGTAACTGTTAAACGTAATGTCAGCATCTTTTGATTTTTTTCCAAATCTTTGAATTACCGGATAAACAATCCATGCAGTCTTCATACCGGCATTTTTTGCTCCCAGAATGTCATACTTGTGATTGTTTCCTACGTAAAGGATTTCATTTGCAGGTAATTTTAGTTCTTCCGCTAATTTATCAAATGGCAGCTTTGAAGGTTTAATGGCACCGCTGTCTTCAGACCACAAAGTAACATCGCACAAATCTTTAATACCCCAGATATCCCCTTTTTGTTCTGGAGGTAAATCAGACATGAGTGCAATTTTCATACCATTTGCTTTTAATTCAGAAATTAAATCTACAACGCCGTGGCAGGGTTTAATTTTCTTGAAGTACTTTTTAAGACCATCATGAATGGTTTCTTTTAAGGTTTTTTCAGCCTGCTCTGGAGCTTGTTTTAAACTTTTTGAGAATATGTTTAATTGTTCTTCTTTGAAATTATGCAGAGGCTTTTTCTGCTCATGCATTGCATTTCTTGCCTTTCTGTAACTTAGAAATATTTTTGAATGTCTTAATACATAAGGCAAAACCCTAATTGTAAGTCTGTGACTTCTGTAAAGAGTTCCGTCTACATCAAAAGCGACTGCCTTAATTTCACCTAAATCTTCAATAAACACGAAAATATTATACAATAAATATAGGAATTGGTCATTATTAAATTAATTCAATCTTAAATTTGAGCTTCTTCTTAAATTTGGGCTTCTTCGTGAAGGCTATCCAAACGGCTTAATCTTTCTTTATCTGGAGTGATACAAAGGTTCTTTTCCTGGGTTGGAATAACAAGACCTTTTGGACCATTTTTTGCCCTTCTAAGATATTTTACCTGAGTATAATATAAATCAACTTTAGTATTTTTACGGGCTTTTGAATAATAAACCGCCAGATTTGCTGCATCCAGAAGAATATTCAGAGGTACAGTTTTTCCCTTTTGATTTTTTACAAAGACATAACCGCCTGGAAAATCCCTTACGTGGAGCCATAAATCCTGACCTTTTACATAATGTCTTAAAAGCTCGTCATTTTCCTTTGCGTCCCGGCCAACAAGTATATACCAGCCGTCCACAGTGTAATCTAAACCCGGATGCCCCTTATCTTTTTTCTGGTTTGGAGTAGAATCCCGCCTTAACATTTGTTCAATTTTTACGGGATTTTTTTCATTCAAAATGTCCTGATAAAGTTTATCCAGTTTTTCTATCTGTTTTTCTGCAATTTCAATGTCGTGTTTTAATTCTTCAGAGCCAGAAAGGGCTTTTTTGTAATTTTTATAATATTCAGAAGCGTTTCCCTGAGGTGATTTTTGAGGATCAATTAAAATCTTAACTGTTTTTCCGCTATCGTAATCCTGACATTCAAGGTATTTTGAGGAAGGGCTAATTAAATAAGAGTAGGATAAAATTAAATCCCCCTGGTGTTTTAATTGCTCTGCATTTTTAAAAGAATCAATTTTTTTCTTAAGATTATCCAGGGCGGCCATTCTTTTTGAATGATTTACGTTATACCATTTTTCTGCTTTTTCAAGTAAAGACTGACGGCTCAGGTTTGAAGCGTGTTCTGAATACCAGTAATCAATAAACTCATTAAAAGTTTTTATGTAGGACACTTGATTTAGGCCTGCTTTTTCATTTTCTTCCGGATTTATTTCTTGTAGAATTTCTTTCCAATTTCGGACAGGGAATTTTTCCTGGGCCTGACTTAATTTTTCTTCAATCACTGCTGGAGGAATAAAAGTTTCCCCCTTCATCTCGTATTTATCGGGACGGCGGAACATTGAATCTAAAACAAAATCATTTTGATCACAAAGGATTATATTTGCAGCGTTATTCCACAATCTTATGTACATATTAAAATTTTCATCCTGACTGTGGGATAATTTTAAGAGGATAACTCTTTCAAGGCCAATCTGCTTACAATAATTAATTCTGCAACCCTTTATTCTTGAGCGTAAAAATTCCATAAATCGCAGGGGTTTATCATTTTTACTGATTTTTCTGCGGCTTTCGTTTATTCTAACGGAATTTTGCGCTGTACAAATGAGGACTGTTTTAGCATTTCCTTCTTTGTAGGTATAAAAGGCCAGGGTGTCATATCCAGGCTGAATAATATCCTGAATAAAAGCACCCTCTAAATCGAGTTCTTCTAAAATTAGATTGATTTCATTGCAGTTTAAACTCATTTTTTCAGATTATTTTTTCTTACCAAGATAAGCTTCTCTAACCTGAGGATTGGCCATTACTTCCTGACCACTACCGGTAAGAACAATTTCTCCAGTTTCAATAACATAAGCAATATCGGCGGTTTTAAGAGCCATGTTTGCATTCTGTTCAATCAAAAGAACGGTAACTCCAGCCTTGTTGATTTCTTTAATAATATCAAAAATCTGCTGAACAATAAGTGGAGCGAGTCCCAAAGAAGGTTCATCCAGCATTAAAAGACTTGGACGACTCATTAAGGCTCTTCCAACTGCTAACATCTGCTGTTCACCACCCGAAAGTGTACCTGCAAGCTGCCAGGAACGTTCTTCAAGTCTTGGAAATAAGTGATAAACCCATTTAAGGTCTTTTTCTATTTCTTTTTTATCTTTTCTAAGGTAAGAACCAATTTTTAAGTTTTCCTGAACGGTCAAATCTGTAAAAACTCTTCTTCCTTCTGGAGAAAGGGCAATTTTTTCGCTGCAAACCTTGTTAATTGGAAGTCCCAGCAATTCTTTTCCGTTAAAAGTTACACTTCCACTTTCTGCTTTTACAAGACCGCTGATTGTTCTTAGGAGAGTTGATTTTCCTGCTCCGTTTGCTCCAATCAAGGTAACAATTTTTCCTTCTGGAACATCGATATTTACTCCGCGAAGGGCTTTAATTCCACCGTAAGAAACATGTAAATCTTTAATCTGTAACATTAGTTCACCTCGCTTTCGCCAAGATAAGCAGCGATAACTTCTGGATTATTCTGTACTTCTTCTGGATTTCCCTGGGCAATCAAAGCACCAAAGTTCAATACGTAAATTCTGTCAGAAATATCCATTACTAAATCCATGTGGTGTTCAATCATAAAAACTGTAAGGTGGAAATCATCACGAATCTTGCGGATAAAATCGGTTAATTCTGCGGTTTCCTGTGGATTCATACCGGCGGCTGGTTCGTCCAATAATAAAAGACTTGGATTTGTAGCCAGGGCGCGGGCAATTTCAAGACGTCTTTGTAAACCATAAGGTAGGGAAGTACAAATTTCGTCTTTTACATCATATAAATCAAGAATCTTCAAAAGTTCTTCAACTTCTTTACGCTGGGCTTTTTCTTCTTTCCAGTTCAATCTAAAAGTTGCAGAAAAAACGTTAGAAGTCCTTCTTAAATGCTTTGCAATTAAAATATTTGTGAATACAGTCTGGCTTTTCCATAATCTGATGTTCTGGAAAGTTCTAGCAATTCCCAATTTTGTAATTTTATCTGGAGTTGGTTCCAGATGATGGGTAAATTTTCCCTTATCAAGACCTGCGTAGAGTTTTTTCATCTTTCCGCGGGGATAATTTTCTACAATTTTATTTCCATTAAAATATACTGCTCCGTTAGAAGGGGCATAAACACCGGTAACAACATTAAAAGCCGTTGTTTTTCCCGCTCCGTTTGGACCAATCAAAGAAACAATTTCGCCTTTATTTACTTCAAGACTTAAATCATTTACAGCCACAACACCACCAAACTGCATTGTGACATTTTCCATTTTTAATACGTTTTCGCTCATATTTGTCATCCTTATTTTGCAGCTTCCTGGCTAGCTTTTTTATTTTTCTTAAATCTTGAAGGCAAGGTCTTAAAGAATTTTATTATTCCCCCAAGATTAAATTCATGTTCTCCCATAATTCCCTTCTGGTAGAAAAGTACAATAAGCATAATTACAACCGAAAATACAACTTTTCTAAATCCAGGACGTAAAATCTGAAGTGAAGTTAAGTTTAAGTTTGCGTTATCTAAGAATCTTAACCACCATTCAGAGCAGGCAATAAAGAGGAAGGAAGAAATACAAGAACCAGTAACAGAACCAATTCCTCCAATTACAACAATCAAAAGAATCTCGTAAGTCATTGCAGATTTAAACTGACTGGCCTGAATTGTTGTCTGGAACATAGCCAAAAGTGCCCCGGAAACTCCCGCAAAAAATGAAGAAATTGTAAAGGCAAGTCTTTTATGGTGAGCAAGATTAATACCCATAGCCTCGGCAGCAACTTCATCGTCGCGAATAGCCTTAAAGGCTCGTCCGTAAGTTGAATTAATTAAAAGTACAATAATTGCAATACATACACCGCTTACAGCAAAATAGAAGAGTGTAGAGCGGTAAACCGGATATTTTCTCAAAAGATTAGAACCGTTTGTAATAACCCCTAATTTATCCCACTGAAAAATTGCACGAATAATTTCTGCAAAACCCAAAGTTGCAATTGCAAGGTAGTCAGATTTTAATTTAAGAACTGGAAGACCAATCAAATAAGCAAAAAGGGCTGCAACTAATCCTGCTAAAATCAGGGCCGCAATTACCGGAATTGTGAATTGAATTAATCCACCGTCATAATACTGATAAACCTGAGGCCTTAAAGCTACTGGAATTGTAAATATTGCATAAGTGTAGGCCCCCAAAAGCATAAAACCTGCCTGGCCCAGACTAAAAAGGCCGGTAAAGCCGTTCAAAAGGTTCATAGATACGGCTACAAGGGCATAAATTGCACCTTTTTTAAGAACCGTAAAAATAATAGAAGTTCTAGGAAGAACTTTTTCCAATATAAAAAGTAAAACAAATAATAAAGCCAGGATTGCAAAAGAAATAATCATATCGCGGCTTTTATTTTTATCTTTCTGTGTTAAAGCTTCTTTAATTTGACTCATTTTATTCACCGCCTTCCCTTAGACCTTATCAGTCTGTTTTTCGCCAAAAATACCAGTTGGCATAAACATCAAAACAACAATTAAAAGTACAAAAGTAAAGGCATCAGAGAAGGTTGTCCATCCAAGACCTTTAATAAGATTTTCACAAATACCAATTATAAAGGCCCCAATAACAGCTCCCGGAATAGAACCAATTCCTCCAAAAACAGCCGCAACAAAGGCTTTTAATCCCGGCATACCACCAACTGTTGGCGTTACCCCCGGATAATTAGAAAAGAATAAAATAGAACCAACTGCCGCCAGGAAAGAACCAATGATAAAGGTCATAGAAATAACCGAATCAATTTTAATTCCCATCAACTGGGCAGTTTCAAAATCTCTGGAAACGGCTCTCATTGCCATTCCAATTTTTGTATGGTTGATAAGCATAACCAGAGCAACCACAAGAATTATAGTTAAGATTGGAGTTATTACAGTTACCCTTTTTGTTATAGCCCCAAAGACAGTAACAGAATCACTAATCCAAGGAATCTTAGGGTAAGTTTTTAATAATCCACCTGTAATATACAAAGCAAGGTTCTGAATAAGGTAAGACATACCAATTGCAGAAATCATAATAGACATACGAGGTGCTGTTCTTAAAGGTTTATATGCAACTCTTTCTACAGCAAAGCCCATTAAAACGGTAAGAATAATCGTTAAAGGAATACAAAGCCATAAAGGTAAAACTGTGTAAGTGTAAATCATGATGAGACCAGCGGCCATAAAAACATCACCATGAGCAAAGTTTATAAGTCTTAAAATACCATAAACCATTGTGTAACCAATAGCTATTAATGCATACTGTCCCCCGGTAGAAATTCCGGCGAGTAAGTAGGGCAGGTTTGTCTGGAAGAAATTCATTAAAAAATCCTTAATTTATAAATTGAAACTTTCTTAAATTATTTTTAACTAAACTTATTAAAATGATTATAGTCCAAAAAGACAAAATTGCGGGAAAAGAAATTAATCTTTCCCCTAAAAAGTCCCATAAAAGGCCCCCGGAAAATTGCGGGAACCTCTGGGAATTATAAAATTAGTTAGATTTTACAGTCTGCTGAGCAACGAAGTCCCATTTTCCTGTTTCAGTATTAACTTTCTTAATGTAAGCAACGTCACGAATAGCGTCACCAACTTCGTCAAATGCAATACTTCCAGAAACACCTTTGTAAGTTACAGAAGGAAGAACTTTAAGAACGTTTTCAGACTTTGTAGAACCAGCCTTTTTCAAAGCTTCCAAAGCAGTGTAGTAAGCATCAAATCCCATAGCAGAAACAGCAGCGATTTCGTCATCTCCACCGTTGTTAGTTTTTGCAGTAGCATTTGTGTTAATGTAATTGCGGAATCCGTCAACAAAGTCAACAACCTGTTTGTCTGTAGAACCTTCAACAAAGAAGGTTGTTACATAAAGATCAACATCAGTTCCCTTAGCGGCAGCAAGAATAACGTTAGAATCCCAAGTATCACCAGCCAATACAGGAATTGTTAAGTTCTGTGTGTTAGCCTGTTCAATGATAAGGGCAGCAGCTTCAATAGAAACTGGAGAGAAGAAAACATCAGCACCTTCTTTTTTAGCGTTAGAAACATAAGCAGCAAAATCAGAAGTTCCATCTGGGAAAGTTTCAGCAACAACTTCACCACCAAGAGCCTGGAAAGCTTCAACAAAGTAATTTACAAGACCACCAGAGTAGTCATCACCAAGTTTAGAAAGACAATAAGCTTTTTTAGCATTGAATTTATCTTTAGCAAGATTTGCATGAACAGAACCCTGGAATGGATCCAAGAAACAAATACGGAAGTAGTGGTCATTACCAGCAGTAACCTGAGGATTTGTACAAGTTACACCAATAGCAGGAACCCCAGCGGCTGCAAAAGTATCAGAAGCAGCAATAGAAACTCCAGAACCATAAGAACCAAGAACTACAGAAACTCCTTTAGAAACTAATTCAGAAGCGGCAGTAACAGCCTTATCATTTGAAGATTCATTATCAACAATTTCAAGCTGAACTTTATACTCTTTACCAGCAATTTCAACTGTAGGAGTAATAGAGTTTGCATATTGCATACCAAGAGTTTCCTGTTTACCACCAGCACCATTATCACCAGAAGCAGGTTCATAAACACCAATCTTTACTACGGCTTTTTTTTCGCCACCGCAGCTTACAAAAGCAAATGCCATAAGAGCAGCTGCTAAAACCAAAAGTGATTTTTTCATAGAGATACCTCTTTTTTTATTAAACTTAGAATAATTATAACAAATCATTTAATAAAAATGAAATAAATGACAGGCTTTAATTGAAAAAAAAGAAAAGGTTTAAGTAATTCTTATTGCAAAATGCACAAAAAAGCCAAAATAAATTAAGAAATCAAGGAGCCTTTTAATTAGTCAAAGATTGAATTAAAATATTTTTATGAAAATTTTACTGGTCAGCCTAAACGCCTCTTATTCTCACACAAGTCTTTCAGTAAGAGCCCTTTACAATTATCTTTTAAAGGAGGGGAAAGCCTTCCCCTGCGCCCAAGCTAAGCCGGAAGAATCCGACTCATCTTTGGCTACCCCTTCTAACGGGCCTCAAATGCCGGCCCGTAACGCCCGCTCTTTTATTGAATACAAAGAATTTACAATTAATCAGCCGATAGGAGAAATCTTACGGGGCATTTATCAAAGTGGAGCAGACCTTGTTTTATTTTCAACTTACATTTGGAATGCAGAGTTAATTTCAAAAATCATTCCAGATATAAAAAAGATTCTTCCACATTCTTTTATTGGCGCTGGAGGTCCGGAATTTTCTTACGCCGCAAAACTTTATCTGGAAAAATTAGAAGATCTGGATTTTGTAATTTTTGGCGAAGGAGAAAGAGTTTTAGCAAAGCTTGCAGAAAGCCTGGAAATAGCAAAAGAAGTCTGGGATTTTACTGCTGGTACAGAAGTTGTAAAGGAAAAACTCTACCAGGAATTAAAAAATGTAGAAGGATTATTTATCCGTAACAAAAATCAAATAGAATTTACCGGGAATCAAAAACTTATCTGCAATTTATCGGAACTGCCCTTTGCCTATCCGGAATTAGAAGAAAGGCCCCTTCCTGCAGAGGTAAATAATAAAATTTACTATTATGAAAGTTCCCGGGGCTGTCCTTATTCCTGCTCTTATTGTATGTCCTCTTTGGATAAACAGGTTCGTTTTATGCCTTTGGAAAGAGTATTTCACGATTTACAGATTTTTTTAGATGCAAACATTCCACTGGTAAAATTCTGCGACAGAACTTTTAATCTGCAAAGTCAGCGTTACCTTGAAATCTGGAAATATATTCTTAGCCATCACAATGGAATAACCATGTTTCATTTTGAAATTGAAGCAGAAAATCTAAGCAGTCAGGCCCTGGAATTTTTACAGAATGTACCCGCTGGAATTATGCAGTTTGAAATTGGGGTTCAGTCTTCCAATAAAAAAACTTTAAGGGCAATTTCCCGCTCCGATGATGTCGAAAAACTGGCAGAAAAGGTTAGGGCTATACCAAAAACTATTCACCAGCACCTGGATTTAATAGCGGGTCTTCCTTTTGAAGACCTTGAATCTTTTGGCCGCTCTTTTGATTTTGTAATGGACTTAAAACCAGATGCCCTTCAGTTAGGCTTTTTAAAGATTCTTCATGGAACAGTTATGGAAGCCTATGCTAAAAAAAATGGCTGGCAGTGGATGCAAAATCCTGTTTACGAAACTTTTTCTACCCCCTATATGTCTTATCAGGATTTTTTATTTTTAAAAGACCTGGAAGTTTTACTTGATGCCTATTGGAACAGTGGAAAATTTCCTCACCTTATGAATTACCTGGGCCAGTGTAAATCTTTTTGGAATTTCTTTTACGAATTTACAAAATGGGCCCAGAAAAAAGGAACTTTTCAGGTAGCCCGCCGCGAAACTTACTGGTTTTCTTTGTTTTCACTTTACCTTGAAGAAAATAAAGAGGCCTTTAATTATTCTCTGGCTCAGGACCTTTTGCGTTACGACTTTGTTTTACGGGGCAAGCAGGGGGGCTGGCCAGACTGGTATGATCACCGTTATTCAAAAGAAAGACACCGTAAATTACTGGAAGAAAAGGGGGGAATTACAAATGCCCGTCTGGATTTTGCCCACAGTGAATACGAAGTTTTTGATTTTAATGTTGATTCTCCAAATCCTTTAGCAGAGCCGGGAAGATACGAAAAACTCATTAGATATAATTTCTTGACATAAGTCTTTATAAATGCTAAAAATATTTAATGAAATTTAATTTCCTAGTCAAAATTGCAACACATCTCGTCCTAGTGGTTTCCAGGTAAACCGGAAGCAATTGTTGTATTTTTGATTTAGTTTAAGTTGGAAAAATAAATCAGATATAAAAGCAAAGCCCTCCGGTAAAAATCGGGGGGTTTTTTTTATATAAATAATTATTTTATGGAGTTTATAAAATGAAAAAGACTGGCGCACAAATTATCGTAAAATTATTAGAGGATCTGGGAATTAAAACCCTTGCAGGAATCCCAGGAGGTTCTATTTTACCTTTGTATGATGAATTAAATAGATCTTCAATTCAGCATGTCCTAGTGCGTCAGGAACAGGCTGCTGGATTTATTGCCCAGGGAATGACCCGTTCTACAGGTTTACCAGCAGTTTGTCTTGCAACTTCAGGTCCAGGAGCAATGAATCTTTTGACTTCAGTTGCCGATGCCCGGGCAGATTCTATTCCAATTATTGCAATTACAGGACAGGTTAATACAACCTTAATCGGAACAGATGCTTTTCAGGAAGCCGACACTTTTGGACTTTCTTTTCCAATCACAAAACATTCTGTAATGGTAAAAGATGCCCATGAACTTTTGGAAATTATTCCTCAGGCTTTTGCAATTGCCTGTACAGGTCGTCCAGGCCCGGTTTTAATTGATATTCCCCGTAATGTTCAGTTGCAGGAAGTTGAATTTGATAAGTGGCCACAGATTAAAGCTGTAAATGATTTTGCAAAACAGTGTGCAAATTGTTCTGAATACACAAAAGATTATGAAAATAATAGAAATGTAAAGCACTGTGAACATTTGCAACTGGAAGACAAATCAGAAGAAAAAATCTCTATGATAAAAGAAGCCTTATATAAAGCTAAAAAGCCTGTTTTATATTGTGGAGGTGGATGTAATAATCCTT
This sequence comes from Treponema sp., assembly GCA_024682655.1. Classification (GTDB taxonomy): domain Bacteria; phylum Spirochaetota; class Spirochaetia; order Treponematales; family Treponemataceae; genus Treponema_D. Next base: position 72,282 of record JAIKYZ010000109.1, read on the forward strand.
ATGCTGCAAAGGCAATTGCCGATATTCAGGAAATTTATCCAATGCCACTGGTAACAAGTCTTATGGGCTTGGGTTGCTATCCAGAAAGTAAAAAAGAATTTATTGGAATGGTTGGTATGCATGGTTCTTATGCGGCAAATCTTGCAATGTACGAAGCTGATTTAGTTATTGCTGCAGGAGTTCGCTTTGACGACCGTGCAACTGGAGTTGTTTCAAAATTCTGTCCAAACGCAAAAGTTATTCATATTGATATTGATGCGGCAGAAGTAGATAAAATTATGCCAGCAAAGATTTCTATGGTTTACCCGGTTGATAAAGCCTTTGAAGAACTTAAAGAAGTTTTTGCAAAAGATAAAAATTCTGAAAAAATCCAGAATTCAGACAGAGATGCCTGGCTTGAAAAAATCATTAAAACTAAAAAAGAAAATGATTCAATCACAATGGGACGTCCACAGGGAGAAAAACTTACAAACCCTAGAGAATTTATTTCCTCAGTTCCAGCTCTGGCAGAAAAAGCCGGTATCAAAGCCCAGGATTTAATTGTAACAACAGATGTTGGTCAGCATCAAATGTGGGCTGCTCAATATTATCCAATTGAAAGTGCCCGTTCTTTCTTAACTTCGGGTTCTTTAGGAACAATGGGATTCGGACTTCCTGCTGCAATTGGTGCAAGTCTTGCAAACCCAGATAAAAGAGTTATTTGTTTTAGCGGTGACGGTTCTATCATGATGAACATTCAGGAAATGGCAACTTTAGCAGAATTAAATCTTCCTGTTACAGTTATAGTTTTCCAGAATGGAACTTTAGGAATGGTTTACCAGCAGCAGAAATATCTTTTTGAAAAAAATTATTCAGCTTCGGTTTTTGCCCGCCAGCCAGATTTACTTTCTATTGCAAGGGGATTTTGTATAGAAGCAATTGATGCAGATTCTGATCCTGAATGGTATAAAAAGGCCTTTGACTCTAAACGTGGAAACAAACCATGTTTTGTACGTTGTAGTGTAGATTCAGAAGAAAATGTTCTTCCATTTGTTCCAGGTGGAAAAGCAAATATTGAATCAATCAGAGACTAAAAGGAAAAATAAAACAAAAAAAAATAATATTTTTTGTAACCTTTAAGCAGGTCATTGTTTTATTTAGTGTAAGCGTTGCAGCAAGGCGCTTATAACTCCTTTTGTTATATGATAAGAAAGGCCGTCGTTTTCACCTCCTTTACGACGGTCTTTTTTTTGTTTAAAAGAGGCGGTTTTGAAGAATTTTAACTATTTTCTTCAATATATAATGAAATTTGTAATAAGAATTGAAATTTGGTAAAATAGGCTTATGGTAATATCATCTATTGATTTAAAAGACGGACACGTAGTTCAATTAAAAAATGGTAAAGAGTTGGTTTTGCAGCGTGATGATGCAGAATCTCTTATCAGACATTTTAATATGTTTGGTGAAGTAGCAATTATAGACCTTGATGCAGCCTTGGGTAATGTTGATGCAAAGGGTAACACAATAAATACAAGTCTTCTAAAAAGTCTTCTCCGTAAGGGAAATGTAAGAACCGGTGGTGGAGTAAGAAGCGTAAAAAAGGCCAGAGAATTAATCAGTCTTGGGGCCGAAAAAGTTATAATTGGTTCTAGTGCCTGGAGAGCTAATCCTCAGCCGGGACAATCGGTAATCAACGAAGAATTTTTAAAAGAAGTTGCAGACGCAATCGGAAAAGAAAGAATCATTATTAGTGTTGATTCCCTTAATGGTAAAATTGCCGTAAAAGGCTGGACCGAAACTGTAGATATTTCTTTAGTTCAGGGTGCAAAAGAAGCCGAAAAATATTGTTCAGAACTTCTTTTTACTTGTGTAGAAAAAGAAGGCTGTATGCAGGGAACCAACATGGATTATGTTAAGGAACTCCGTCAGGCAGTAAAGTGCAGGGTTGTAGTTGCAGGTGGTGTTTCAAGTGTGGAAGAAATTGCAGAACTTGAAAAACTTCATTGTGATGTACAGTTGGGAATGGCCCTCTACACAAACAAAGTTTCTCTGGAAGATGCTTTTGTTGCCTGTCTCGATTTTGAAAAAGTTCCTTTAATCCCTGTGATTGCGCAAAGTTTTAACGGCGAAGTTCTTATGCAGGGCTACGCAAATAAAGAAGCTTTCTTAACAACTTTTAAGACAAATAAACTTACTTTCTGGAGTCGTTCACAGAATAAAATCTGGACTAAGGGCGAAACTAGCGGAAACTTCCTTGATGTATTAAAACTCAGAGTGGATTGTGACCGCGATACAGTTTTAGCAACAGTTATTCCAAATGGACCAACCTGTCATACCGGCAGCTGGACTTGTTTTACAAGCGATCCACAGGAAAAATCAAGTATGGGCCGTCTTTATAATATTATTGCCGATCGATTTGCAAATCCAAAGCCAGGTTCATATACTGCAACCCTTAATGCAAAAAGAGTTCGCGAAAAAGTTGAAGAAGAAGCAGAAGAATTATGCGAAGCAGACGGAAAAGATGAAGTTATCTGGGAAGCTGCCGATTTGCTCTACTTTGTAAACGTTTTAATGTATAAAGAGGGTGTTACCTGGAAAGACGTTTATGATGAATTAGATAAAAGACACAAAGAAAAATAAAAGAAGTTAAAAATAATTTATAAAAAATGAAGTTTTTTAACTCCTTGGGGAGAAAATACAATGATTAAAATTCAAAAATATTCAGAAGTTGAAGCTGAATTCTTTCAGGGACGTAATTTTACAGACTCAAATGATGTTGTAAAGTCTGTTCTTGAAGAAGTTCAAAAACGTGGTGATTCAGCACTTAGATTATATGGAAATAAATTTGATGTTTCTGTACCAGCAGTTTTTGAAGTTCCACAGGAAGAATTAAAAGCTGCCGCAGATAAATTTAAAATTCAAAAAAGAGATGTTTATGATGCTTTGGTTTATTCTCACGATTTAGCCTTAAAATTTGCTAAAAAACAGAGAGCATCTTTTACAGATTTTGAAGAAGAATTAGAACCTGGCCTTTTTACAGGACAGAAAACAATTCCTGTCGAAACCGCTGGTTGTTATGTTCCTGCAGGACGTTTTCCATTAGTTTCTACTGTAATTATGACAGTTACTCCTGCCGTTGCAGCCGGGGTAAAAAATGTAATTATGTGTACTCCACCAAGAGTTCACCCGGACGATAAAGTTGAAGCCGAAAAACAGGGCGCTGGAATTTCTGGAAAAGCTTATGTTGGCGGAAAACCTTATGCAGACGAAGGAATTATGGCAGCCGCTTATATTTGCGGTGTAAATCACTTATATGCTGTTGGTGGTTCTCAGGCAATTGGTGCTATGGCTTATGGAACAGAATCTATTCCAAAGGTTGATGTTATAGTTGGACCTGGAAATAAATTTGTTGCCAGTGCAAAGCGCGAAGTTTATGGAACCGTAGGAATCGATATGATTGCGGGGCCAACAGAAGTTTTAATCATTGCCGACAAAAGTGCAAATCCTGTTTGGGTTGCTGCTGATTTACTTGCTCAGGCAGAACATGATTTTGTGGCTCAGCCAATTCTTGTAACTACAGATTTAGACTTTGCCCGCAAGGTTAGCGAAGAAATTGAAACACAATTGGGAACATTAACTACAAAACAAACTGCCCGCCAGTCAATAGATAATTGTGGAAAAATTATTATTGTAAAAGATTTAGAAGAAGCCGCAGAATGTGCAAACCGTAAGGCTCCTGAACATCTTGAACTTGCCTTAGATTCAGGTTCAGACCTTGAAAAACTCCAGAGCCTTGTACATAATTACGGTTCATTGTTTATTGGACATTATTCTGCCGAAGTTCTTGGAGATTATGCTGCTGGTTTAAATCACACTTTGCCAACTTCTGGTTCAGCAAGATATACAGGTGGACTTAGCGTAAGAATGTTCCTTAAAACAGTTACAACTTTAAGAGCAGAAAAGAAAAAGGCCGGTTTTGTAAAAAGTAGTGTCGCCGCCGGTTTCCTGGGAGATTTAGAGGGACTTGCAGGCCATGCTAATGCCGCCAGAATTAGATTAGAAGATTAAAATAAATCAAAGGAGGAAGCTTTCCAAAGGTAAAACTTTAAGAAAGTAGAATTTATGATTTTAGATGTTGTTAAATTAGGACAAGATATATTAAGAGAAAAGGCAGAGCCAATTCCAGAAGTTACAGACGAAATCAGAAATCTTGCAGAAGATATGTTCGATACAATGATTGCAACCGACGGGGTAGGTTTAGCCGGTCCTCAGATTGGTAAAAAGCTCAGAATTTTTGTTGCAATTGCAGATGACGATGTTCGCAGAGTTTTTATTAATCCACAGATTATTAAAACTTCAGAAGAACTTTCTGATTATGATGAAGGCTGTTTAAGTATTCCTCAGGTTTACGAAACAATCCGCCGTCCTGCAAAAGTTACAGTTCAGGCAATTAACGAAAAAGGAAAGCCTTTTACCCTTGATGCAGAAGGTCTTTTAGCCAGAATCATCCAGCATGAATATGATCATCTGGAAGGAATTCTTTTTATTGACCGTGGCGATAAAGAATTTGCAGAAAAAACAGAAGAACAGTTTAAACGCCGTGCCCAAAGAGCTGAAGAAAAAGCAAAAGCCAAGGCCGCAAAAGCCGCAAGAATCGCTGCTAAAATTGCTGCCAAAGAAAATAAAAAGAAATAAGCGGGAAATAAATTGAGCCTAAAGATTTTATATGCCGGAAGTCCGGATGCTGCTGCAAAAAGTTTAGAAATTCTCTTTCAAAATCAGGGCCAGTATGAAATTGTTGGGGTCCTTTCAAATCCCCCAAGTGCAAAGGGACGTCACAAAGATTTAATTCCAACTCCCGTTGCCGCCTTTGCTCTGGAAAATAATATTCCCCTTTATACACCGGAACATTTAGATTCAGCTGCCCGAGAAGAAATCAAAAGTTTGTCTGCAGATTTATTGGTTTGTTTTGCCTATGGTCATATTTTTGGACCAAAATTTTTAGCAACTTTTCCAATGGGGGGAATCAATCTTCATCCTTCTTTATTGCCAAAATATCGGGGCTGTAGTCCAGTAAATGCGGCAATTTTAAATGGTGATTCCAAGACTGCAATTTCAATTCAAACACTTTCATTAAAAATGGACGAAGGCGATATATTAGCCCAGGAAATTGTCCCATTAAAGGGTGATGAAAAGGCCGATGAATTATTAAATTATTGTGCTCAAAATGGGGCAAAATTAATTGTAGACCTCTTAAATAAAACTTCAAAAGATGGAAAACTTCCTCAGGGAAAAGCCCAGACAGGAGAAGCCTCTTACACTGGAATTATTAGCAAGGAAGACGGAAAAATTAATTGGACTGAATCTGCTAAAGTTATTTCTGCAAAAGTCAGGGCCTACTATCCTGAACCAGGCTGCTGGTGTTTGGAAAAAATAAATAATCAGGAATCACAACTAAGAATTTTATCTGCAAAAGTGATTTCTGATCAGGACCCTCTTGTAAAAGAATATTCATCACAAGAAGTGGGAAAGGTTCTGGCTTTTATTAAAGCCCAGGGAATTTTAATTCAGACTGGGGATGGCCTTTTGTGTGTAAGCCAACTGCAAAGACAGGGAAAAAAGGCTATGATGTATAAAGATTTTATGAACGGAGCTAGAGATTTTATTGGCTCAATACTGTTATAATATATAAATCTAATAGATGTTTAAATTGAATGGCTGAAATATCGCCATTCAATTTAACTTAGAGTTTCTTTCGAAACTCTTATATTGCGAATCAAATATCCTCGGTTGTTGAAACAACCTGCGGTATTTGATTTTAAGGAAGATTTTATGAGTAATAAAGAAAACAAAAAATTCGATTTATCTTTTTTTAAGAAAATTGGAATTAAATTCAGCGAAGCTTATGATCATTTACAGTCAAATATTCCAGCTCTGGTTGTAACTTTTATCACAAGTATTGTAATCATGGGCTTGCTTGCTTGTGCTATTTTCTTTGCAAATATTAAGGGAGCAGAAAAAGTTCTTGTTCCAAACGTAGAAGGTAAAAAACTTGAAGACGCTCTGCTTGAAATGCAGGTAAAGGAATTATATCCAAAAATCAGTCTTAGATATTCAGATATGCCTGGAGATCAGGGCTTAATCCTTGAACAGTCTCCAAAAGCAGGAGCAATTGTTCGTGGTTACAGCAGAGTAAATCTTGTTGTTAGCCGCGGTGTTATTGTTGATTCTGTAGGCGATTATGTTGGTAAAAAACTTGATGAAGTTCAGTTAAATCTCCAGACTCTTTTTGCAGGTCAGACAAAACCTTTAATTGTCCTTGCTGACCCAGAATATGTTCCAGATAAGGATTATGAAGCCGGAGTTATCATTTCTCAAGATCCACCTGCTGGTACAGATATTTCTGAGCCAGTTACAGTTCATCTTGTAGTCAGCCGTGGACTTACTTTTGAAAATACCCGTGCTCCATCTGTATTGGGCCAGACCGTAAATGATCTTCTTCAGACAATTGCAAGAAGTAAACTTGTTTTTGATATTTCAGTACATGATGCAAGTCAGGAAGAAATTGCCGGTACAGTTGTAAATCAGCAGGTATTCGAAGAAGAATACCTTCCAAATTATTCAAGGGTAAAAGTAGAAATGGCTATGCCTAAAGAAGAAGTTGGAGGAAACGTTTACGGTTTATTCACCGAAACCTTATCCGCATATCCATTCCCTGTTTCAATGAAACTCGAAGCACTTCCTCCAGAAGGAGATGCTTATACAATCTTAAATTTTGTACATCCTGGAGAACTTGTTACAATTCCTTATGCACTTCCAAGAGGTACTACTTTGATTTTATACGTAGCAGATAAGGCTGTTGCTAAAAAGACAGTAAATTAAATATTTTAGGATTTAGGAAAGTTTAGGAAGATTCATGAATAAGCCATTAATTTGTATGACTCTTACAGGAAAAAGCCTGGAAGAAGATATGATGCTTGCCAATAAATACGAAAAGGTAATTGATCTGGTAGAGCTTCGTGTAGATCATCTGACAGAAGATGAACAGTTGTACGCCAGAAGATTTCCTTCTCTTGTAAATAAGCCTTGTATTTTAACAATCAGACGAGATGTTGATGGAGGTTTATTTACTGGCGGTGAATTTTCCAGAACTAATCTTTTTGCCCGCGCACTTGCCTTTGCAAATACCGATAGAAGTAAAAACTTTGCCTATGTAGATTTTGAAGAAGACTTTCAGATTCCTAGTATTCAGGATGCTGCCATGGCCTTTGGTGTAAGAATCATCAGAAGTTGCCATAACATGAAAGAGCCAATTACAAATCTTAGGGAACGCTGTAATCAGATGAGAAAAACTGGTTATGAAATTCCAAAAATTGCTTTTATGCCTAAAACCCTGGCAGACCTTTCAAATATGTTCAGGGAAGGCGAAAGATTAACTCAATACGAACATATTTTTATTGCAATGGGACCAGAAGGACTTTCTTCCAGAGTTCTGTCTTTTCGTTCAAATTCCTATTTAACTTTTGTTTCTCCAGAAGAAATGCTTATAAATACTAATTCTATTGGACATCTTGATCCAAATACTTTGATTAATTTATACCATTTCAATTCCCTGTCCAAAAGTACAAGTCTTTACGGAATCACAGGCTGGCCTTTAAAAAAACTTTACAGTCCCCAGCTTTTAAACGACGCTTTTAAGAAAAATAAAATTGATGCTGTTTATCTTCCAATACAATCCTCTTATGTTTCAGAATCTTTAAGTTTTGCCGAAGAACTTGATTTTAAGGGACTTTCAATTACAGTTCCATATAAAGAATCAGTTTTGTATTATTTACATGAACAGACCCCGGAAGTAATTCAGATTGGTGCCGCAAATACCCTGGTTAGAAAAAATAATAAATGGATTGGTTTTAATACTGATTACCTTGGCTTTACCCAGGCTCTTGAAGAATTTATAGGCGGCATGAGAATTAAAAGATTAAAGGTTGCCGTTCTTGGTGCAGGAGGGGCCGCCAAAGCAGTAGTTTATGCCCTTAAATTATTAGGCGCCAGAGTTTGTGTTTTCAACAGGACAATTGAACATGCCCAGTTATTAGCCGAAAAATATGGCTATGAATATGCCCAGTTAGATTCTTATTCTGTAGAAAAATTAGATGAATATTCTTCTTTGATAATTCAATGTACCTCTGTTGGCATGACTTCCAGTCAAAATGATGAATGTACCAGCGAAAATGACCCTATTTATTTTTATAATTTCAGGGGAAATGAATTACTTTTTGATTTAATAACAACCCCTCAGGTAACTCCTTTAATGAACAGAGCTAAAATGGCTGGTTGTAGAGTTTGTAATGGATTTAAAATGCTTGAGTATCAGACTCAGGCTCAGTTTAAAATATTTACAGGAAAGGACATGTAAAAATGACACAGTCAGAAGAAAAAATACTGGTTGCAAATACTGCAATCGATACATTAATCAAAAAAGGAAAAATCTTCTCTGGTATGAAGATTGGTCTTGGAACTGGTTCAACAGCTATGCCGGCAGTAAAAAGACTTGCTGAATATATTCAAAGAGGCGAGTTAAAAGATATTAAGGCAGTAGTTACTTCCTTTCAGACACAAAATGCCTGTCAGGATTATGGAATTCCAGTTTATTCATTAAACGATAGAATCATTGACGGTCAGCTTGACCTTGCAATTGACGGTGCAGATGAAGTTACCCCAGATTGTTTTTGTATTAAAGGTGGCGGTGCCGCTCATGTTCGCGAAAAACTTGTAGAATATAATTCAAAAATCTTTGTAGTAGTTGCAGATTCAACAAAGGCTGTAGATACAATCGGTACAAAATTCCCTGTCCCAGTAGAAATTATTGGCGAAGCTAGAATTCCTGTTACAAAAGCCTTAAATGCCCTGGGTGCTAACTGTGTTCTTAGGGAAGGTCTTAGAAAATGCGGCCCTGTAATTACAGATAACGGAAATCAGATTTTAGATTGTACCTGGAAAGAAGCAATCGACGTAGCCCTTATGGAAGATAAAATTAATCAGATTGTTGGCGTAGTCGAAAATGGTCTTTTTAGTAAAAATAAACCTATCGTCTTTGTTGCAAAAGCTGATGGTAGTGTTGAAGAAAGAAACTGGCACTAAAAAATGTTTCCCCCTTTTCCACAATTTACAGCCCATCATTATATTCAAAAGCTCATAGATGATTTAGATTGTGGAAAAGTAAAAATCCAGCAAATTACAGAAGAAAGTAAAGAAAGACTTGGTTCTGGACTTATGCTGGGTTGTCTTGTAGCCTACGATAAAAAAACAAATCAAAGAATAATTTTATATGCTCTTTCTGGTATTAGCCGCCAGTTAATTTTCCAGAATTCAGAAAATCCCAGCCAAATTACAATTCAAAAGGAAAAATATATAATTCTTCCTCCCCTGGTTTCGGATCAGGCAATAAATAAAGCCCTTTTAAAAAATGATAAAAAAATCCATGAATTAACAGACTTGATTAATAAGGGAGATAAAAGTTTAGAAAAAGAAAGAAGCCTTTTAACTACAGAGTCATTAAAAAATGTTTTTTCCCTTTATAATTTTACCCGCTTTGATGGAAAAAAAATCAGTCTGAATCAAATTATCGGTAAAAAAGATAAACTTCCTCCTACAGGAACCGGTGACTGCTGTGCTCCTAAACTTTTGGATTATGCCTTTAAACATAATCTTGAAATATTAAGTATGGACGAAGTTTTTTATGGAAAAGACAGTAAAAATAAAAAAAATGGAAGTTCTTACGGTCCTTGTGATGAACGCTGTGGTTATATTTTGCCTTCAATTTTAGGTCTTGAGATTTTATATAGAGATTCTTGCCTTTGTCTGATTAATAAGGAAAGTGGACTGCTCTCGGTGCCTGGTCGTGGGCCAGAAAAAATTGATAGCGCGGAAAGCAGATTAAAGTTCTTATTTCCAGAAACAATAAATCAACCAGCTGTTCACAGACTTGATATGGAAACTTCCGGTCTTTTACTTTTAGCCTTTGATAAAAAATCTCATGCCTTTATGAACAAAGAATTTGAAAAGGGCAGGGTAAGTAAAAAATATATTGCAATTTTAGATGGAATATTAGAAAAAGCTGAGGGCCTTGCCGCTCCAAAGAGGGGAGAAAAATCTGGTAGAATTGAATTAGCTTTCAGACTTGATCCAGATAATCGTCCCCATCAGATTTACGACCCGGAAAAGGGAAAACTTGGTATTACCGAATGGAAAAACCTGGGCTTAATAAATTACAAGGGCAAAAAATGTACGGTTGTAGAATTTATTCCATTAACAGGTAGAACTCACCAGCTTAGACTTGCTGCCAGTCACCAAAAGGGCTTTGGACTTCCAATTGTAGGAGACAGCCTTTACGGAAATCCTGAAGAGGGACAAAGACTTTTATTACATTGCTGCCATTTGGAATTTAGGCATCCAGTTAGTGGACAGCTTATGAAATTTGACTGTCCACCAGATTTTATTTAGGGTTTATTACAAACCCTAAAAACGGCGAAGTCAAGGCTTTAAGCGTACGCGTGCCTTGACTCGACGTATTTAGTCTTTTTCAATTGTCAAAAAGGCAATATCATTTTTCCATTCAAAAATAGTTTTTTCGCAGGCTGCTTCCAGAAGATTTACAACTTTCTGCATTTGACTTTTGCCTACTCTTTCGAACATTTTATTTCCATAGGCAGAAGTATCTGTGGTAAACCAGTTTTCAATATTCTTTCTGGTGATTTTTCTTTTTTCAATAATTGTATGACTGGCATATTTTACAGAAAATCCATATTTTCTAAAGGTGTTTGCTATAAAAGTTCCATCCCAGGTAAAGAGAGGATTTTCTCTGTCGCCAAAAAATTCCTGTTCGGCACTTTCCATTTTCTGTAAAGTTTCCTGGAAAGGTTCAATTGAATCTTTGGTAAGAATCTGTTCTGAAAGCAAAGAAGAAATCCTCTGTCCATTTACAGGAATCCTCTGGGCAATAATAATCTTAAATCCCTTAGCAAGAGGACTCTCTATTTTTGAAGAATCTTCTTCAAGATTGTCGCTAGTGGAAACAGCATCGTAGTTTTTAGGTTCTTCCTGTTTTGTTAATTTATCTCCGGGTTCAAGAACTTCCTTAAAGGCCTTGGCCAAAGCGTCAATTGAATCTTCGTTGATAAAAGGATCAATAAAGAAAAGTCTGTCAAATAAAGTTCCCTTGTACTGAAATCCAAAAAGAATCTTGTAAAAATCTTCTGGTTCAAGATAATCATTCTGTTTTTTAGAAGAATTTTCTCTTACCGTTAAGATTGGCCTGTCTAAATCGCCAAGAGTTCTTCCGTACTGTTCAAGAATTTCTTTTCCCCTTTGGTTACGGCAAACTCCACAGGTAACTCCTTCTGGTGTTTTTCTTGCAATTTCCCAAAGAAGTAAACCAGAATCGGCATTCCAGATAAGGCTTCTGTGATGTCTTGCTAAATCTGCAAGGCTGGTCATTGTGTCGCGGATTTTTAAAAGAACTTCTGCCTTGTTTGAATCTAATCTTTGCTGCCAGAATCTGTCGGCCCGGTCTAAGGCAATGTCTTTTGCATTATTTTTTGGACTAAAAGTAAGATTTTCGTTCTTTGAATTTCCACTCTTAAAATGTTCTTTAATCCACCATTCCGAAATTGGATTTTCTCCAAATTCAGAAGGGTCTCTTGAACTTTTGTCCAAAGCCTTAAAAATATTGATAGAACCGGTAGTTTCTGGAGAAGAAGCAAGTTCTTCTGCGGTTAATTGACCATTAAGACTTTCTTTTTCAAGAATTGTAGCAATTTGAATTTCCCTGCGTGAAAGTACATCATCTCTAATTCTACCTTCATAGCCCTGGGTACTTGGAGTATAAAATACTTTTCCCATAAGATTATCTGGAAGATATTGCTGGGCAACCCAGTGGTCTCTGTAGGCGTGAGGGTATAAATAACCGGCCCCGTGACCAAAACCTTCGGAATCTCTGTTGGAATCTTTCAGATGATTTGGAACTTCGGCGTCTTCTTTTTCAACCGAGGCCAGAGAATCAAAAAATGCCATACTTGAATTTGATTTTGGGGCAGTGGAAAGATAAAGGGCTGCGTGGGCCAGAAAATATCTTCCTTCTGGCATACCAACTCTGTCAAAGGCCTGGGCACAACTTTCAACAATTGAAATTGCCATAGGATCTGCAAGTCCGGTATCTTCACAGGCAGAAATCAACATTCTTCTAAAAATAAAATGAGGATCTTCTCCGGCTTTTACCATTCTTGCAAGCCAGTAACAGGCAGCATCAGGATCCCGTCCCCTAAGACTTTTTATAAAAGCACTGATTATATCGTAGTGGTAATCTCCATCCCGGTCATAAAGAACTACTTTTTTCTGAATAGATTCTTCTGCGGTTTCTTTTGAAATATAAATCTGAGAACCGTAGGCAGGAAGTGGAGGATTTCCCTTTGGATTCCATTTTTCTGGAGTTGTTTCTACGGCAAGTTCCAGGGCATTTAATAAAGAGCGGGCATCACCATTTGCGGTTTCGATTAAATGTTCCAGAGCGCCTTCTTCAAATTCAACTTTCCAATGGCCATAACCTCTTTCTACATCTTCTATTGCCTGGCTGGCGGCCTTATGTAAATCTTCTTTTGTAAGGGCTTTTAATTGAAAAACCCTTGAACGAGAAACTAAAGCCTTATTTACTTCAAAAAAAGGATTTTCAGTTGTAGCGCCAATTAAAATGATTGTTCCATTTTCTACCCAGGGTAAAAGGGCATCCTGCTGGCTTTTATTCCATCGGTGAACTTCATCTACAAATAAAATTGTTCTTTTTCCATATAAATTAAAAAAATCTTCTGCTTTTTTTATAGAATCGCGTATATCAGCAACCCCGGTTAAAACTGCATTTAAGGTAAGAAAATTAGATTTTGTGTGATTTGCAATTACCCTTGCCAGAGTTGTTTTTCCACTTCCTGGAGGCCCGTAAAAAATTACAGAGCTAAGCTGGTCTGCTGCAATTGCTCGTCGAAGTAAACGCCCCTTTCCAATAATGTGGTCCTGCCCAATATATTCATCAAGATTTCTTGGGCGCATTCTTGCTGCTAAGGGTTCTGTTGATAATTTTGCCTGTTGAAATAAATCTGCCATAAACAATCCTAAAATAAAAAAAGGTCTCCGTTAATAGAGACCTTAATTATACCTTATGAACAATCAATTCACAATTAACGACTTGTTAGATTATTCACGGTTCCAGTTGTGTCTTTCTGTGTAATAGGCCCATAAACCAATACTATTGTAAGATACAGAAGAACTTGAACCTGTTCCTATAAAGTTTAAGGTTGCATACATTGTATTATCTAATTCAGCTTTTTCTGGATCAACAGAAAGCAGATTTGTTACAAAATATGTAGAAAGTAACTGACTCTGTGCATTGGAATCTGAAAAATCACCTAAAGTGCTTGAAGGAACTCCGTCGTTCAAAATAAGTTTTTCAACACCACCATTTGAAGAAGAAGAACTTGTAGCAGTTAAATCTCCACGACCAAGAATAATACAGTCAGAATTCAAAGCCATAGAAATTACTGTTTCTCCAATATCTGCCCCAGTTGCTACACAGGTAGAAGATTTTTCTGCATCGCTGTACATTACATCTTCTTCATAAGCAAAATACATTCTTGTAGGAGCTTTTGAAGAAGTTTCGTTTGTTATAGAAGCGATTGTATTAAAGAAAACTACACCTTCTGAATTAGAGGAAGCATCTGGATAATAAACTGCAGAGCAAATATTAGAAGTAAGACTTGAATCAACCGAAAGTTCATAAGCACTAGCTGAAACTTCACTAGGTTCTGAACTTCCATTCAATTTATAAATTTTTACATCCTGATAATCTTCAGCATAAGCAGAACTTGAACCATATCTTATGTAGGCATAGCGATGTTCTGGATTAGTTGAGTTTGTACAGAATACACTGAAAGCAGAATAACAATAAGAATCATAAATATAAATAGGAAGATAATTTGTATCTGCACAAATATCTGTCCACTTATCGGCATCAGAATCTCCAGAGCCAGAAAGAACTAATTCTTCATTTGAATAAGTAAACTGGGCTGTCCACAAGTGAATTTTTGAAGGACAAGAAGTTCCTGTATCTGAGTTATTTTCGTATTCAGCTGTTACAAGATAGAGATTGTTTTCATCAGCAACTACTTTAATAATCTGCTGACCTGTATGATCTTGTACTCCGTAATAATCATAAGCATGAAGATCAAAAGGAAGGCTTGAAGCGGGGAATGTATTCCAATAACCGTGATCATTATATTCTTCGGCAGTTGACTTATAGCGAAGTCCCCTTTGATTTGCATCACTAGGGTGATTTCCTGCCAGAACTAATAATTCACTGTCGCCAGCCTTAAATCTTGTAATAGAATTAATTGGACCTGATACAGTAGCATCTTCTGGAGAAACATCCTGTAAAATCTCGTAGAATACGTTGTTAAAGCAAGAAGTAAAAGTAAATAAACAAAGTCCTGCGCAAATAGCTAAAATTTTATTTGTTTTTTTCATAAGTAATCCTTTTAAATATTAGAAATGGAATCTACCGCCAATACTTGCTATTACAAAATAGGCATTGTAGTTATATTCTGGATTGTCCTTAAACCACTGTGGAATCCATAAGAAAGAAGTAGAAGCACCTGCTGACCAACCTTCTGTAATTCTATAATAAACCCCGGCAGTTCCTTTTGTTGCAAGTGAAGGAAAATATTTTGTATTTGCCCAAGATTCATATCCAATTCCAACATTTAAGAAAATTGGAAATTCAAAATTACCAACTGATGGCTGGAATAAAACTCCAGGTGTAATTGGAATTGTAACTAATAATTTTTCTCCAATTGACCAGTTACTTGTAAAAGTAACTTCTCCACCTAAGGCAAACCATTTATTTAAAAATCTGTAATAACCTAAATCAAAAGACGCTCCTGGTGCTAATTGTTTTGTTACTTCTCCAGTTTCAGAATCTGTACCTTTGAATCCTAATGGAAAAATTCCGGCAAAATCAAATTTAAGGAACTGATCTCCTCTTCCATTTGATTCATAAACATAACCGTCATCGTATTCATCACCGGGTTCATCAGCAAAAATAGGTAAGGTAAAAAGGCATAGGGTAAAAAGAATTGAAATAAAGCGTTTCATAATGCTCCGTATAAGTTTTCTTAGAAGTGACTTATCTATTTATTTATTTTTCTAAAAATGTATTACAATAATATACAATTTTTAGTAGTATTTATCAATTAAACAATGATTTTAGAGTGAGGTTACACATGAGTGCTGTAATTATTGATGGAAAGGGAATCGCTGCAGACTTAAGGGCTCAGGTTGCAGAGAAGGTTAGTGAATTAAAAGAAAAGGGAGTAATGCCTTGTCTTGCTGTAATTTTAGTAGGTCAAAATCCAGCCTCAGTTTCTTATGTAACAGGTAAAAGAAAGGCCCTGGCCGAAGTTGGAATGCTGGACCGCTCAATTGAATTACCTGAAGATATCAGTCAGGAAGATTTATTAAAAGAGATAGATAAATTAAACAAGGATCCTTCGGTTCACGGTATTCTGGTTCAACTTCCACTTCCAAAATCTATTGATGAAGATAAAGTAATTATGGCCATTGACCCTTGTAAAGATGTTGATGGTTTTCATCCGGTAAATGTTGGAAATCTTATGATTGGTCGTCCAGGATTTTTACCTTGCACTCCCCATGGAATTATTTATTTGCTTCAAAAAATGGGAATTGAAACAAGCGGAAAACATGCCGTAGTAATTGGCCGTTCTAATATTGTAGGAAAACCTGTTTCTCTTCTTCTTGCCCGTAAAGAAGTTAATGCAACTGTGACAATTTGTCATACAGGAACAAAAAATATGGCAGAAATCACAAAAGAAGCTGATATTTTGGTTGTTGCCTCAGGTCATCCTCACACCTTAACTAAAGATATGGTAAAAGCTGGAGCTGTAATTATTGATGTTGGCGTTAATAGAATCCCAGATTCTTCAAAAAAATCAGGCTTTAGATTGATTGGAGATTGTGATTTTGAGGATCTTAAAGAAAGTGCCAGCTACATTACTCCAGTTCCAGGTGGAGTTGGACCAATGACAATTGCAATGTTGATGCAAAATACCCTGGAATCTGCTGAAAAGGCTTTGAATAAATAAAATTATTTTCCTTAAAATCAAATACCGAGGATATTTGATTCGCAATACAAGAGTTTCGCAAGAAACTCTAAGTTAAATTGAATGGCGATATTTTAGCCATTCAATTTAAACCTTCCTTATATTCGTTATATTCTGTGTAGGCGTAGGCGTTATGATAATGAATACTTTCTTCATTTTCTGCTTCTACGCTGAACCAGGTAAAATTCATTTTTTTAAGACTTAAATAAACTTCCCTTACAATATCTTCAACAAATCTTGGATTTTCGTAGGCATGTTCTGTTACAAATTTTTCATCCTGTCTTTTTAATAAAGAATAGAGGGGAGAAGAGGCACATTCTTCAATTTTTTCTATAACGTCTTCAATCCAGAAAAAATCTTTATAAAGTAATTTTACCCTTACAAAACTTCTTTGATTATGAGCCCCGTATTGACTTATGGCTTTTGAGCAGGGGCAAAGACTGGTAACTGGAACCTGAATATTTATATAAAATTTTCTGTCTTCAATTTTACTGCCAACTTCAGCTTCGTAAGAGCAATTGTATTCCATAATTCCTTCTGAAGCAGAAACTGGGGCCTTCTTTTCCATAAAATAAGGGAAAGAAATTTTACCGTAGGCCTTCTGGGAATCTAATTTTTTTCTTATTTCTTCCAGCATTTCAAGAAAGTGCTGCATTGTAATGTTTTTGTGATATTTATGAAAAACTTCAATAAAGCGGGACATGTGGGTTCCCTTAAAATTATGGGGAAGGTTTACAAATAAATCCACAGTCGCGGTGGTAGACTGAGTCTTGTGATTTTTATCCAGCACTGTTACCGGATATTTTACCCCTTTTACTCCTACCTTTTGCAGGGGAATTTCCCTGGTATCTTCTTCATTCTGTATATCTCTCATGAATAATTACTCCAATCAATAAGCCTACTATATCTTAAAAACGCCTTACTAACAATAATCTACCAAATCAATAAAAAATTCAGTATAATTAAATAATATGACTTACTACATCGAAACTTACGGATGCGAAATGAATATTGCAGAATCAGCATCTATTGAACAATTGTTGATTTCTAGAAAATGGACTGCCGCTAAATCTGCTCAGATTGCAGATATGATTATTGTAAATACCTGTGCCGTTCGCAAATCCGCAGAAGATAGAATTGAAGGCCGTCTTGGCTGGATTCATGGCTTGAAGTCTGTGCGTGAAAAGAAAATTGGTGCTAAAACCAAATTATTGGACGAGGCTGTTGAATATGTAAAAGATGGACCTAAAAAACTGACCCTTGTAGTAGTCGGTTGTATGGTCGAAAAAGGTCTTGAAGCTTTTAAAAAAGCTCATCCTTATGTAGATTATGTAGTTGGAACTTTTGCAAAACAGCATTTTGGTCAAATTATCGAAGCCGTAGAAAAAGGGGAAAAAGCCTTTACTCCAGACGACACAGAAGCCTACAAATTTGCCCCAGTTTCTGCTGAACCCGGTCATTTTTCAACTTTTCTTCCAATTATGCATGGTTGTAATAATTTTTGTACTTATTGTATCGTGCCTTATGTTAGAGGAAGAGAAATCAGTCGCCCGGTAGAAGAGATTTTGCAGGAATTAGATTGTCTGGCTCGTTTTAATGTTCTGGAAGTTACTCTTATTGGCCAGAATGTAAATTCTTATTCTTACAATGGAGTTAATTTTGCCCAGCTTTTGCAAAAAATTGCAGATCATTTAAGAGAAAGTAAATCTCCAATTCAATGGGTAAGGTTTATGTCTTCTCATCCAAAAGATTTAACAGATGATGTTATTGAGGTAATAGCAAAAGAAGAGATTCTCTGTCGTCACATTCACCTTGCAGTACAGCACGGATCAAATCCTGTTCTTAAAAAAATGAATAGAAATTACACCCGTGAACATTATATTGATCTTGTAAAAAGAATTAAGGCAAAAATCCCGGATGTATCATTAACAACAGATATTATGGTGGGATTTCCAACCGAGACCGAAGAAGATCTTGAACTTACTTTGGATTTAATGCGTCAGGTTCAATATGAATCTGCTATGATGTATTATTATAATCCAAGAGAAGGAACTCCTGCTGCCACTTGGGAACAGATTCCAGAAGAGATTCGTAAGGCAAGACTTCAAAAGGTAATAGATTTACAACTTCAAATCACCCATGAACAGATGGTAAAAAGAATTGGAAAAGTTGTAAAAGTTTTAGTAGAAGGAATAAGTAGAGATAATAGAGAAGAAGTTTTAGGTCAAATTGAACAACACGAAAAAATTGCTTTTAAGGCCCCATCTTCACTTATAGGACATTTTGTTCAGGTTAAGATTACAGATCTTAGTGGAAATACCTATCGAGGAGAATTAATTTCCCAAGATTGATAACTTAAAATAGAGAGGTTTGATTATGATTTTTACACTTATTGTTTTATTACTTGTAATTGTCTTTTTTGCATTTTTTATTGGAATGAATCTTTCCAATATTTGTCAGTCTTTCTGGTTTTTTAAGACTTATACAAATATTCCTGTTGCCGTTTTGGTATTAATTGCCTTTGCCGCCGGAATTGTGATTTCGATTTTGGTATTTCTTGTGGCAAAATTAAAGTCTTCTGCAAAAGAAGATAGGAACCGTCAGGTAATTGTAGAAAAAGAAAAGATTTCAAAACGTGAAGAAAAAATCAAAAAAAATCTCGAGAAATTAAAGAAGAAAAAATCTGCTGATAAAAAAGATTCTCAGCTTTCTGACGATAATAAAGATACAGAAGATTCTGCTAAGACTCAGGTAAATGAAGTTAAGCAGGATTCTCAAGTAAAAGAAGATAAGGAAAAGAAATAATGTTTAATAAAAAGCTCCTGATTTGTCTGTTGATAAGTTTATTTACTCTTACATCACTTTTTGCCCAATTAAAAGCAAAGGATATAGCTGATCAGGCTGCTAAAGAAGACAATGTAGAAGCTTCTATAAATTATGTAAAAAATCAAATTCCAAAAGTTACTGATTCTGCTCAAAAAAGAGCCCTTTATATTTTTCTTGCCTCTTTACAGGAACAAATGGCCTATTATCAGGATGCCCAGAAATCTTATGTAAGTGCAGCAGGGATTAAGGCCGGAGACGTTGAGGGAATGCCTAAAAAATCTAACGAAGAAATGGTATTAGCGGCTGTTCGTTGTGCCCTTTCTTCCGGAGATTATGAAAGTGCAAATTCTTATCTGAATTCAAGTGTAAGAAATTCAAAGAGTCAGGAAGTGCAGGCTTACATAAAACTTTATTCCCAGTGGAGCCTTTTATGCCGGGCCGAAACAAGTGCCGATTTACAGGAGCCCTTTCTTTTACTCCAGACTTATACAAAACTTGATAATATGATTGCTGTTCAACCGGCAATTCTTCTTACCCTCTGGTATCTTTCCGGCGAAAAATCTTATTCAAACGAGATATTAAAGAAATTTCCAAAATCTGTAGAAGCCGCAATAGTTAATGGAGATGTACAGTTACTTCCAACTCCTTTCTGGTTCTTTGTTCCAAAAAGTGGAGAAGCTGAACAAGGCACAGGCTCATACGTCACAGCAAGTCTTCCAGAAGAATCTAAAAGTTCAGCAAAAAAAGAAAATTCTGATTCAAACGAAAAGATTTCTAAATATCAGTTAGGACTTTTTAGAACTCAGGCAAATGCAGATGCACTGGCCGAGGAAGTAAAAGCAAAAGGTTTTGATGCTTATGTTATTTCAGAAGTAAGACCAAGCGGAACAACTTATTACATTGTTCTTGTAAACGAAGATTCTAAAGGAAATATTGCAGACAGACTTAGAAGCAGCGGATATGACTGTTACGGTCTTGAGTAATTTTCTTTTCTAAAAAAAACAAATCCCTTATATAGCTTTTCTATGGCTTTTTATTAAATATTAAATATGTTAATATAGAAGAAATGGTAAAAAAAATCGCTTTTCTACAAAAAAAAATCCAGCGACATCTAAATAATCAAGGAGATATTTAAATAATGGCTAAAACCTTTGACGACAAAAAAATAATTTACACTATGGACCGTGTTGGACGTGCTTATGGTACAAAAATTGTATTAAAAGATATAAGTATTTCTTATTATTATGGTGCCAAAATCGGTGTTATTGGTGCAAATGGTGCCGGTAAATCATCACTTTTTAAGATTCTTGCAGGAATTGATACAGATTTTACAGGAGAAACTTCTTTAGCTCCTGGATATACAATTGGATATTTGGAGCAGGAACCTTATCTTGAACCTGGAAAAACTGTAATCGAAGTTGTAAAAGAAGGTGTAAAAGAAATTACAGACCTTCTGGAAGAATTTGATAAAATTGGAGAAGCTTACGGGGACCCAGATGCTGACTTTGATAAATTAGCAGCTCGTCAGGGTGAAGTTCAGGAAAAACTTGACGCTCTTGATGCCTGGAATCTTGATGCAAATCTTGAACTTGCTATGGAAGCTTTACGTTGTCCTCCTTCAGATCAGGTAGTTGATGTACTTTCTGGAGGTGAACGCCGTCGTGTTGCCCTTTGTAGACTTCTTTTACAAAAACCAGATATTTTACTTTTGGACGAACCTACAAACCACCTGGACGCCGAAACTGTAGCCTGGCTTGAAAAACATCTTCATGATTATCCTGGAACAGTTATTGCAATTACCCACGACCGTTACTTCCTTGATGAAGTTGCAGGATGGATTTTGGAACTTGACCGTGGAGAAGGTTATCCATTCAAAGGAAATTATACAAGCTGGCTTGAACAGAAAAATCAGCGTTTAGCTCTTGAAAATAAAAATGAAACAGCCCGCCAGAAAGAAATTCAGCGTGAGTTGGATTGGATTCACATGGGGGCAAAGGGACGTCAGGCAAAGCACAAGGAACATATTACCCGCTACAATGAATTAATGGCCCAGGAATCAAAGAAACAGCTTAAAGATACTCAGATTTCTATTCCTGCAGGTCCTAGACTTGGAAATCAGGTAATTGATTTTGAAAATGTAACAAAAGCTTTTGGCGATAAATTATTATTCGAAAACTTAAATCTTAATATTCCTGCTGGTGCAATTGTTGGAATTGTAGGACCTAACGGTGCCGGTAAAACAACTTTATTTAAGATGATTGTTGATGCTGCGGGTCAGGAAGGTGGAGAAAAACCTGATTCTGGAGAAATTAAAATTGGTCAAACTGTAAAATTAGTTTACGTAGATCAGATGCGTTCAGGTCTTGATATGAATAAAACCGTTTACGAAACTCTTGGCGGTGGCGGAGATTTAGTAAAACTTGGTGCCGTTGATGAAAAGGGTAGAGCCCTGGAAGGTGGTGTTCGCGAAGTAAATGCTCATGCTTACTGTGGCTGGTTCAATTTTGCAGGTCCAGATCAGAATAAAAAAGTTTCTGTTCTCTCGGGAGGAGAAAGAAATCGTTTGAATCTTGGAATGATGCTTAAAGAAAGTGGAAATGTTTTACTTTTCGATGAACCAACAAATGATTTGGACGTAGAAACCGTTCGTGCCTTGGAAGAAGCTCTTGAAGATTTTGCCGGCTGTGGACTTGTTGTAAGTCATGACCGCTGGTTCCTTGACCGTATTTGTACCCATATTCTTGCTTTCGAAAATAATTCAGAAGTACGTTTCTTTGAAGGTAACTGGTCTGAATATGCAGAATGGAAGATGAAAGAATTTGGCGAAGATGCCGGAGTTCCTAAGCGTACAGTTTATAGAAAACTCAGCAGATAATTTTCTTGAATTCTACAGGAGTAATTAGTAAATTTAGCCTATGTTTGGATTTATGATGAAGAAGAGTTTCTGCGATGGCTGGGATAATCTTCTTGGGGTATTTTTAGTTAATGTAATTTGTAGTTTTTCCTTTATAGGATTATTTATGCTTTTCCTTACTTTTATTAAGGCAGAAGCAATATTTCTCGCAGGACTGACTTTTGTACTAGGCTCGATAATTTTATCAATTTTGGTTTTTGCTTATGGGGACAGCGCTGCAGAAATTGCAAATTTTAATTCTGTTAGGTTCGTAGATTTTTTTAAGTCTATTCCTCATGCACTTTGGGATGGTTTTAGATTTGGACTTTTAATTTCTGGAATTACAATCATTTCTTATATTGGGATTTCTTATTATTGGAGCGTGGAATTTCTACAAAGGTACAGAGAAATTGGGATTTTCCTTGGCGCTCTTTTAATGTGGATGGATGTTTTTGTACTTCTTTCTTTACAGTGGTTCTTACCAATCCGTTCCTTAATGAAAAATAATTTTTCTAAGTGCCTTAAAAAATCATTTATTATCTTTTTTGATAACACAGGATTTTCAATTTTAATGTTTATACATAATCTTGTTTTACTGCTTATTTCTATTGTATTTGTAGGAATGATGCCGGCCTGGGCTGGTATTTTAATTGCGCAGACAAACGCCTTACGCTTAAGATTATACAAATACGACTACCTGGAAGAACATCCTGAATTACAGGGTAAAAGAAAAAGAAATAAAATCCCTTGGGAAGAATTAATTTATGATGACAGGGAAACTCTGGGCCCTAGAAAATTAAAGTCTTTTATTTTCCCTTGGAAAGAAGATTAATAAAAAATACTTGAAGTTAAATAAAAAACAGCATTAATAGAATTATTAATGCTGTTTTTTTTGTCCTAAATCTTAGGCTACTCTATTACTTAGAAATGAGTAAAGTTTTTGTATCAACTTTTACGCATCCATTTCCGTTCTTAAGAATGTTCAGGTTCAAGTTCTTACCTTCTGCTGCAAGGTGAGCAACACTTGTGAATAAATCAAGTTTATCGGCTTCAAGTGTGTCTTTTAAATTGTCTGCTTCGCTTGTATAACTGAACCAGGCAGTCATTTCTTCTTTCTTTACAAATTTTGCAAGAACATCCAAATCTTCTTTACTTGTTTTGGCTAAATCAAGTCCGTCAATGATAATTGTAGAGATTTTAACTCCGCCTTCATTTAAGGCTTTGATTGTATTTACAACTTTTGGAAGAGTGAAGGTTTCCTGATTAAAATTTAATATTGTTCTGTTTCTTGCAATATCATCTGCTAAGTCTGTTTTATTATCAATATTCTTTTTCTTAGAAATCTCAGCAAGAATATTTGAATACCATGAAATTACATTTGAAGAATGCTGGTCAAAGGAAACGTGAACAATTGCTTTATCTCGTAAAAGGGAATCTAATCCAAATTGTACTAAAACAGAGGTTTTTCCCAGACCTTTTTTAGCTGTGATTAATCCCAGTTCTCCATCTTTTAGTTGGCCTGCAGCATTTGTAAAATATTGTACAGGACTGAATTCAATTAAGTCTTTCTTTTCCATAATGTCACTCCTATTTTTTTGATGTAGAAAATTGTTTTTGGAATTAAGGATAAATACTCTCAAAACCTAAACTTAACCTCTTTAAATATAACATGGAAAATTAGTTAAATGAAATTTAAAATAAAAAAAAGGAAGAAATACCAGTTATTTCTTCCTTTTTCACAAAACTATAAGTAACTAAGAAAAATTATTTCTTTGCTGCTTCTTTTTCTGCCTTGTGTTTAGCGATAAGTTCATCAGCGATTGCGTTAGGAACTTTACCGTATTTTTCGAATTCCATTGTGAATTCACCCTTACCCTGAGTAGAAGAACGGAGGATAGTAGAGAATCCGAACATTTCTGAAAGTGGAACTTCAGCGTTTACAACAGATGTGTTGTTTTCATCAGTTGTATCAACGATTACACCACGGCGCTGGTTGATAAGACCGAACAAGTTACCCTGGAATTCAGAAGGAGCAGAAAGCTGTACCTTCATGATTGGTTCAAGAATAACTGGTTTTGCCTTGAGGTAACCTTCACGGAAAGCACCAATAGCAGCAATCTGGAATGCGTTATCGTTAGAGTCTACTGGGTGTGACTGACCATCATTGATTGTCATCTTAACACCTACGATAGGAGCTCCAATCAAAGAACCTTCCTTCATAGCTTTCTGGAAACCTTTATCACAAGAAGGGATGAATTCGTTAGGAATTGCACCACCCTTAATTGCGTCTACGAATTCGTAGTCTTTGTCTGAAATTGGTTCCATAAATCCGGCAACACGACCGTACTGACCAGAACCACCAGACTGTTTCTTATGTGTATAGTTGAAGTCACCAGTTGTAGTGATAGACTCGCGGTAAGCAACCTGTGGAGCACCTGTTTCTACTTCACAGTTGTATTCACGTTTCATACGCTCAACGTATACTTCAAGGTGAAGCTCACCCATACCCTTGATGATTGTTTCATTAGATTCAGGGTCTGTGTATACACGGAATGTTGGGTCTTCTTTTGTAAAGCGGTTAAGAGCTTTAGACATCTGCATTTCAGCCTGTTTGTCCTTTGGTTTAATAGACAAAGAAATTACAGGTTCTGGAACGAACATAGAAGCCATAGAGTAGTTTACTCCACCGTTTACGAATGTATCACCAGAAGCACAGTCTACACCAAAGAGTGCAACGATATCACCTGCACAACCTTCGTTAATATCTTCCATCTGTGCAGAGTTCATACGTACAAGACGTCCAACCTTGAACTT
>JAIKYZ010000121.1 GCA_024682655.1 Treponema sp.
CAATTTTTAATGAAACTACAGGCCAATTATATTATCAATATTTTTCATCCCCTGTAGCTTCAGAAGATTTCACTTCGGTAACAATTAAACCTATAAAAGAAGCAGAAGGCAATTGTACCTTTGAACAAGAATTTGACTCAAATATTTACTCTTACAGATTTGTAATGATTTCCTTATTTGATGATCTTCACGATGAAGAAGGTCATCAAATTGAAGCAACAACTCAAACTTATAAGGCAACATACGGAAGAGAAAGCTCAAAACCTATTTTGAAAAAAAGTCATATTTATTCTGGATATAATTCTTCTTTTGAAAATTCAATACAACCTGATGCCGGTGCAAATTCATATTTACACAACAGTGCAGCTTCCAGACATCCTTCAAGATTTACTGCCGGAACAAAATTTGTAAAAATGTACAACTCTGGTGAAAATGGAGACCTTGTTATTAATAATGATAATTATTGGAATAGTGACAATAATATCATCACAAGTGGAGTTACAAATAACCTTGGAGAAAAATTTGAATTTTATGTAATCATTGAAGCAACAGATACAGACAGTAAGATTTCTGGTGTAAAAGTTTCATTAACTCAAAGGTGCGACGAATCAGGAAATGAAATTACAGAAAATCCTCTTTCCCGTAGCAAAATTTTTACAATAAGTGGAGCTACAATAGAAAATGGTTTTGAAGTTGTAGAGTCAACCGATAGTGAAATTGACACAGATACAGCAATTGGAGTTGGTCTCAATATAGATGATTTTAATACAGATCAAGATGGTAATTCCTATAAAGATGCTAGTGGAAATGACATAAAACTCACAAATGGAATTTACACTCTAAAACTTTATGCAGTAGACGAAGCAGGTAATATTTCTGATCCTGTTCAATTGGAAGATTATATGGTCTGTATAGCCCAATCAGATTTAAATGAAATAAATGGTGGTTCTTATAATTTAATTAATGTTACTAATTCTCCAAATCCATATTCCTGGACAAATAACGATGGAACTTCTACTTTTGAAATGACTTTATCAAATTTTAAATCTATTGTTGCCCTAAGACCAGATTACGATAATGAGGGAAATATCTATACAAAATATTCCGAAATTCCAATAAGTCACGTAAAAGATAATAACGATGAAGTTAATCATAATAATCTGGAAAATTATATTAACTATGATGTAACTAAAGAAAGTGATAAAGAAATTTATACCTTTAGACTTCGTTATAACAAAATCGATACAGAAAAAGATTTACTATATAGTAGAGCTAATCTCTATAATGCTTATTTTGAATATACCTCAGAAAATAATATTACAACAAAAAAACGTCTTTTAATGCCAAGATATACAGAAGTAACAAATGTTACCCCGGATGACGAAGGAAATATTCACGTATATTTCACAGAAGAAAATTCAAGCGTAGGAAGTGAAATTGGCGAAACTTGCACAGTTTATTACCGCTTAGCATTTAAACCAGAAGGGGAAGATTCGATTACAAATTCAGATAATTTTTCCATGGCTTTATTAAACGAAGACGGTTCATTAAATCAATCTTCAATTGGCAGTGGACTTGGATTATTCACAAGTGATAACGAAATTGTTTTTGAACCCGGATCTTTTGCGCAAAATGGCACCTTCTATGTTCAGATGGCCTATTTATATAATAAAGATAAATATAACCAATATGTAATTTATGGTCCTTTTGGCAAAGGTTTCACTTATACTTATAAAGCTACTCCTTCCGATCCAGAATTTTTAACTTCAAGTGAATTTGAAGCTACAGGTACATTCAAAAATTTAATAAATAATGCGGGTAATAACCTTAATGAAGTATTTGACTATACATATCTTCCTTTTACAAAAACATATTTTGGTGGCGAAGATATATTACTTCTTTACCCTGATATGGAAGTAAGATCTTCATATTTAAATATTGGAGAATCTGTTAATTCAGGCTTTGTTTATTATACTCTCTGTTTAAAAAATATTACTGATTATTACGATTCAGACAATGGAGACACTACATTACCAACAATTTATACCTGCTATAAAACTAGTGATGGAGAATGGACCGACTATGTTGAAAATGATATTTCAACTTATAATGATTCAATCACTTTATCTGATGGAAGTAGACCATATTTCATTTCTATCAAAGTTCCATGTGCATCTACAGGTTATGTCAAAGTAAAAATTTGTGACGATGGAAATTCTATTGAAACAGGGAACGATGATTTACCTTATGACGCCAGAAAAAAGCCTTTGGGTGATGCCGGTAATAATACAACTCCTTACATTGATTCTGGTCATGAAAGAATCTTAGATACAATTCCTCCAAGTTTTACAATCGATGAAGATTCTTCAATAGATCAAATCAATATTACAGGAACCGGAGAAATCTTAATTTCTGTGGATAATTTAACTAACAACGTAGATTTATCTACCTACTACGAATATTACTGGGTCGAAGGCCTTGATAATAGCCTTACAGAAGATGATATGTCAGATTACAAAATGAATTATAACAATATAGTAATCAATAAAAGCAGTGTAAATTCAGATTCAATTACCTCTGAAAATGCATCAAGTTATTTTGCCTTTTCTATGGTTGATTTAGATGGATATACAAGCCATACTTTGTACATAAAAATATATGACCAAGCTGGAAATTATAACTTTGGCCCCGTTCTAAATCTTAGAGGACAATATCCTTACATAGGTAGAGAAAATTATACAGATAAATTTTCCATTTCTTATAATTTTACCTATAATGATCAAACAAGTAGTTCTGAAATATCTGAACTTTATGCAGCTACCTCAAGTTCTTATAAAATATATTATGTAGTTTATGATGAAACTAATGAAACTTGGGCCTATAACGATTCAAGTTTAAATTCCTTTACAAATGATGACCAATTAGTTCTAACTGGAGAAGATTTTGAAGGTAAATTTATTTCAGTAATTCAATATGAAGATAATTATTGTGGATCAGGCTATTCTAATAAATCAATTCCAATGGTTTATTATAATAATATCAGTAACAACACCTATAGTTATGAATTATTTGCCGGTAATACCTTATTTGTAGATCAAAAAACTATGGTTCAGGTTTATTCAAGCAGTACAAATTATGGAACAAACATCAATGCCTGGCTTCACGATGGAAAATTAAACTCTTCAAAAATTGTTAATACAATTTCAGTAGTTGATGATGAAGGAGTTTCTGTCGGCGAATACTGGGTTGCAATTGCCACTTTATCTAGACTTGAAAACAATAAACCTCTACAAATAATTTCAGAAGTAAACAAAAAAACAGAATAGGGGAGTAAATTTACTTCTACTTCAATAGAGTTTTTTACAGTATTTCTAAATAATTTTTATAGTATAAAAGCTAATAAATTGTGATAATATAGTATAATACGTCGAGTCAAGGCACGCGTACGCTTAAAGCCTTGACTTCGCCGTTTTTAGGGTTTGTAATAAACCCTAAATAAGGATTATAAAGATTGATTTATTCAACCTTTATAATCCCTTTTTTTAATATGAGAGGTTACAAATGTTCTTAGAAGCAAAAAATGCTTTGGTTTTCAAAAAAGGAAACGAAACTTTGATGATTGAAGCTTGGGGAAATGATTCTTTCCGAGTTCGTTCAACATTAGACCCACATTTTATCGACAGAGATTGGGCTCTTACAGAAAAAATTGATCATGGTAAGGCTAAAATTACTCTTACACAAGCAGGTGCCGAAATTGCAAACGGTAAATTGACTGCAAAAGTAAATAATGGTGGTGTAATTGTTTTCTATAAAGATGGAAAACAGATTTTACACGAATATTATCGTTCTTATGATCCATCTGCAACAAAAGAATCTTGTTGTACAAAAATAATTAACCGCCACTGGCAGGGAATTATTGGTGGAGATTATAAATTAACTGTCCGCTTTGATCCAAACGACGGAGAAAAATTATTCGGTATGGGACAATATCCAGATCCTTACCTTGATATGAAGGGCTGCTATCTTGAATTAGCCCAGAAAAACTCACAGATTTCTATTCCATTTGCACTTTCTTCACTAGGATATGGTTTCTTGTGGAATAATCCTGCTGTTGGTCATGTAAATTTTGCAAAAAATATTACTGAATGGACTGCAGAATCAACTAAAGAAATGGATTACTGGATTACAGCCGGCGATACTCCTGCAGAAATTGTAGAAAAATTTACTGCCGCAGTTGGTCGTGCTCCAGCCCTTTCTAAAGATTACCTTGGTTTTTGGCAGTGTAAATTGCGTTATAGAACTCAGGATGAAGTTCTTACTGTTGCCAGAAAATACAAAGAAATGGGAATCCATCTTGATGTAATGGTAATTGACTTCTTCCACTGGCCACGTCAGGGAGACTGGTGTTTTGATCCAGAATATTGGCCTGATCCTAAAGCAATGTGTGATGAACTTCACTCAATGGGAACTAAAGTAATGGTTTCTATCTGGCCTTCTGTTGATAAAAAATGTTCACACTTTTATGAAATGCAGGACAAGGGTTTCTTAGTTCGTACAGACCGCGGTTCAAATCAGACTTATGATTTTATGGGCGACTGTTTAACTTTTGATGCAACAAATCCAGAAGCTCGCGAATATCTTTGGAACATTGTAAAAAAATCTTATATTGATTTTGGTATTGATATGTTCTGGATGGATAACTCTGAACCTGATTTCAATGTTTACGATTACGGAAACTATAGATATCAGCTGGGAACTGCTTATTCTTGTTCAAATATTTATCCAATTTATTATTCAAAGACCTTCTATGATGGTCTTAAATCAATTGGTAAAAAAGATATCGTAAATCTTGAACGTTGTGCCTGGGTTGGTTCTCAAAAATACAACAACGTAATTTGGAATGGAGATGTTCAGTCTACATGGGAATGTTTAAGAACTTCAATCTGCGAAGGTTTAAATATTGGTCTTGCAGGTATTCCTTGGTGGAACACAGATATTGGTGGATTTATGTATGGAAATCCAGAAGATCCAAAATTTGTTGAATTACTTGAACGCTGGTTTGAATGGGCTGTATTTACTCCAATTTTAAGACTTCATGGTGACCGCGATCCACACGATACTCCTCCATTAGACAAAGATCCACAGAGAGGATATGGTGGAGGTTATCTCTACACTGGACGTCCAAATGAAATCTGGTCTTATGGTCCAGATGCTCAAAAAATTATGGAAAAACAGATTAAACTTAGAACTGATTTAATTCCATATACAGAAAAAGTAATGAAAGAAGCTTCTGAAAACGGTAGCCCTGTAATGCGTACAATGTTCTATGAATTCCCACAGGACGAAAAATGCTGGGAACTCAAAGATCAGTATATGTTCGGACCAGATTATCTTGTAGCACCAATTTTATACGCCGGCTCTACAAGTCGTGAAGTTTACTTACCAAATGGAAAATGGGAAAATATTCATACAAAAGAAATATTTGAAGGTGGAAAAACTGTAAAAGTTGATGCCCCAATCGACCAGATTCCTGTATTTTTACGTAAGTAAATAATTTGACAATCTGTTAAATGAAAAAGCCACCTGTTTGAAGTTATCTTCATTGAAGTGCACCCAAGAAATTAGACACTTTAACTAGGCTGATTTTAAGGACTGATTCCTAAATTGTAAAGGGGTCAGTCCTTTGAATTTAACCTTAATTCTTTTTTCGTTGTACCAAGTAAGATACTCTATTAGTT
>JAIKYZ010000143.1 GCA_024682655.1 Treponema sp.
AGTATTTAAATTAAATTTTATAATAAATTTTCAAAAAAATTAGTTGTTAATATCAATAATTTTCTGCAATTCTTTAGCATTAAATAATTTTCTAGTATTCAACATGATGAGATAACCAAACTCTTCACGAATTACACCTTCAATATATTCAGTGCCAATACCTGTTAACATCTGAGGAGGTTCTTTAACGTCTTCGCCCTTCACAGACACAACTCTTTCAACTTTGTCTATAATAATTCCAATTTTATTTCCATCAATATTTAGAATTATAAAACCACCGTCCATTTCGATATCTTCAGAATGAACATTTTGAATTCTAAAACGTTTATGTAAATCTATAATTGGGATAATTTCACCACGAAGATTGATAATTCCTTCTACATAATAAGGTGCATTTGGAATAACACGGACATTCTGGATTCTAACAATCTCTTTAACATCCATAATATTTACTCCATAGAGTTCTTCACCCAAGTGAAATGTAACTAATTGAAATTGTGCATCAGCTGTCATATCATCTCCTTAAATTTTACAAATTCATATTGTTATAATATCTCGAAAAGACATATTTTGCAATGCAAACTTGGAACTGCAACAGGATGTTATTAATCCACAGTAAATAAAGTAATAGCTGCTACATAAGTCAAACCAAAATCCTTAAGAATTTTCGAACAACTTTCCAAAGTTGCTCCGGTTGTACAAACATCATCAATAAGGCATATTCTTTTTTCCTTTAATGCCACCTCCTTTTTCATGATTTTTTTGATTTTTTTCCGAGAAATAAGCTTATAAGATGACTCAATCGATGATAATCTTTCGTCCCTATCAAGTTTTTTCTGCTGAACTTTAGATTTTCTTTCCAAAAGTCTTAAAATCTTTACTTTATAAAAAGCCTCAAGAAAAGAAGAGATTTCATCAATTTGATCCCAACCATTTTCACGGATTTTTCCGGGCCTGGGTGGAATTGGCACAACATAATCAATTTTCTCTAAAATCAAAGCCTGATAAAACAAATCACAAAAGAATTTTGAAAAAATTCTTACCCCTTCAATCTTCCATAAAAATAAAATATTCTTGTTCCACAATCGGTAAGAAAACAAAGGTATCATTTTATCCAGATGAAAGAGAGTTTGTGATTCCCGACACTCCAAACATTTGTCTTTTATAGAAATCAGTTCTTTACCACAGACAGAACATCTTGTTTTTGCCAGGGCTTTTTCAACCGAAAAATAATTATTTCTACACTTTTTACAAATAGGGAAAAGAAAATTCTTTTTTCCACAAATCAAACATTCATAGCCGCCATGTAGGTAGGACATAAAAAGTCTGAAAAAAGTAATGAGATAATAATTAAGTCTAAAAAGAAAATGCTTCACATAATATTTATTGAAGAGAAAGTAACAAAATATGAAGTGATTTTAGAAAAAAAATAAAAATTATTGACCCGAAAGTGTTTTTTTCCAGCGGGAAATTGTCTGTAAAGCATTGATTGGAGTCATATTATCTAAATCAGTTGAAAGTATTTCTGAAATGATTATTTCTTCATCACTAAAAAGACCAGGCCCCTGATTTTGATTTAAATTTTTTGGACTTTCTATTAATTCAGGCATTACAGGCTTATCTGAATTTGTAGATTGAATGTGAGCCAAAATAACTTTAGCCCTGTCGATTACTTTCTGAGGAATACCTGCAAGAGAAGCAACATGAATACCATAAGAATTAGCCGTAACCCCTTCTACAACTTTTCGGAGGAAAACAACAGAGTTACCCTGCTCACTTACAGACATACAAAGCATTTTAAGTCTGGGCGCTTCCATTCTTGAAAGTTCATGATAATGAGTTGCAAATAAAGTTTTACATTTTACAAAATCTAAAAGATATTCAGAAACTGCTCTGGCAATTGCAAGTCCATCTTCAGTGGAAGTTCCTCGTCCAACTTCATCCATAATGACTAAAGATTTACTTGTTGCAGAACGTAAAATATTAGCGGTTTCGGTCATTTCTACAAGGAAAGTAGATTCTCCTTTTGCAAGATTATCAGAAGCACCTACTCTGCAGAATATTCTATCAACTATTCCAATTCTAGCCTTATCAGCTGGAACAAAAGAACCTGTCTGAGCAAGTAAGGCGATTAAAGCGTTCTGACGAAGATAGGTTGATTTACCGGCCATATTTGGACCAGTTATTAAATCAAAAGAGGCTAAATCTTCCTGACCATCCCCACTAATAAGAGTATCATTTGGAACGAACTCTCCGGTTGGAAGATGTTTTTCTACAACAGGATGTCTTCCATTTTTAATTTCAAAAACTGTTGAATCATCAATTTCGGGTTTTACCCAGTTATTCTGGATTGCGGCTTCAGCCAGAGAAGCAGAAACATCCGTATTGGCAATTTCATTTGAAATCTGTAATAAATATGGAATATAAGACTGGAGAGAAGATCTAATTTCCAGGAAAAGATCTCTTTCAAGTTCAAGTATTTTTGTTGAAGATTCATTTAACTGCTGTTCCAGTTCCTGAAGTTTTTCGGTTGTATATCTATCCCCATTTACTAAAGCCCGGCGCATAATAAAATGGCTTGGAACTGATGATAATTTTCCCTTACTTACTTCAATAAAATAACCAAAGGCATTTGTATATTTTATTCTAAGATTGCTTATACCTGTTTTTTCTTTTTCTTCATTTTCGTAATCGGCCAGGACTTTATTAAAATTATCGTGAATCTGACGCCAGCCGTCTAAATCTTTGGACCAGCCTGCTTTTATAATTCCACCTTCGGTTAAAGATGTTGAAGGATCATCTAAAATTGAATTATCTATGAGTGAAATTATCTTATTTGCAGAATCTGTTTCAATAAAAGAAAAATCATAGGCAGATAAATATTCTTTTACTTTATTCCAGAAAATCAAAGATGCTTTTAAAGCCTGAAGATCTTTTGCATGAGCCTTTTCCATTGCAATTCGTCCGGCTAATCTTTCTACATCAAGAATATGAGAAAGATCTTCTTTAACCTTTTCCAGAATATTTCGGTTATTAAAAAAGATTGAGATTCTTTCCTGTCGGTCTAAAATCTGATTTCTTTTAGTTAATGGGAAAATCAACCAGTTTCTTAAAAGACGACCACCCATTGCGGTTTTTGTAAAATTAACACATTCCATTAAAGAATATTGGCTTGTACCATCATGAATATTTTCTGTAATTTCAAGATTTCTTCTGGAAGAATCGTCCATCATAAGAAATTCACTATCAAAGTAAATCTGAACTTGTTTTATATGAGGAATGTTTGCATTTGTTGTTTTTCTAAGATAATCAAGTAAAAAGCCTGCTGGTACAATTTCCGGGCAATTATCTTCAAGCCCAAAAGCCTTTAGATTTTTTGTTCCAAACTGTTCAGTAAGTCTTTTGTAGGAAAGTTCATAATTAAAATCCCAATCTGGATAATAAGAAAGGGAAATATTTGTATAAGTTTGAAGAACCGACTGTAAATCTTCATTTTTTCTAAGACTGATTGGTAATAAAAGTTCTCTTGGATTAGCCCTGTTTAACTCTTTTGCAAAGTTTTCTGCCATTTTATTAGCAGGCCAGGAAGTAACCTTAAAAGCCCCGGTTGTTACATCAATAAATGAAAAGGCGGCTTTTGCTTTGTAAATTACAAGGGTGGCCAGATAATTTGCTTTATAACCATCAAGATATTCAGATTCTACAGCAGTACCAGGAGTAATGATTTCTACAACTTTACGTTCGGCAATTCCCTTTCCACCACGAGGAATCTCGCCCACCTGTTCACAAATTACTATTTTTTTCCCAAAACGTAATAAACGGGCTATATAGATTTTTGCAGCGTGATAAGGAATACCACACATTGGCTGTGAAGCTCTATGGGTAAGGGTAAGATTTAAAAGACGCGATACTTCTACCGCATCATTATCAAACATTTCGTAAAAATCACCCAATCTAAAGAATACAACTTCATTTTTGTAATTTTCTTTTATAGACCGGTACTGCACCATCATTGGTGTCAGATTCTGTTCCTCTGCCATTATTGCTTAAAGTCCAAGTTCACTTATTACCTGACTGGTAATATCAACAGAAGGACTGTACCAGAGAATAGAATTAGAATCCTGCAGACTAAGAATCATACTGTATCCACCACTTTCTGCTATTTTTTCCAGGGTGTTATACAATTTTTTATAAAACTCATCTGAAGTTTTAAGTGATTTTTGCATACTCTGCAACTCAACGTTTTTAGCGTTTGTATATTCTGTAATATAATCTTTTTTCTTTGTGATTTCAGCTTCTACCTTAAGGGCTGCAGCATCATTTCCATTACTTTCGTATTCAAGTTTTTTATTCTGAAGCTGTCTTAATTCTTCGGTTCTTTTATTGATTTCTGTCTGAAACTCTTCCTTTTTCTTTTCGTAATTTCTTACAGGAGCTGAGTTTCTAAAATAAGCATTATAAACCTGAGCAGTATCAACAACACCAAATTTAGTAATCTGCTGAGAAAAAGCAGGTACTACAAACATAAAAGCAAATACAATTGAAATAATAACTTTTAAATTCTTTTTCATTTTCTTTACCTATTAATTACATTAAATGATAATACAAATTCAAATACAGAGTCATCCCAAGTAAATTTATTATCCACATATTGATATTTAAATGCAAACAACAAATGTAATGGGAACTGAGGCATAAGGATCTTTAATCCAGGGCCTAAACTGAAGTACCAGTCACCCAAAGAAAGTGAAGATAAATCAGAAACTGTTGATTTAACAAAGGCAGCATCCCAGAATCCTGTTAATCCCAAGTAATTAGGAACTATAGGCATTCGAAGTTCAAGTTTATTACTGAACATAACCTGACCTTTATTACTCTTATAAGCATCTGTCCAACCACGTCCATTAAGAATTCCATCTACATACAATCTGTTTGAATTTGTAATTGTAGAATTTACTGGGAACAAGGCAGAGAAGCCGGCATATTCAGCAAGTACAAGTTTTAAATTCCATTTATCACCAAAAGGAATGTTACAAAGAGTTAAGTATCCTTCGAGTTTTGTATCAGAACGGAGGAAGAATTCTTTTTCGAGAACAGGAATAAGTCCATACCAGGCCAGTCTTTCACTTGCAAACCAACCTTTAGATGGATCATAATTTATATCACGATCATCAACAGAGAAACTTGTCCATACACTGTTCATTAAACCAATACGGTTGGCATAAGCTGAAGTTCCCTGATCAACTGGAACATATAAAGATTCATCATAAATATAATCAGTAAGAGTGTTACTCAAACCTGTTGAAAGAGTAAGAATAGCAAAGTTTGGAGTCCATCTTCTTGATAAACCGTTAGAGAAATCAACAGACCAGCCTGTATATTTTGTATAATAATATTTTTGAGTCAAATCCAAATCAGGTTTCCACATATTTAATGTTGTTGTGGAATTATCATGAGAAAAACTCATTGAACTTTGGAAAGCAAGAGGCTGTTTGCCAATCCAGTTCTGGCCATAAGTCAAATCAAAGGATTGTTCAGTATTTGAAACATTAATACTTCCTGAAATAGACTTACCTTCTCCTCGTAAGTTAGAATTTTCAAGTTTTGTGTACAAAGAAATTGGAATTGTATCCGGGTCGGTCATGCCAGAGAAAGTTGCACCAAAATTTAAGGTTGTTGTAGACTGCTCTTCAACAGTAAATACTAAGTCTACAAGGTTAGGTTCTGAACCCACTTGGGTATCTGGAACTACATTTGAGAAGTACTGAAGATTCATAAGATTTCTTAAACCGTTAATAATCTTATCTCTAGAGAAAATATCTCCAGACTGAATTGGTATTTCTCTAAGAATTACATAATCTTTAGTTTTGGTATTACCTTTTACAATAATATTTTCAATATGACTTCTTACAGATTCGCGGATATAAAGAACATAAGAAATTTCATGAGTATCTGAATTTTTACTTGGAACAGGAGAAAATTCATTAGACATATATCCGTTTTCATAATATTTAGAAGCTATTGCCTGAATAGATTCCTGGAATTTTGTATCGTTATAAACTGAGCCAACTTTTAATTTATTTAAAGCAAGTAATTCTTCTTTATCAAAAACTTCACAGCCATCAATATCAAGGCCCTTAAAGAGGTATTGAGCACCTTCCTGAATTACAAACAAAATTGAAAGTTCATTTCTTGATTTTTCTTCATTAAAAGTTGTATCTATTTTTACGTCTATAATATTTGCGTCAATATAACCGTGTTCTCTGTAATAATTCAGGATAACCATTTTATCCTGTTCAAGAGTTTCTGCCTGGTAAGCACCATCTCTCATAAATCCAACTTCTTTTAAACCAAGTTTAGATTTCAAAACTCTTTCGGAAATAATTGTAATTCCTGTAAAGTGGATTTCTTTGATTACAGTATTTGCACCTTCAGTTACTTCAAAAACAATTTCAACACCGTCTTCAAGTTCTTTTACGCTGTGTGAAACTTTTGAATTTGTATAACCTTTTGAAAGGTAGTAATTTCTAAGATTTCTTTCTTCAATATAAACTCTGTCGGTAATATAAATATCGCTGACCTTAATTTTAAGCTGTTCTTTAAGTTCATTATTACGGATATTTCTATTTCCTTTAAAAGTAATTGATTTTACTACTGGATATTCTGTAACAGAAACTTCAAGAATAATTTTTTCTGAATCTTTTTCATCGTGAAGAACATTAATTTCTAGGTCCTGGAAATAATCAACAGAGTAAAGTCTATCAACAATATCAGCATAGTTATCTTCGGTAAAGGGCTGATTAATAAAACTATTAACAACACCGTTGATATCAGACTTTTTTACATTAACAAGACCTTTAAATTCAATATTTGAAATTGTTTTATTCCAATACCAGTCACTTTTCTGGGCAAATAATGAAAATAAAGGTGTTATAATTAAAAACAAAAATGCAATCACTTTTTTATGCATCATATACTCCTGTAACTACATAATTAAAATGAGAACTTCCACGAAACACTTACCGATGTAGAAGGAACAAATTGATTATGCATTAAAGCATTTATATCTGGAGCCAGATTCCAACGAATATTTCCAAATGGAGACTCCAATTCCAAACCAAAATCAGGCTGGAATAATAAAGAACCCGGCTTTGCTATATTATTAATATTATCTTCAAATGACACTTGAAGCATAGCATCAACATATAAAGAACTTCCAAGGTACTTACCTATATAAACAGTTGAATTATCAAAAAGGTTACCGATTCCCACCCTCTGATTTTGAAAATTGTTTGAATATAAGTCCAAAGAATTTTGTAAAACATTCGTCCTTAATGAGAATATATCAAAATTAAATAAATCTCGCAACTTATTTTCGGTTTTACGGAATACCATAGACTGGAAAGCATAATCACTGGCAGCAGCAATAAAAGAAGTTGCCCCGGAAGAATCTGCGGTAATAATCTGGCCCAGGAGATTTTGAATTTCCATTTCGGATTTAGCTGGTTCTGAATAAAATCTTGGTTTTAAATCCTTTAGATACTGGTTATCGGCTGATAAGATGATTTTTACATTTTCACCGTCCTGATCTCTTTCGCGGGTTTCGGCTCTTAAAGTAACCAGAGGATTTGAAATATCTGCAGGATTAAATTTAATAGATCCTTCCTTTATATAGAAGTTTCTATTTAAATAAGCAACATCACCAGATTTTAAATTTAAAGAACCATCTACTTCATAGGTGTTTGAATCGGAATCTATATTAAGTAAAACTTTTGTGTTTGGAACAAATACACATCTTAAAATTGGATCAAAATTCAAGGAAACATGAGTTCCCAGTCCAATATCAAGTTTGGTTCTTACAGCAGGAGGATTTCCAGCCATTTCTTGATTTGCAGGGAAAGCCTGTCCAAGATCTGTAAGAGCAGAAGAAATTGTGACGTTTTCGGCATAGAACTTACCTTCCAAATCCAGATAATTTGAATCTGCCTGGAATAAAAGATCAAGGTCACACATAACATCACCAATAAATTTCAGGAAACCTAAATCCATATCAAAAGGAATATATTCTTTCTGGTAAGATTTAGCTGACAATTCAACATGCTCAAGTAACCATTTATTAAAGAAAACTTTTCCACTTGCATTGATTTTATTAACATTTCCCAGCATATAATTATTATCAACCAGCTGAATTTCGTTATTTATGGCGGTAATTAAAATGCTGTCGGTAGTAATATCATTTTTAAATACCATTGGAACATTTACTCTAGGACTGGTAATTTTCATAGCTCCCTTAAGATCTGGGTCATCCATATCACCACTTAAAGTAAGATTTCCTTCCAATACACCTTCTTTTACAAGGGCAAAATCATCTATATTCAAGTAACTGCAGAGTTCTGGTAATTTTACATTAAGATTTTTAATATTTATTTCGCTCTGGTATTTATCCATTTTACCAATAACCTGCAGAGAGGCCATTTTATTTACAGAGGTAATATCAAGTTCTCCCTTTGTAGAAAAAGTACCGTAAACTCCAATTTTATCATCTGAATAAAAATTAAAGGCATTGTTAGCATAGATGGCCCCAAGAGTTAATTCAAAAGGCTTTTTAACTAAAGTACCACTAACATCATGAGCAGAAGCCGTAAGACTAAAAGACTCAGGCATAAATGAATTTTCTGCAAGATAAGTATCTGAAATCTTTACACTCAATGGAATGTTGATATTGTATAGGCTGTCCCCCATTGAAAATTCAGCGTCACCCTTTCCGGTGTAAGACTCCAGCGAAAAATCTGCATTAATATTTTTAAATTCCAAACCTGGACAACTAACATTAAAATCCTGAATATTAATTCCGTTATCTTCAAGAGTTGCAATTCCAGAAACCTCCCAGAAAGTTGCAGCCAAAAGCATAGAAAGTTTTTCGATTGTAAGGGCAATATAAGGATTATCAAGAGTACCCGTAGCAAATAAAGAAGCGGTAAGAGTATTATTTTCGTGGCTGGATTTTGCAAATCTGTTTAAACTAAAATCATTCAGCTGAACCTGAGAACTTAAATATAAAGAAGATAAAATTGAATCTCCGGAAAGTTTTATATGTTCAGGGTTTGAAAGCGAAGCATCCATAGAAATACTTTCATCTGAACTAGGACTTTCCACATTTAAAATCAAGGAGGCAGAATCAAACATACCTTCATTTATATTAAGCATAACATCAGCAGAACCTTCCAGAGTTGAATAATAATCTGTGTAAGTAATGGAATCTATCTGGGCCCCATATTTATTTACGTTTCCGGTGGCCATAACTTTTGGGCTGATTGTATAATTTGAAGAAACGTTTTCTAAAGATATTCTGTTCACATTTACACTTGGACCGTTTTCCTTATCATAAGCAAATTTTGAATTAAGTGAGAAAATGTAAGATTGATTTGTAAGTGTAAAAGGTAGATTTTCGACAATTGCAAAACCGTCAAACTTATCCGGGCTTAGATTAACCTGGGCCTGGGTTCCATAATCACCAGAGAAAGTAATAACCTCTTTCATTATGTTTCCGCTAAAATGATATGGAATGGA
The DNA here is from genome assembly GCA_024682655.1 of Treponema sp. Taxonomy (GTDB): domain Bacteria; phylum Spirochaetota; class Spirochaetia; order Treponematales; family Treponemataceae; genus Treponema_D. The sequence goes on from JAIKYZ010000143.1 coordinate 9,571, forward strand.
AGACAAAAGTAAATCCACAGTGTAGAACATATCAGAAGAACTTGGGTCTATATCTAAAGTAGCAGCAGCTTCTAAAGCGTACTTACCATAAATCAGGGAGAGTTGATTTAACTGAATTGACTGTTCATTTCCGTTGGCAGTAAGCATAAGGAACTGATTGTCCTTACTTGTATTAGCAATAACAACATAAGGAATACTATAAGAAAGAGACTGAAAATCTGTAGAAAAATATGCATCAGCAGAAAAGATAAAATTCTTAAGGCCGGCCTTTAAGCCCTGAAGACTGTCTGCAATTTTTTTATCAACCGCCTCTAATACAAAATCTAAAAGACTATCCAGATAAATACTGTTCAAACTGGTATTTGTCTGAATGTAATTTGAAGACAAAAGATAAGAACCATCAAATTTTATTAATCCCGGATTTCCCTGATCTACGTGAGAATAATCATAAACTTCAAGCATAAAATCACAAGAATCCTCTTCTGGAATAACTGAAGTTTGCAAAGCAGTAAGAACTTTGTCTCCAATAAAAATCTGTGGAGAAAAAAGTAAAAATCCCTTATCCAGAGGGTCAAAATAAAATTCTGTAGAAATTGTTTTACCATTAGGAAGAATGATATAGGGAATCTGAGCAAAACCGGAAAGAAGAAGATTTTTATAAATCAAAGATAATTCAAGATCTGCAGAACATTTTTGACCATTCAAATCTAAGCTTTTAATATCCAGTTCTTTTTCGTTACCAGAAAGATCATATTCTATAGCTAAAGTACCATCAAAGATTTCCTGAGGGATGAAAAAACTTCCCTTAGACTTAAAATTAACTTTTGGATTTTTAATATCTTCTAAACTGCAAGAAAGCTGGGTATCGGTTTTTATTGAAAGATTTTTAAGTTTATCCAATTCTTTCTGATGAGAATCCACCGAGATAAGTGAAAAGGCCTTTAACTCTTCCATTGTTACCTGGGCATTGCAGGATTTATTTTCTATATCATAAGAGGCAGAAATATATACAGGATTTACAGTCTGGATTGTGTTTAAACTAAAAGTACCCTGATTATATTTTGCCATTAAACAAAGTTTATTAAGGGTTACATTTCCATTTGTAAAATCAAGGAATTTTAAAGTAAGGTTTGAGTTATCCAGATTTGAATAAAGAGTTCCAGTCACATTTAACAAACAGCTTAATTTTTGTTTAGCCTGAAGTAAGGAAGCCTGCAGCTGGGAATACAAAGAAATATTTATAGAATCTGAACTTGAATTTACAATGGCAATATCTTTAATAGCAAGATTTGATTTAATAAGATTATTTGAATAAACAAAGTTAACGTTTTTAACTTTTATATTTGAAGGTATAAATTGACTTAGGGTCTTTATATCAAAAACATAATCAGGATTTTCTTTA
>JAIKYZ010000009.1 GCA_024682655.1 Treponema sp.
TCCCCAGATGGAAACCTTTATAACAGAGCTTCCCTTTACTCGCGAAAGCTGGCACGGAAGAATGCTGGCCAGTCGTGGTGTGATGGCCAGCATGAACAAAGAGCAGTTAAAGCTTTTTGACCAGGAGCATCGTGCAATGCTGGAAGAAAAATATCCTGAAAAGTTTGTCATCAAACACAAGATATTTTTGACCTGGTATAGGCTTTAGCGCTTTTTGATTTTATAAAATCTCCATACTCGAAAAATTATCAGCCTGAATTGGCAGGGGACTGACCTCATTGCCGGCTTGGAGATAATCCTTTAGAACTTTGATTTTTTTCTGCAGGTGGGCATGAATTGGCTCAAGGTCTTTTTCAGCTATAAAATCAAAAGCTTTGTACAAGGCTTGGATTTCTTCCTTGCTAATCTGGCAGATAGAATTATCGCCCTGAATCAGAGCAAAAATATTAAAGCTGGTCTTTGGCATAAAAAAAATTGCCATCGAAGATTTTTGATTTTGCAGACTTGCCATCAGGTTTTTGAATTTTTCCGAAAGTGCAGTCTGAAGATTTTTGTCGGCCACACCCGGCAAAAGCTTTTCTTCCAGAAAGGCTAATTCGTCGTAAGAGTAGGCTTCTTCTTTTTTGATAATCTGGATTTCGCGGGGCATTTTTGAGATTAGTTTGTTACACCATTATAATATAAATCATCGGGACAAATATCCTGACCATCTGGCCATTCAATATTAAAGCCATTTGTTTTTACAGACCTAAAATAGGTTATATCATTCAATTTTCCAAACCAAGAACCTTTTATATAAGGTTTTACATCGAACTCCTTTTTTTCCCCATTATTAAATTCCAAGAGTAATATATAATTATTTTCAGGTATAACTTTTGTAACCGTAGGTCGTAGCATTGTTTTACCTCCCTTAAAATCAAATACCGCAGGTTGTTTCAACAACCGAGGATATTTGATTAACAATATAAGAGTTTCGCAAGAAACTCTAAGTTAAATTGAATGGCGATATTTTAGCCATTCAATTTAAACCTCCCTTTATTTTAAAGGTTCAATTTTAAAAGATTGTTCACCTTCATCAAGTAATTTCCAATTTGCTTGTAGATCTTCTTTATGAATTTCAATCCACGCTTCCACTAATTTTTTCTTATTCTGAGGAATTTCGCCTTCCATTAATTCACCTTCTAATGAAAAAACAGATTCACTTTCCCCGTAAATAACATGAATATGAGGTATGTGATGTTTTCCTCCATGTTCACTTTGCATACGAATTATTAATCCATAAAACATTGACAATACTGGCATTGGATACCTCTTATATTTATTATACAGTAAAAACTTTATAATTGCAGACTTTTTATCACCCTCTCCAGCCTCTATATCACCTTCACCAGTTCCCGGCAAAGCATTACAAGATTATAGCGGATTCCCTGCCTTTTATCCCAGGACCTTGTGTCCCATTCAGCTTTTGAAACATCGTCACCGCCGAAAATGATTGCGCCGTAATCAAAGGAGCGGTATTGGGCAATTGCAATGCAGCCGGCCTGTTCCATTTCTACGATTTTTGCACCCTCGGTATCATCAAATTCCAGAACCGGAAAATACAAGTTTTAGCAAAGAAGAACTAAAAGAAATCGACAACCTGACAGTTAAATCATAAAAAAATCATAAAAAATCATAAAAAAGCAGTTATATGATATTTATAATAGAAAATTAATTGAAAAAATCTATTCAGATAATCATTATATCATTATGTTGTATAAAATACTTTTTTATAATACGCAACAAATGGTAATTAAATAAAAATTGTTAAAAGAGTCAAATTATAAAGATTAAATTTTCATTTAAGAGGAATAATTATGGGAATTATGGGAAAATCAAGGTTTTGTTGTATACTTTTGGCCATATCTTTTTTTGTTATTAGTTGTGACTACAAAGAAACAAATTCGTTGGTAAAGGGGCCTTTACCAGAAGAAAGTGTTAAAGGGCCAATTTTAAATGTATCTCTAGAAGCTGCTTTTGATACTTTAGATCAGCAAACGGCAGTATTTGCTACATCATTTGAATTAATTGGAAATATGATTGATGGACTTATGCAAATGGCTGATGATGGTTCTGTAAAAAAAGCTATTTGTAAAGAAGAAATAGTTTCTTCAGATGGTCTTCATTATACATTCAAGCTAAGAGATGATGTTTATTGGTCAAATGGTGAACCTGTAACTGCACATGACTTTGTTTATGGATGGCAAAGAGCTGTAGATCCTGCAACAAAATCTGAATATGCCTTTATGATTAGTGACATTGCCCAGGTAAAGAACGCAACTGCAATAAATGCAGGTCAAATGGAACCTAATCAGTTGGGTGTTCGTGCAACAGATAATTATACTTTTGAAGTAGAACTTCAGGTTCCTGTATCTTACTTTGATCAGCTTTTGTATTTCTGTACTTTTTATCCTGCAAATCAGAAATTTATAGAAAAGTGTGGCGATAAATATGCAACCAGCCCAGAAACATGTCTCGCAAATGGAGCCTTTATTCTTACAGAATATTCTTCAAAATCAAAAACAATTACCTTTAAGAAAAATACAGCCTACTATGATGCCGCTAAGACTAAACTTGGTGGTATACACTACGAAATTGTCAGCAGTGGGGATGAAGCCTTGCGAAAGTATCAAAGTGGTCAGTTAGATTTTGTTGAACTTTCTGGAGATGCTGTAGATAAAATGAAAAATTCCCCGGATTATCACCCTGTTGATTCTGGTTTTCTATATTACATCACCTTTAATTTTGATGATAAAATTTTTGCAAATAAGAATTTAAGAAGAGCTTTTACTCATGCAGTTGACCGTGAGCTTGTAGTAAGTGAAATGAAAGATGGTTCGGCTGCTGCTTATGCGGCAATTCCTAGAGGATATGCTTATTCAAGTACAGGTGAAGATTTTACCCCGGCAGGAATCGTGTATCCAGATGACTGTTGTTACAATCCTCAAAAGGCTATTGATTACTATAAAAAAGCTCAGGAAGAACTGGGACTTAAAAAAATTAATATTGAGTTGCTTACAGCTGATGGAGAAACTCAAATTATTGCCTCAGAATCTATTAAAAGGCAGATAGAAGAAATTATGCCTGGTGTAAATATAACAATTAAGGCAGTTCCAAAAACTGAAAGAAGAAAAATAATGTCATCAGGAAAATTTCAGTTTGCTCTAAATAACTGGGGTCCTGACTATGCCGATCCTATGACTTATTTGGCAATGTGGGTAACCGGAAATGATAATAATCAGGGAAATTACTTTAATCCTAAATATAATGCATTAATTGCAAACTGTACCGATGGAGATCTTTGTACAAGAATACCTGAAAGATGGGCCGCTTTAAAAGATGCTGAAAGAATGATTATGGAAGATGCTGTAATTATGCCTATTTATCAGAAATGTAATGCAAATTTAATTAAGAGTAATGTAAAGAATATAGCATTCCACGCAGTAGCTATAAATCGTATCTATAAAAACACAACAAAATAGGACTAAGAGAGGTTGGTTATGAACGAGAATTCAGAAAATAATAAAACAATAGAAAAGAAAAAATATGCCCATATAGCTGTTCATTTCTCATTGAGTATTTTTTTAATTTTAATTATTTCCTTTGTAATACAAAATTTATTTATTGTATCGAATGTAAAAACCTCATCTAAAAAGGATTATTCATCTTTTAGTAAAAAGGTAATTTCAGAGGATGCGGGTAAAATTCAAAACTGGAATAATGTTCTGGTAAATGATTTGCGCATTTATTCTGACAATGATGTGACAAAGGAAGGAAATAAAGATGATATTATAGATTGGATTTACAGCCATGACGATATAAGAAATCCATTGTTTAATTACATAATGTTCTGTACTCCAGACGGAGTAGGATATACAAGTGATGGAAAGATTATTACTGTAATTTCAAAAGCTTTCTTCCGTTCAATTATGAATGATAAAAAAGAGTCTTATGTTTCTAATATTGACTTTCAGATGGATGGCTCTGTTTGCTATTATATCGCCCGACCTGCTTACAATCGAAACAGACAATTAATTGGAGTTTTTGCAGGTGCTGTAAAGTTAGACGAAATTGAAAAAATGATTTCGGAACTTTCAATGGGAGATGAAGGTAAGGCTATTCTGGTTGGTTCAAATGGAGTTTTAATCTCGCATATTCGAGGCATAGAAAAGTACATGGACCTTTCTTACAGTGATAAAGCCGGTTATAAAGGTCTTGTGGATATTGCCGAAAAGGCTTGTGCCGGTAATGTTGGCGAAGGTTATTACATTGATCCAAATGGAGTAAGAACTTTTGCTTCTTATAGTCCGGTAAAAGGAACTCCATGGTCAGCAATATTAACAATTCCTCAAGTGCAAATTGATTCTGCAGGTAATTCATTAAGAATCGTTATCATTATTATCAGTGTAATGGTAGGTATTATAGTTTCTGCAGCCTGTTCTATTATGCTTGTAATAGCTTTAAAACCTTTACGCATTGTGCAAAATTCTATTCAGCAGATTGCCAATGGTGATGCAGATCTTACTCAGCAAATTGTAGTTAGAAGTAAGAACGAAATTGGTGCACTTGGAGATGGATTTAATGCCTTTATGAATAAACTTAGAACCATCATTAGTGGAGTTAAAGATTCTAAAGAAATTCTTGGAGATGTAAACCTTGGACTTCAAAGTAGAATTGAAGATAATGGAAAATCGATTTCTGCAATTATTGATGACTTAAATGATATAGATTCTCAGGTCCAGAATCAGGCTGCTTCTGTATCAGAAACTGCAGGTGCCGTTGAAGAAATTTCTAAGAATATTGAATCTCTTGAAAGAATGATTGAAACTCAGTCTAGCGGAGTACACGAGGCAAGTGCGGCTGTTGAAGAAATGATTGGAAATATTAGTAGTGTAAATCAAACTGTTGGTTTAATGGCCTCTTCTTTTTCTGCTCTTACACATAACACAGAAGAGGGTATTCAGCGACAGAATGATGTAAATCTTCGTATTAAAGTAATTGAAGAACAGTCTAAAACACTTCAGGATGCAAACAAGACTATTAGTGCAATTGCAAGTCAAACAAACCTTCTTGCTATGAATGCTGCAATCGAAGCCGCTCATGCTGGTGATGCAGGTCTTGGATTTAGTGTTGTAGCCGATGAAATTCGAAAACTTTCTGAAACTTCAAGTACACAGTCAAAGACAATTAGTGAAGAACTTAAAAAGATTGAAACTTCTATTAGTGATGTTGTAAATGCTTCTAATGATTCGAGTGAATCTTTTGCCGCAGTAAGTAATTCCATTACACAGACTGAACAACTTGTATTACAGATTAAGAATGCAATGGCCGAACAACAGGAAGGTTCAAAACAGATTGGTCAGGCTTTAAAACTTATGAATGACAATACTAGTGAAGTAAGAGCCGCATCTCATGAAATGGCAGAAGGTAATAAAGCTATTCTTTCTGAAGTTGACCATTTACGAGATACGACAGGTGTAATTCACCAGAGTATGGATAAAATTTCATCTAGTGCTGGCAGTATTCGAGATTCAGGAGATTCTCTTGCAGAAATTGCTAATAGTGTAGAATCTGCTGTAAATCAAATTGGAAGCCAGATAGACTTATTTACTGTTTAGTGGTTTGTAAATTTATTTTTTACTTTACCCAATAAACGTAATTTTCTTTTCTAGGAGCTGCAGCTTTTACACCGCCTTCTGCCTTATAGCCTAAAGCTACATGGCCAATTCCTTCAAAGTCGCCTGTAATGCCAAGCTCCTTTAAAAGATTTTTTCCAAATTCAGTCTGGAATTCTTCCTTTGCACGGTGAATCCAGATTGAACCTACTCCTAAAGATTCTGCTGCATTCATCAAATTTCCCATAACAAGAGAACCATCGTAAATATATGTAGGGCATACTTCTTTATTTGCAAGTACAATCAGAATAACTGGTGCTCCATAAAAAGGATCAAAACCTTCCTGCCAACCGCCAATTTTTCTATTTTCTTCGCTGATTTTATCGCGCAATTTTTTATTTGTTACAGCAATTATAATAGGTGTTTGTTTATTCATTCCTGTTGGCGCATAAGTACCGGCACGAATAATAGCTTCTAAATCTTCCTGCTTTAGCATCTGATCTGTAAATTTTCTACAGCTTCTTCTGCTTTCCAAAATTTGTAATGTTTCGTTCATTTGAAACCTCCACATCCTCTAAATCTAATTATTTTTTTCTAAAAGGCATTAATAAAATATCTAAATGTTTAATAATTATATTTTACAGATATCACAAGGGAGTCCCCGAGCATCCACTTTACAGTTAAAAAGGCAACCGTCATATTGGCCTGTTAAATCATTTCCAGAAGTTGTAATAAAAAGGGTATCCAAGTCATCACCCATAAAGCAGCATGAAGTAACATTTTCTGCATCGACATCAACTTTTGCAAGAAGGCTTCCATTTTTTGTATTTCTTTTTTCTATTCTGTGGCCGCCCCAGATTGCAACCCAAAGATTGTCCTGGTCGTCTATGCACATTCCGTCTGAAACTCCATTTTCTACATTAAATAAAATCTGTCGATTAGAAATTTCTCCACTGGTAAAATCATAATCATAAGAAAAAACTGCGTGTTCAAGAGAATCAGAAAAATAAAATTTTTTGTGGTCCCGGCTCCAGGCCATTCCATTTGCAATTTTAGTATTTGCTTGGCGGCAAGAAATTTTAAATTCAGAAGAATCAGATGATTTTTCCTTTTCTATGATTTTATCTAAACAAAAAAGATTTCCACAAGCTTCGTGATTATCTTTTACCGAAGAACCAAACCAAAGCCTGCCTGCAGAATCTGCTTTAGCATCATTAGAACGCTGAAATGGTTCAAAATATGGGCGTAAATCTTGAATTAATATGGCTGAAGAATTTTTAGAATTTGTGTCCAGTAAATAAAGTCCATCACTTGCTGCAATTACATAAGATCCAGGATTTTTTGAAGGAACTGCCGCTCCAATTGGCTGATTTATATCGTAAAAACATTTTTCCCCATTTTTAGAAAGAGTAAAAAATTTTCCTTGAGTAATATCAACCCATGAAAGAAGACTCGTGCGATTATCATAAAATGGAGATTCTCCTAGTTGATATTTTTGGCCTGAAAAAACTTCTGCCTTGTAAATTTTCATAATAATTCCTTGTTTTTATATCACCTTCACCAGTTCCCGGCAAAGCATTACAAGGTTATAGCGGATTCCCTGTCGCTTATCCCAGGATCTTGTGTCCCAGTCTGCTTGAGATACATCGTCACCGCCGTAAATGATTGCTCCGTAATCAAAGGAATGGTATTGGGCAATTGCGATGCAGCCGGCCTGTTCCATTTCTACGATTTTTGCACCTTCTGCCTTGCGGGCTTCGACAAGGGCTTTTGTTTCGCGGAACATTGCGTCGGTTGTCCAGGTAAGACCTGTAAGATGAGGAATCTTATGCTGATCCAGATACCCGGTAATTTTTTTGGTGATTTCTTTATCAGTATAAATAATTCTTGAAGGCTCGATGTATCGGTAAGAAAAGCCTTCGTCACGAATTGCACCTTCTACTACCAGAAGCTCGCCAACCTTTATGTTTTTATCAAGAACGCCGCCACCACCGCAAAAGATAACCTTATTTGCACCACAGGCCGCAAAAACCTCAAGATTTCCCGCGCAGGCAGGACAGCCAACATAGCCCAGAGTAATCAAAACCTCAGGCTGGTCAGTAAAGTGGTAAATATCAACAGGATTTTCGCCGCCAAAATGGGTATCCAGCTCAATTAAGCCAGCTTTTTTTAAGGTCTCCATGACATCCGGGAAAAAAGTTATAATCAGCTTGTCGCTCTTAAATTTTTCCAGCCCCCACTTAAAGGGATTTACAACTGCGTCCTTGTCATCATCAAATTCCAGAACTGGAAAGTCGTGTTTACTTATCATATTTTTCCTCTGAAGTCTTAAAAAATTCTAACAAAACAAATTATCTATGTAAATAAAGTATAAGTTTAATTCTAAAATATTATCTAATATATAAAAGAAATTAGCTAATTATTTTTTCAATTGTCTTTCAATCCAAAGGGCAACTCCATCCTTTTCATTAGATGGACAGATTTCGTCAGCTGCTTGCTTTACCTGAGGGATGGCATTTTCCATAGCGATACCTTTTCCACAAAGTTTGAGCATTCCAATATCATTGAAGTCATCACCAAACGCTACAATTTCTGAAGAAGGGATATTTAATTGTTTGCACAAGGCTTCGATGGCTTTTTCTTTTGTTGCATCTTTTTTACTGAGTTTGTACCAGGGAATATCTGAAAAAGGAAGGAAGTCAACATTTTCAAGTCCTACTTGGGAAGCAATTTTTGTTACTTTATCTTTATCTAAGGTCTGGATGCACATTTTCATACAAGGTTCATTAAAATCTGAAAAATCATTGTAGGTCCAGAATTTATCTCCAAGCTCCTCAGTAGAGTTTGAATAAAGTCCTTTTTCGTTATCAACAGAAAGTATTATATCTGTACCGAAAATGTCAAAAGAAGCTTGTATTAAGGTGCGAATTTCATTTATGGAAAATTCACAATTATAAATTTTTTTTCCTTTATAAGTGACTATGCCACCCCCATTTGTTATCATGATATCGGGGTTAATGCCATCAAGGAAATTTATAGCATTTACTTTTGCTCTGGCTGTTGAAATACCAAATAATATTCCTTTGGCTTGAGCTTGTGTAATTATTTCTTTTGAATAATTTGAAATTGATTTGTCATTGCGGAAGAGGGTTCCGTCTAAATCAGAAAGAATTAAAGTAATATTTTCCATATCCAATTGTGATAAATAAGAAAATATTTTTCAAGTAGAAAATTAGTTTAAAATAGGGAACTGATGAAAGATTAATGGTGAACTTATTTTTTTAGTAAAAGAGTTTCGTTAATTCGGAAAGAATTGTATTCTTCTTCCTTGAGCGGGAAATCCCAGGTGCCTTCAAAATGAGTAACGCTTCCACCAAAGCCGGTTTTAAAAATGTAGAGCCCAGCCATTGGAGATGCTTTGTCGCTGGTAGGCGGAATCCCCATAAAATCATATTTTGTACAGCCACGGGAACGGGCAAAGCGGATTACTTCCCACTGAAGTCCGTAGTTTGGCATACATTCCCTCTTATCCATACTGGAGGCGGCATACATATAATAAGCATTCCTTCCACAAATTGCTAGAATCAGACCGCTGAGTAAAATCCCATCCTTCTGGGC
>JAIKYZ010000072.1 GCA_024682655.1 Treponema sp.
TGGCAACGCAGCCGGCGAGTCCTCCATCCATATAAATTGAAACCTGTTTTCCAATACATTCTTCAAGCATTTTTGCTGCCATACTTTTATCTCCTATATTTTGTTTTCTCAATAATTTTCTGCGATGTATTCTTTGACGCCTTTTTCGACGCCTTTCTGGAAGAATAATACAGAACAGTAAAATAAATAGATAAATGAACAAATATGTATTATTCATTTGAAACTCCTATTTTTTAGAGCTTGCCTCTAGAACCTTGCCACTATTTTATGTAGACTCGGGATTTTACGTTTCAGAAGACAATCCAGGTCTTATAATAGGAAACCCCTTGAGGGGAAAGCCTTCCCCTGGTTCGCACTTCGTTGCTCACCACCCCTTCTAACGGGGAGACCCCGTAACGCCCCCCTACAATTTTTTCTTAAAAATATAAGTCTTATAGTCCTCATGTTCGCTGCTGAAAGGCTCGTAGCTTCCTTCCTCTACAAGGGTAAAGCCGTGTTTTCCGTACCACTCCCAGTTACAGTCGCAATCGGTCCAGAGGAAAAGATTTTTCCAGCCTTCATCCTTCAATTTCTGGCAGAGCTGAGTCAAAAGCAGGCTTCCGGCACCAGGCTTGCGGCTTACAAAAAGAGAAAGCTTAATATCATCTTCCTGCATGAAAGAAAGGGTGCGTTCATCCATTCCTCGCAGATATATACGGCTCATATTTGCCGCAGTTTTCAGTTCTTCGGGAAAACGCTGACATTCCTTTTCGTACCACTCTTCAACCATGCAGGAGTCTCCCTTACGGGTAAAAAAGGCGGCGGCAAGGAAGTTTTCGGAGTTAGAATCAATCAGCTCAAAATGATAATCGTTTTCTGAAATATTATTTCTTACTATAAATTCGACATTAAATCGCTTAAAAGCTGCATCACCAACAGGAGGGCTCCAGAGAGGTTCGACCACATCAATTACGAGCGGAAGATCCTTCTCGTTGAAAGGCTTAATGGATGTATTTTCTAACATATTTTCCTTCTAACAAATCATAACTTCATTTATGATAAAAATCTATCCTGCCCTGATTTTTTACATTACTTTCATCATTCAAGTAATTAATCTTCTATCTGCTTTACATACACATACAAATTCTGATTTTCTTTACTGTAATCATTTGCCGGGATAATTTCCATCATTACCCTTTTATAGGATTTTCCATATTTTCGCCTGTATATAATTTTAAGGGAAGATTTATTCGCTTCAAAAAATTCTTTCATATAATTTATATCAGTCTTAGCCAGGTATTCTTCTAAATCTTCTGGGTGAACCTTTCCACTTTTTCCAAAGTTTACTAACCAGCTCGAAATATTTTCAGGCAGACTCTTGTCATTTATTTCTTCTTCCTCAGCATTAATTATCTGGTAAGAATCTTCAGAAATATTGATTTTCAAAATCTTTGTAAACAACTTACACAAAGCCCTATGAGCATCTTGATGGCCCCTTCTATCAACCCCAGTTTTTTTATAATGGGCGGCTTTGGCTTCATACATTCTTTTATCTGCAATAGAAGCAAGTTCTTTTACAGTCTTTTGTTTTTTTTCTTCTTTACTTACATAACCATAAGAAATTGTCAGACTTTTTACTAATTCTCCAGACCAGTCGGCAATTGTCTCTTCAAAATCGGTTAATACTTCTTTTAATTTTTCATTATCACAGAAAAGTATTGCTATAAATTCATCTCCACCAGTTCTATATAGTTTTCCATAGGGAGCAAGGCTTCTCTTCATACATTGACTGGCCCCTTGAAGTAATTCATCTCCCGCAAGATGTCCAAAGGTGTCATTTACAATTTTCAGACCATTAACATCTAAAGACATATATACAAAATTATCTGTTTCAATAATTCCCTTATTATTTAAATCCTCTTCGTAAGCACGTCTATTTAACAGTCCGGTTAATTCATCTGTCCTTGATTTAAAAATTAATTTCTCTTCCTGTTTCTTTTCTTCATTAATACTCTGTGTTGTATAAACAACTTTTGTTGGCCTTCCTTCTTCATCACTTTCCATGGTAATAAATGTTGCAAGAAACCAACCAATATTATATCCCTTAAGCTGATTTGTAATGTATTTTTTATTTTTCATTCTTTCAGCAAGTGTAGTAAGATTTGTAAATTCCAGGGCCCTTTCTTTATAATCATCTATAGTAAGTGCAGACATTACCTGAGCCATCATATTTACAGCCCCATGTTGATGATTTACAAATTCTTTTACTTCTTTGCTTGCACTGAACTCAATAACATTATCATTGACCAAATCAATTACATGCATACTATTAAACATTCCAGCCATAGTACCCAAGGTCTTATAATAATCATTTTTCTCATTCAAAGTTTTTTGCAACATTTCTACTTTTGCCAAATCTTCTCGAACAGCTTCATCAACATCATATTGATATCCATAAAGTAAATATCCCCCCTAGATTTTTTTACTTGAGCCACCACATCTTACATATCTTTCTCCTTTACTAGGATGTCTCCACAGATATGTATTTTCATCAAATTTCCCCTCTTTCATTTTATTTAAACTTTCAAGTACAGAATTAATGGCCTGTGGAGAGATATTATTAAACCAGCCTTCATAATTTTTTTCGGGACTTTGATTTTTATCTACAATTCCCATAAGACTAATCATAGTAGGGTCACAATACATTTTGGATTTTTGCCCTTCAAGTATTTCCATGCGCCAGATTCCCATTTGTGCAGAAGCAACAATATCTCTTATAGCAGTGATTTCTGAAAAAGCCCTTTTATTTTCTTCGTTAAAAAATCGATTTTCCTTCTCCAGTTTTTCATTCTGATTTACAATTTCTCTACGTCTATTAATATTTCTAATAAGGACAGCAGCAGAATAGGTAATCAAAATCAAACTGATTATTAAAATTACAGTTATAGAATTCCTGGTATTTAAACTAACAATTGCGTTATAGGAACTTTGAGGAACAATAATTACCACTTTCCAGCCAGTTTTTGGAATCTTTGAAACACAAATTCTTTCTCCCCTGCTTAAGCCCCTGTAAGAAACCGCTTTTTCATTTGCACAATTGATTATATTGATGACTTTAGATTTTTGTTCTTTATTTGCATTAAAACGGTCCATAAATAAATCTAAAGACAAATCTTGAATATATTGGTCTTTGATTGATGAACAAATTACCATATCATTTTCGTCAATTAACAAACCATAAATTTTTTGGCCATAGATTTTTGTATCAAAAACAGGTTCAATCTGACTTGTAGCAGCAATATAACCTGTAAGAACTCCAGAAATTTTATCCTTATAAAAAATAGGTGTATAAAAATTTATCAATGTTTCCTGAGAACTTTTTGGATGATAATTATTCCAAATTCCAGTATTTCCTTTAATTCCTTCTATATAGTAACCCCTGTCACTAGCATCAAAAGGTTTTCCAACAGTCATAATATTCATACCATCGGCTCTAATATATTCAATACCACCGAAGGGAGTATTATCTATCATTGGTTCAATAAGTTCTGCAGGATTTTCTAAAGTGTCAGAAGTCATCGATTGTGAAATAGTAGTTGCCGCAAGTTTAATACTGCTTTCTGCATAGCCCATCTTATTGGAAATTGTAGCAGAAATATATTCAACCATTTGATTTGTTACCTGCTCTGCATTTTCAATAATATTTTTTCTTTCAACATAGGAATATAAAATTACTAAAGCAATTATTAATAAAAGAAGAATATTAGGAATGATAAAACGAATAGGATTGAAGGGTTCATTTTTTTCTTCTTGTTTGTATAAAGATTCACATTCACAGTCTCTTTCCTGAACTCTTTCATTTTGATTCATATCAATTACTCCAAAATTAATACTGGATTTTAAACATTTTTTTAAAGAATCTTCTCCAACATTGTATTTTTTTTATTTGCCAGTATAAAGTAGTTATACTATAACTTTTTGTTAATTTAATTCTATTAAAAAGTAAGTTGAGTCCTTATGCTAAAGCAATTTTTTTACCTTTGTCAGGGCTGCTGTTATTCCTTCTAAATCAATATTTGAATAGTTTAAGATGAATTTATGCTGATCCTCTTTTATGCCATTCATATCAAAATCATTTATTGATGAAATATGTATTCCTTCCTGCTGTAAATCATCCTTTAATTTTTGGTCAGATTTTTTACTGTTAAACTCAAGAATAAAGTGAAGTCCAGAATCATTTTCTATAATCCGACATTCTTCCTGAGTGAATATGTTTTTTATAAGTTCAATTACCCTGCTTCTTTTTCTTCCATAATGCAGTCTCATTCGATTTATGTGTTTTTCAAAATATCCCTGACTTATAAAGGCTGCCAGAGTGTACTGCTCAAAGGTCGAAACCGTACAGGAATAAAAAGACAACTTCTGATAAAAAAGATTTGTAAGTTTTTCTGGAAGAATCATATAGCTGATTCGGATTGTTGAAGAAAGTGATTTAGAAAATGTGTTCATGTAAATAACTTTTCCAAAAGCATCCATGCTAAAAAGTGAAGGAATTGGTTTTCCCTTGTTTCTAAATTCACTGTCATAATCATCTTCTATTATGTACCTTTCTTCAGATTCATTTGCCCAGGCAAGCATTTCGTATCTTCGGCTGGCCAGCATACATATTCCTGTTGGAAAATGGTGGGTAGGACTTATGTGTGCAATTTGACCTCCGCTTTTTCGCAATTCTTCTACAGAAAGCCCCTTATCATCCATATCAACTGGAATAGAAAGTGCCCCGTTACTTTCATAGATTTTACTGAGTTTTTTATAACCGGGATTTTCTATGCAGTAAATTTTATCATTTCCTAAAAGCTTTATTAAAAGGCCGTAAAGATATTCCGTTCCAGCCCCAACAATTATCTGATCGGGATTTACAGTCATTCCCCTAAAAGATTCCAGATGACTTGCAATTGCTTCCCTTAAGTCTTTAATTCCCCCGCAGGGAGAAACTTCCATCAATTCTTTTTCTTTATTCGAGATTGTTTCTCTAAGAAGCCTGGCCCAGATAGAAAAAGGAAAGCTTGAATTTTCCATACGGTTTGAAGAAAAGTCAAAAGCCCATTTTTTAGATTCTCTTTCTACCTTCTCTAAATTAAAGTTATTTTCAGGATTTTTTATTTGATTAAAAATCTCAAGCTCTGCCACAAAATATCCTTTCTTAGGAAGAGTATAAATGTAGCCTTCGCTTATCAACTGGTCATAAGCATTTTCAATTGAAATGGTACTAATTCCAAGATTTCTGGCAAGACTTCTTTTTGAAGGTAATTTTTCCCCCGCTTTTAACCTGCCGCCTTGAATATCTGCAAGAATATGGCTGTAAAGTGACTTGTAAAGAGGCCCCTGACTTTGGGAAAGATTATAGGTTAACATTCTGGCATTTCCTTCTGGCATAAAAAAAAAGATTAAATTGGATATTTTTATATGACCAGAATATTTATATCATATTTCAAAAAATTAAAACATATGGAGAAAAGAAATATGAAAGATACACAGTATGAATTAAATAAGGGCCTGGCTCAAATGTTAAAAGGTGGAGTAATTATGGATGTAACTACACCTGAACAGGCAAAGATTGCAGAAAAAGCCGGAGCCTGCGCGGTAATGGCCCTGGAAAGAATCCCAGCTGATATTAGGGCTGCCGGTGGAGTTTCCAGAATGAGTGATCCAAAAATGATTAAAGAAATCCAGAATGCAGTTTCAATTCCTGTAATGGCAAAATGCCGGATTGGCCACTTTGTAGAAGCCCAGGTACTTGAAGCAATAGAAATTGATTACATAGATGAATCTGAAGTTCTCTCCCCTGCAGATGATCTTTACCACATAAATAAAAAAGATTTTAAAGTTCCCTTTGTTTGCGGAGCCAGAGACTTAGGAGAAGCTCTTAGAAGAATTAACGAAGGTGCTTCTATGATTAGGACCAAGGGAGAACCGGGAACAGGAGATATTGTACAGGCCGTTCGCCACATGAGGAAAATGAATTCGGAAATTGCAAGAATTTCTTCTATGAGGGAAGATGAACTTTTTGAAGCCGCAAAGGCCCTTCAGGTTCCTTATGATTTGGTTTTGTATGTTCATCAAAATAAAAAACTTCCAGTTGTAAATTTTGCAGCAGGTGGAGTTGCAAGCCCAGCAGATGCCGCCCTTATGATGCAGCTTGGAGCAGAGGGAGTTTTTGTTGGCTCAGGAATTTTTAAATCTGGGAATCCAGAAAAGAGGGCTCAGTCGATTGTAAAAGCCGTTACAAACTTCACCGACGCAAAATTAATTGCAGAACTTTCTGAAGATTTAGGAGAAGCAATGGTTGGAATTAACGAAAATGAAATTAAATTGATTATGGAAAGCAGAGGTCAGTAATGAAAATTGGAATTCTTGCCCTGCAGGGGGCCTTTATTGAACACGAAAAAATGCTGCAAAATCTTGGGGCCCAGTGCATAGAGCTTAGGAAAAAATCAGACCTAAGGGAAAATCAGCTGGACGGTCTGGTATTTCCCGGTGGCGAAAGTACAGTTCAGGGAAAGCTCCTTAAAGAACTGGATATGTTTGATGATATCAAAAATCTGATTGAAAAGGGTCTTCCTATTCTTGCAACCTGTGCAGGTCTAATTCTATTAGCAGAGCAAATTTCTAAAGATAAGACACTTCATCTTGGGACATTGCCTGTAAAAGTAAAAAGGAATGCCTATGGCCGCCAGCTTGGAAGTTTTGTTAAAAAAGGTGATTTTCAGGGCCTTGGCGATTTTGAGATGACCTTTATAAGAGCCCCGTATATAGAAGAAATCAAAAATCCACAGGTAAAAATACTTGCAAAAATGGATGAAAAAATAGTTGCAGTTCAGTATAAAAATCAACTTGCCCTGTCTTTTCATCCGGAAATGGGAGAAGATAATAGAATCCACCAGGTATTTTTGGAGATGATTAGAAAGTATAGGGCTTAATTTGATGCTGGAGGAAGGTGTAAAAATCTACTCCAGCAAGTCTTTACTTTTTTTTACTTTATGTATTTCTTTATAAGAAGTTTGTTCTAAAACCTGTCTTGCATAACCAAGAAATTCTTCACCTTCGGAAGTTATTTCAATTCCCCTATTAGTTCTAGAAAAAAATAGTTACTCCCATTTCTTCTTCCAATTGGTGAATGGCTGCAGTTAAACTTGCTGTGAAATAAAAACTTTTTCTGCAGCACCACTAATTGTCTTATTTTCTGCAACTGCAATTACCTACTTTAATTGTTGAAGTGTCATAAGTCATCTACCCATCTATAATTGTTTATAGTATTTTAATCAAGGTTTAAATTGAATGGCTAAAATATCGCCATTCAATTTAACTTAGAGTTTCTTGCGAAACTCTTGTATTGTTAATCAACAATTTCCAATGGGTCTTTTGAAACTTTAGTATGATTTTCAACTATGAAGGCATTTAAAACAGGAGCATCTTTCTCCATTAGTGAAAGTATTAGATAACGGGCCTTGGAATCAAAAAAGAGTCTTTTATCTTCTTCACTTGGACGGCTTGGACTTTCCGGATGTGAATGCCAATTTCCAAGAGGAATAAGCCCCTTTGCTCTCATATCTTTAATTGCTTTTAATTGATCTTGAGGACTTATATTAAAATGCTCATTTGAATGATCTGTATTTTCCAGAAGATAAACTTCTTCTATGTATTTGTTGCCATCAATTTCCTTTCCAGCAATTAATCCACAGGCTTCTTCTGGTAACAGGCTCTTTGCGTAAGAAATTATTTTTTCATAATCAGATTTTTTGAGTCTTACCATTATAAGTCCTTCCCGTGTTGAGCTTCTTCACATTCCTGCTGTTCATAGTCAATTAACTCTGTAATACTTGGATTTTGACCACAAACAGGGCATTTACCATTTGCAGGTGGAAGTTTGATAGTATGGAATTCATTTTTAAGAGCATCGTAGGTCAAAAGTTTTCCTACAAGAGGTTCTCCAACGCCAATAATGTATTTTACGGCTTCCATTGCCTGCAGCGAACCAATTACACCACCCATTGCTCCAATTACACCGGCCTGTTTACAAGTTGGAACAGCATCCTTTGGAGGTGGATCTTTGAATACACAGCGATAACATGGTCCTTTTCCAGGAATGTAAGTCATAAGCTGACCCTTAAAACGAATAATTCCTGCATGACAAAATGGCTTCTTTTCCATTACACAAGCATCGTTGATAAGGAATTTAGCAGGGAAGTTATCAGTTCCATCAATTACAAAATCATACTCACGAATAAGTTGGCGGATATTGCTTGAATCAACAAACATTCTGTAAGTTTTTACATTAACATCAGGATTCATTGCATTCATTGATTCTTTTGCAGATTTAACTTTTGCTTTTCCAATATCTGCTGTTCCGTGAATAATCTGTCGCTGAAGATTTGAAAGGTCAACGTCATCAGCATCAACAATTCCGATAGTACCAACGCCTGCTGCTGCAAGATACATTGCAACTGGAGCTCCAAGTCCACCAGCACCAATAATCAGAACTTTTGCGGCAAGTAATTTTTTCTGTCCCTTAACACCAACTTCCTTAAGAATAATGTGTCGGGAATATCGTTCAATTTGTTCATCTGTAAGAGCCATGATTTTTCCTCCAAAAATTAAGATGCCTTGTAAAAGGTTTAGTAAGCTCCGCCACCCATAAAGTATAAAAATTCTACACTGTCCCCTTCTTTGAGAACTGTGGATGCTTCCTGATCTTTCTGAATAAATTCTTCGTTAATAGAAACTGTTACATATTCTGGTGTTTCAACATTTTCCTGAGAAATAAGTTCTGGAAGTGTCAAACCATCTTTTACTTCTTTTTTATTACCTGCTACTGTAATTGTCATTTTTGTCTCCTGTATAAAATCTATTTTTTTTGATGGCCTATAATTCAAGCCAATCTTCTAATTTATCTATTGTTTGAAAACCTGATTTTCTGTCTGCTTCCTGTCCATTTTTGAAAAAAATCAAAGTTGGTGTTGATAAAACATTGTATTTTTCTGCCAATTCTGCATCAAAATTTGTATTCACCTTATAAACCTTTATTTCCTTTTCATGTTCATCTTCTAAATCACCTAAAACCGGATTAAGTTTTTTACATGGAACACAAGAATCTGAATAAAAATCTACCAGGACTTTTTCTGGGCTTTTTACAGCACTATCAAAGTTTTCTTTAGTCAATCGTTCTGCCATAAAGAGCCTCTCTATTCCTCTAGTTTTTTTACATACATTGTGTAGGTTTCGTCATCATTTTTCTGTAATTTTAAAACCTGCTGACCGTCATCTTTCATGCTGCGGGGAACATTCTGAACTGGTTCTCCATCATTCATTCTGACTGCAAGAATCTGTCCTACATCAAGTTCATCTAGAGTTACTTTTGCTTTTACAAAGGTTAAAGGACAAACCTTATCTGTAATATCTACAAATTTATCGTATTTTATATCTGCCATTTTTATTCCCCCTTATAGGCCTTCTGAATTTCCTGACGGAAGCCTTCTTCACCTACTCTTTGCAAGGTAAATCTAAATCTTTCACTTGCCTTAGCATTTTTTTCGAACCAGTTGATTGCGGCATCAGTTACTCTGAACAAGGTTTCTTTATCCTTGATGATTGGCACAATCTGTTCGCCCTTGTAAATCTGATTTCCAAAAAGTCCACCAAAACTTACAATATATCCACTTTCCCCTTTCCAGGCTCCGGTAGGACAAGCTTTTACACAACGTCCACAGTTGTTACATTTGTCTGCAATAAGTTTCACGCCTTCTTCTTCACTGAATGTAATTGCTTGTTCGCGACAAGCTTTTTCACAAACTCCACATTTAACACATTCATCTTGGACAAGGTTTAAAATCATTCCACCTTTTACACCAACGTCATTTTCCTCTGCTTTAAGACAGTTATTCTGACATCCTGTAACACCAAATTTAAACTTATGTGGAAGTTCGCGGCCAAAATATCTTTTATCAAGTTCAACTGCAATTCCGTAAGAATCAATACAACCACTAGGACAAATTTCACTTCCCTGACAGGCAGTAACAGTACGAACACGTGGTCCACAAACTCCAGGACGAACTCCACCCTTTGCAAGTTCTGCCTTTACTTCTTCGATATCTTCAAAATCAATAAAAGGAATTTCAACTCCCTGGCGACTTGTCATGTGAACATAGCCTTTTCCATATTTTTCTGCTACCTTTGCCACGGTAGCCAGGCCTTTTGCAGTAAGATTTCCACCTACAACTCCAAGTCTAAGAGAAAATTTCCCCTTTTGCTTCTGACGCATAAATCCACCTTTTTTAAGTGAAGCGTAATCAATAGTTGCCATTTAAAACTCCTTATAAAAGCATTCTTGTTATGCACTTTCAATTGCTGATTTAAAATCTGCAATCAAATCTTCTATATCTTCAATTCCAACCGAAATTCGAATAGTATCATCAAAAACTCCGGCAGAATTCATTTCTTCAACGGTATTGTGCAGGTACAAGGTTGTAGCTGGATAAATTACCAGGGTACGGACATCTCCTATGTTAGATGCAATGGTGACTGTCTTTAATGAATTGATGATTTTAAATGCTTTTTCCCTTGAACCTGCTCTTAAAGTCAGAATTCCTCCACCAAAACCTTTCAATTCCTTCTTTGCAATTTCTGAATATCTGTTTCCTTCTAGCAAAGGATAATTAACAGTAATTCCTTGAATTTGATTCAAAGCTTGGGCAAGTAATTTTGCATTATTGCAGATTCTTTCCATGCGCAGCCCCAAGGTTTCAAGACCTATAATATTTAGATAGGCATTAAAAGGAGAAAGACAAGATCCAAAACTTGCCCAACTGTCTTTTCTTAGCCGAACAAGATAAGCAAAGTTTCCAAACATTTTATAACCGGACAATGCAGGATACTTTTCAAAATCCCACTTAAATTTTCCTGAATCTATAATTACTCCCGAGATACTGTCGGAAGAGCCGTTAATATATTTTGATGAAGAGTGAATTACAATGTCGCACCCTAAATCTATTGGATTAACAAGGAATGGAGTAGCTGTAGTATTATCAATCAACAGAGGGATTTTCTTTGAATGAGCATAATCAGCCAGTTCCTTAATATCGATTATTTCCAGACTTGGGTTTGAAATAGTCTCTGCAAAAATAGCTTTAACATTTGGATTAAAAATTTTTTCAAGAGCATCAATGCTTACATCATTTGTGTAATGAATTTTAATATTTAACTGCTTCAAAGCTGTAAAAAGTTGAATTGTCCCACCGTAAAGACCTGCAGAGGCAATAATTTCGTCTCCAGCACTCAAAAAATTTAAGAGTCCATTTGAAATTGCTGCCATTCCAGAAGAAGTTGAGACTGCACCGTTTCCGTGCTCGAGTGCATTAATACGCTGTTCAAAAGCAGCAACAGTAGGATTACCGATTCTGGTATATGCAAATCCTGACGTTCTTCCTCCGAAAACTTTTTCTAATGATTCCATATCTTCAAAAGAGAATGCACTTACCTGATAAATTGGTGTAATTGTGGCACCGAAGCCCTTTTCTTTTGAAACACCTTTATGTAAACCGTCTGTATTAAAACCCATATTTATCGCCTAATACCTATCTTTATAGTAGGTTTAATATACGTAGTATAACCTATTTAGTCAATAGGTTATACTTACAAAAAAAATTAAAACTTATATTCTACAAAGAATGGAATATTCCATTCCCACTTCCATACATCTACATCAGTCTGTTTGTAAGCAAAATCTACACCTGTATATGCAAGCCATTTTTTACCCTCGAACCAAATTCTCGGATAAATTTCAAAAGTCTGTCTATTTTCTTCGCTATTCTGACTATTGAATGCAGCGTAATAATAGAAACGAGGTCTTATAGAAAATAAATCGGTAATTTGAACAAGAGTCTGCAAAGCTGTATAAAGCGGGAACCAGTTATTTTCAATACTTTTTCCACCTTCTGCTTCCAAAGTTATTTTTACTTTTGAAAAATCTAAACTTTGATTATAAGAAATTAAATGAGCTTTTTTTAATCCTTTTGCATTGTAATTAGTAATGTTCTTAAAAGTAGAAGATGCAACAAATGGTTCAGCATTGTAAGAGTATGATAAAGTTGTATTGAAAGCAAAATCGCTTTCTACAAACTTTTTAGCAAAATTTAAGCTGGCAGTTAGACTAAAATCATCGCTAATTTCTGTTTCTTCTCCTTTAGCTTCAGTTTTTTGATGATCATAGATAAAACTTGTGCTAATGATTAATGGTACCTGCTCATTCAAATTTTTAAAATTATAAGCAAGAGCTCCACTTAATCCCCAGGAATTATTGAACTCAATGTAAGATTCTGTAACTGGCAAAGCTAAACCAAATGTAAAACCATAGTCTTCATATTTTACACCCAGCCCGGTTTTTCCCCAGCGACTGCTTCCTGTATAAAATTCACTCAAAGAAAAATAATTTCCTGGTAAATAGTATGAATATACTTTTCCAATACCGAATTCCAAAATATCACTGGCTAAAGGTCTTATACGAATATAAGCACGTTTTAAATCAAGTTTTTGAGAAAAACTTTCATCTTTATCCAAATCATTTGAATCATCGGATATGCTTAATCTGTAGTAAATTTTTCCACCGGCAGTAACATAATCATTACCACCACTTACATCTGTTAACAAATATAAGCCTCCGAATTCTGGAGAGGATTCAGTTTGTTCTACAGCACTTCCTCCAATTCCAACCTTGCCAGTAACCTTCTCTTTTGCAAAACCTATTCCTGCAAAAGTAGATATAATTAATAAAATTGCTAATTTCTTCATTTTTGGCCTCCTTTTGATTCTTTTAGCATTCATTAATAAATTTTCCAATTTCTTTAATCATAGAAACTCTTCTTCCTAATAATCCATGCTCAGTAGGATATTCTACAAACCTTTGGATTGAATCTGTCTTATTTTTCTGCAAGTAATTCCATAAAGGGCTAACCATTTTTTCATTTTCAGAAACAGAGTCATATTTTGCTGTAAAAATCAAAATATTTTTAGAACAAACAAATTTTGCCGCATTTGAAAATTTTAAATCTTCTTTATTTTCAAGGATGTCGTTATAAATTGAATCAAGACCATCTGAATTCAAAATATTTCCTTCATGAAGCAGGGCATCTATATAACCTTCTTTACCTCTACTTAAAAAACAAGTTGGATCAAAGGGGGCTAACATGATTATTCCCTTTAACCAGTCAAGTTTTTTGCCTGCATTCAATGCGGAATTACCTCCAATACTATGACCAAGAAGAAAGACATTATCTTTATCAACGTTATACTTTTTTGAAAAGTCTGGAGATTTTACATATAAAGCAAGATTAAAAGCATCTTCTACACAATTAGTAACAAGATACTTTCCCTGACTACCCCATGCACCCCTGTGATGAGGAACAATTACAACACAGCCCGCTCTGCAAAGTGCATGAGAAATATCATCATTTCTGGCGGAACCTGGAAAACCATGAAGCATAATTACACAAGGATGTTTTTTCTGATTACAAAATGCCGGCCATAAAATTTCTCCGTAAATATGACTGCCATTACTCACAAAATCAAGATTTGTATAATTTGGAAGATTCTTTTCATCAAGATTTTCTTCATCTTCAAAAAGATTTATTAGATTTAACTTTGCCATACTTGCCTCCTCTTACCTATTATTTTAATAGGCAGAATATAATTTTTATTCCCTACTTAGTCAATAGGTAATATGTATTTTAATTATTTTCCTAGTTTTTCTATAGGTTTTACATTTTTTTTTAAAAATTCCATTGACCTTTTTTTTTAGACATACTATATTTTGTTTATTATTTTTACCTATTGGTTTAGTAGGTTGCTACTAAGTCCTAAAATTTGTAAGGAGGTTTGCATGAAATCATTATCTTGTTGTAGACGTTTTCTTTTTTATGATTGTTGTGGACTTCATAATATAAAAGCAGACTGACTAGACATCTAGAGGCCTGGACGAAGAAGTTCACTTCCCGTTCAGGCTTTATTTTTTTTGGAAAAGGAAAAGTTATGCCTGAAAAGAAAAATTATGAAGTTGTAAATAACAAGCAGAAAGAAGAAACAAAGAAAATTGAAGATCTTATAAGTTCAATTCAATTTGGTTCAATTACAATCCATGTAGAAAACGGAAAAGTTGTTCAAGTGGATAAAAACGAAAAAATTAGATTTAGATAAGAGACTGACTAGACAACTAGAGGCCTGAATAAGAATGAAGCAATTTGCAAACATACTTGTTCAGGCCTTTTTTTTAGCAGCAAAATAAAAGGAGTATTAAAAATGGGAAAATTATTCACCTCTGAATCAGTAACAGAAGGACACCCAGACAAAGTAGCAGATCAGATTAGCGACAGTATTTTGGATGCTTTAATTACTCAAGATCCATATTCACGAGTAGCAGCCGAAACAACAGTAGCTACAGGTTTGGCTTTAGTTGTAGGAGAAATTACAACAAACGCTTATGTTGATATTGCAAAAATTGCCCGCGAAACAATCCGCAACATTGGTTATACAAATAATCAGAATGGTTTTGATGCAGATTCAATTGCAGTTCTTACATCAATTGATGAACAGTCAGCTGATATTGCACTTGGAGTTGATAAGGCCTTGGAATCAAAAGAATCAAAATCTGGAGAAGATTTTGGTACAGGAGCTGGGGATCAGGGAATTATTTTTGGATATGCAACAGATGAAACCCCAGAATATCTTCCACCAGCAATTTCCTTTGCACACCGGCTTACAAAACAATTAGCAAAAGTTCGCAAAGATGGAACTCTTGATTACCTCCGCCCAGATGGAAAATCTCAGGTAACAGTAGAATTTGACGATGAAGGAAAAGTAAAACGCATTCATACAATTGTAGTTTCTACACAACACGCACCAGAAGTTACACTGGAACAGATTCGTAAAGATGTAATTGAAAAGGTCATTAAACCAGTTATTCCTGCAGAACTTTTGGATGATAAGACAATTTACTTTATCAACCCAACAGGACGCTTTGTAATTGGAGGACCACAGGGAGATTCTGGTTTGACTGGCCGTAAAATCATTGTAGATACATACGGTGGAACAGGCCGTCATGGTGGAGGAG
Organism: Treponema sp.; assembly: GCA_024682655.1. Taxonomy (GTDB): domain Bacteria; phylum Spirochaetota; class Spirochaetia; order Treponematales; family Treponemataceae; genus Treponema_D. The sequence goes on from JAIKYZ010000072.1 coordinate 15,137, forward strand.
CATTCTCTGGAAAAGACCCAACAAAAGTTGACCGTTCAGCTGCATACGCTGCTCGTTGGGTGGCAAAAAACTTAGTAGCTGCAGGACTTGCTAAAAAGGCAGAGGTTGAATTGGCTTATGCAATTGGAGTTGCAAGACCAGTTTCTATATCAGTTGAAACATTCGGAACAGGGAGTGTAAGCGATGAAAAAATTGTTGAAGTTATTAATAAGGTATTTGATTTACGACCTGCTGCTATTATCAGCGAACTTGATTTACGTCGTCCGATCTACAAGAAAACAGCAGCATACGGCCATTTTGGAAGAAACGACCCTGACTTCACCTGGGAAAAATTGAACAAGGTAGATGAGATTAAGGCTGCCTTGAAATAAATATTCCTCCAAGAAAAGTTTTTTTGGGTTGGAGAGAGGACAGTTAAAAAAGTATTTATATTTTTATTGATATATAAAGGAGTATTCTTATGAAAAAAATTTTTGGAACATTGGTATCGATATTACTTATTGCGGCAGTTTTTACAAGCTGCCAGAAGAAAGACAGTAGAAAGACTCTTAGAGTTTCTTATTTTCCTGGGGCTACTTACGACCCTCTTGTTGAATTAGCATCTGAAAAAGGCTGGTTCAAAGAAGAAGGCCTCAATGTAGAAATTCTTTCTTTCTCTAATGGACCAGCAGCTAACGAAGCAATAGTTTCTGGAGATCTGGATGTTGTTTATGCAGTTGGTGACCAGCCTTTTGTAACACAGGTAGCCCGTGGAGTTGACGCAATTATTATTTCTGCAGCAACCCGTCAGAGCACAAATGTCGGCATCCAGGCACGCGATGGAATTAACACTGTTTATGATTTGAAAGGAAAGAAAATTGCAGTTGGCATAGGTACAATGAATCACAAAAACCTTCTTGCAATCCTTAATGATTTTGATATCACAGATTCACAACTTGAAATTGTAAATGGAAGCGGAACAGAAGCATTCAATTCTTTACAGAACGGTTCTCTCGATGCAGTTTATTATTCAACAGCATGGGATGGTATTCAGGCAGAGAAAGCTGGTGGACACAAAATCATAGATGGAAATGGACATGAAGCAAACACCTTCACTTATACAACAAGAAAATTTGCAGAAGAAAATCCTGATCTGATAATCAGTTTCTTAAAAGTTCTTTATCGTGCTGAAAAATATATCCAGACAAATTCTGATGACGCCTATAAAACAATTGCCGATTTCCTTGGAGTTGATGTAGAAAAGATCAGAATCAACAATACAGGAAATGTATGGGCAACAGGTATTCAGAATGATGTTGTACCTCATATTACAGAAACTTACGACTTCCTTTACCAGCGTGATTACATCAAGAATGAAATTAAAGATTTCAGTCCTTATGTAGAAGCAAAATATGTAAATAAAGCCTATGAATTATTTAAGAAAGAAAATTACTAAAAATAACAGGAGAATCAAATGTCAGAAGAAAACGAATGGAGAAAAAAGGAACTTAGTTACAAAGAAGTTGTAAAAAAGTATCCTGATATTGCACCCTTACTTATACTAAAAATTGACCTCTGCCGCCGTGGAGTAATTTATACCCAGGAAGCACTGAAACATGTTGATAAAAACCTTCATTTGATTTCTTCTGATTCTTATGAAGGTGGTCTTGAAGTAGCAACTTCTGCGCCAAACGGTTTTCAACTTCGTGATGGAAGTTCTGTAGTAAGAACTGATATCAGCAAGAATCTATGGAGGACACATAGAACTCCCTACACCGTAGACTGGATTGACGGAAAGTTCTATGTAACAGATGAAGGCGAAGTAATTGAAGAAATATTCCTTTGGGAAAAACCTGATTTCTATAATCAGAAAACTTCTAACGGAACCCCAATGACACAAATTGCATCTGCAAGAAGTCAGCGTTTTGAGATTTTCCCACCTCACGTATGTCAGTTTGGTTTTCCTGCAAAAGATCGTTGTAAATACTGCAGCATGTTCCTCCCTTCAAAAGAAGCTCAGGAATATGAAGGCACAGATGCGTATTACCAGGATGTTGTAGAAACTGCAAAAGCAGCTTTTGCTCAGAAGGGCCGTTTCGCCAACGTTATGATGACAGCAGGTTCTGTTCTTTCTGGTAATGAGCTTTTTGCAGATGAATTAAACAGCTATATCAAAATTCTCAGGGCAATTGGCGAAGCCTTTAATGGCAAAAGATTCCCCATGCAGATAGTTGCCAGTCCATTTACAATTCCTCAATTGGAGAGATTGAAAAATGAGACAGGGATCACAACCTTTGATTCAGATATTGAGGCTACAACACACGAATGGTTCAGCTGGCTTTGTCCTGGGAAAGAAAAAGCACTGGGGTTTGAAAACTGGAAACAGAGAATTTTTGATGCTGTCGATGTTTTTGGAAAAGGCCATGTAAATACAGGTGTAGTTGTTGGAACAGAGCTTGCAAATCCAGATTTCAATTTCACAGAAGAGCAGGCATTAAAATATGTTCTTGAAAGTGCAGAAGAGTTTACTTCGCATAATGTTACTCTTACCTTGAATTTATGGAATGCATGTAAAGGTTCAATTCTATATCATCATAATAATCCATCCTTAGACTATTATGTTCAGGCTGCAAAAGGTTATGCAGATTTAAATCGCAAATACGGATTGAATATTGTTCCTGATGATTACAGACGTTGTGGTAATCATGCAAACATGGATTTCTTGAGAATATAGGATGTAAAAAATATGATTAAAATTCAAGATGATATTAAACAGATAATTAACAGTCGTGAAAGTCTTAAAGCTTTGGCAACTATTGGAAAGGATGGAAAACCTCATTTAGTTTTCAAAGGATCAATTTCTATAAATGATGAAGGCTTTATTGTTTATGATGAAGTAATAGAAAACTCACAGACAAATAAAAATGTTTTATACAGCTTATGGTTCAAAAAAGAAGTTGCCATAAACATTCTTTCACCAGAAAAGAAAAGCTATCAGATAAAAGGAATTCCTGTGAAGACTTTGATAAATGGCAGCGAATACGAAAAACATTACGTGGCAATACAGAAACGTCACAAGGATACAGATTTAGGAGCTGTATATTTTATTGAACCTACAGAAATAATTGATGATTCATTCCTTGTCCAGAAAGCAAAATATGAAGCAGAAGAACCTCTTTATATCCATCTGGACAGACTGGTTGATTAAAAACGAAAGGAGAAATAAATGAGAAAAAAGATTTCGATTAATACAAAAAAACTTGCAGAAACTTTACTTTACTCTATTGTGCCCCCTTTGCTGGTAATATTTCTCTGGCAGTTATGTGCAAATTTTAATTTATTAAACAGCAAAATATGCCCTACTCCAAAGAATGTTATAGGAGCTTTTTTCTCCCTTCTTAAAAAAGGAATTATCCAGAAAGATATAGTGGCAAGTTTTGGAAGAATTATTAAAGGATATATTGAAGGAGCTTCTTTAGGTCTTCTTACAGGGATTCTTTTAGGATTAAATGAAAAGGCCGACAGAGCAACAAAAACCTTAATAGGATTCTTCAGACCAATTCCTGTAATGGCCCTTGTTCCTTTCTTTATTCTCTGGCTTGGTATCGGAGAAAAATCAAAAGTTGCTTTAATTGCATTAGGAACCTTCTGGTCCGTTATGGTGAATACAACAGCCGGAATCAAAAACGTTGATAAAAAGTTGATTGAAGTAGCTGAGCTTCTGGATAAATCTAAACTCATCATTATTACAAAGGTTATCCTTCCGGCTGCAAAACCATTTATTATTACAGGTTTAAGATTAGGTTCCAGTTCCGCTTTAGCCTGTGTAGTCGTTGCCGAAATGTTTGCCGCTTCAAGAGGAATTGGATTCAGAATGTCTTTTGCCCGTGAAATGGCACAACCTGATGTAATGTTTGTCGGAGTATTTGTAATAAGTATTTGTGGTGCCCTGATTGACTATATATTCCTGGCAATTCAATCAAAACAACAATAAGGAAGACTTATGGCTAATGAAAATATTCTTGAAATAAAAAATGTTGAAAAGATATTTCAGATAAACGACGAATATCTTCAGGCATTGGAATCAACAAAAGCAGAAATAAAAAACGGAGAATTCATTTCTATCGTTGGACCATCCGGTTGTGGTAAATCAACTTTAATCAGAATGATCTCTGGTCTGGAAACTCCTTCCTCTGGAGAAATCAAACTCAAAGGAAATAAAGTTACGAAGCCGACTCTGGAAATTGGAATGATTTTTCAGGAGAGCAGACTTTACCCCTGGCTCACAATTGAAAAAAATATTGAGTTTGGCATTTCTGACAAATCATTGAAAAAATCCCAGAAAAAAACACTTGTAAATAAGATGATTAATCTTGTAGGTTTAACAGGTTTTAACAAGGCTCTCCCAAAACAACTTTCTGGAGGTATGCAGCAAAGAGCAAGTATAGCACGAGGCCTCATAAACAATCCCCAGATTCTTCTTTTAGATGAACCATTTGGAGCCCTGGATGCTTTTACAAGAATGAATATGCAGCAGGAACTTTTAAAAATCTGGAAAGAAGAAAAAAATACTATGATTCTTGTTACCCACGATATTGATGAAGCAATCTTCTTAAGTACAAGAATTTTTATAATGTCAGAACGGCCTGGTACTATTAAAGATATAATCGAGGTAAATCTAAAAGGTCAAAGGGATCGGTCAAGCTCCGAATTTCTTGAAATTCGAAAAAGAATCATGAAGGCTCTTTTTGGAAGCAATGATGATTTGATTGAATACTACTTGTAAATATCAATGCTCCTAAATAAAAATTCATCTTCTAAAGTTGGTAAATAATATTCACTTTTGGAAGATGTTTTTTTTATTTACAAAGGCTAAAACCGTATACTAAATCTTTATCTAAATTCTTTTTAAGGCCAACTCCCATTACTTCTTTTAATAAATTGTGATTATCAGCAATCTGCTCTACTTTACCTTCTTCAATAAGATGTCCTTCTTTTAAAAGGCATACTTTATCGCAAAGGGAAAAACTCTGGGGTAAATCGTGACTGGTAATTACAAGCCCCCGCCCTTCTCTTGCCAAAAGTCTTAATACATCCACAACCTCTAGTTGATGCTTTATATCCATATAGGTCGCAGGTTCATCAAGTAAAATAAACTTAGTATTCTGGGCAATAACCATAGCAAGATATGCCCTTTGTCTTTCTCCACCGCTTATTTCCACCAAACTCTTTTGTCTTATGTCCCATAAATCTGTAATTCGTAAAGCTTTTTCTACATTTTCCTTATCTTCCTCTCCAAGGATTTTTGAATAGCCCATATATGGAAATCGTCCATGGCAAACTAATGTATAAATATCCAAATTAGCTAAAGGAGAATACTGGGGCAAAAAACTGACTAACCTGGCCCTTTTTTTATAACCCATTTTTTTTGCTGATTTTCCGTCTATTTCAATCAGTCCCTGGTAAGAATTTATCCCAACTATCGCTTTTAATAATGTGGATTTTCCACTTCCATTTAATCCAACAATTGCTGTAATTTTTCCTTCCTCAAAATCCAAATCATCAATTTCAAGAGCTATCTTATCATCATAACTTGCTTTAAGATTTTTAATCGAAATCATAAATATTTTCTCCTCTTAAACCCCAAGTTTTTTTCTTTTAGTTATCAATATCCATATAAAAAATGGACTTCCTAAACAAGAAAGAAACAAGCCTACTGGAAGTTCATAGGGATAAAAAAGTATTCTGGAAATCAAATCACAAAAAATAAGAAAATCTGCTCCAAAAATAATCGAAAGAATTATATTTTCACTTATTTTATTTTTACTAAAAAGCCTTATTAAATTTGGAATAATCAGTCCTACAAATCCTAATAATCCACATATACTTACAGCACTGGCGGCAAGTATTCCTGAAATTACAATTGAAAGTATCCTATATCTTTTAACGTTTAATCCAAGCCCATAAGCGGCTTCATCTCCTAAACTAAATAAATCAATTTCTTCCGAAATCATCAATAAAACTACCAGAGCTGCAATTATGATCGGGGGAGCAAAAAAAAGACTTTTGATATTTATATTCTGAAATCCCCCAAGATTAAAAGAAACTTTGTCAGCAACTATCTCTGGATGGAGAGTAATAAGAATATCAATTCCTGCAGACATAAGCGAAGAAACTGCCACCCCTGCAAGTACAAGTGTTGTTTTTGAAACTCCGGCCTTTTCGCTTATAAAATAAACTATAAAAATACATATTAAGGCTCCTGTAAATGCTCCAAACATTCTGGCTATTGCTGAATAAGGGAAAAAATATGTTACCAGCAAAACAAATAATCCAGAACCAGAGTTAATTCCAATTATTCCAGGACTTGCAAGTCTATTATTTAATGAAATCTGTAAAATCAATCCCGAAGCCGAAAGTGCCGCTCCACAAAAAGCTGCTCCTATAAGTCTTGGTAATCTTATCTTTAATAAAATTACTTTTGCAGCAGAAGTGATTTTCTCTCCATTAAAAAGACTTTTTAAGCTCCTTATTCCCTCTGTAAAGCTCAAGGCCTTTGTACCCGTAAAAAGAGATAAAAAACAGAGCAGAAAAAATAAAAGTATGCCTATTGTATAAATAAGTCTTTTGTTTTTCATTTTTTCTACTTTCCACTCAAATGGTCTGCTAGATACTGGTAAGCCTCGGCCCATTTTTCGTTTGGTTTATAATTAAACAATTCTTTGGGCAGCATAAAAACCCTTCCATTCTTTACTGCAGAAAGGTTTTCCCACGCAGGATTACTTTGATAAGCTTTATAAAAGGCTTCTTCTGCTTTTTTCTGACTTCCCTGGTGAACTACAAATATATAATCTGGATTTTCCGAAACAATTGCTTCAATTCCAAGTTCATCAAGGGAAAAATCATCCTTTACTATTGATTCAAGTCCTAAATCTAAAAATATTTCATTTCCAAAATGATCCTTTAGAACTTTATTTTTAGCCCCAGAAACCCTTAAAAATACGTAAGTTGCTTTTTCCTTAAGTTTTGATTCTGAAACAATCTGATTTATTTTTTCTTTTACATCTGTAACATTTTTTTTGTACAATTCCTTATGGCCGGTCAAATCTGTAAAATCTTTTAAAACCTTCTCATAATCTCCAAATTTTTTTACATCAACCAAATAAGTCTTAATGCCTAAAGTATTTAGATTTCCATACAATTTTTTGTGCAATGGAATATCCAGTGTCAAAATTACAAAATCTGGATTTACCGAAATAATTGCTTCCAGAGAGGCTGTTGTTAAAGTTCCAACAGAAATTGCATTTTGAGCTCCACTAAGTTCCAAGGCATCAGTAGTTGTAGCCGCAAGATCTCCACCGGCTAAAAGCCACATTTGTGCTACTGATTTAGAAAGTGCAACAACCGATTTTGGGGACTTATCTTTTGCATAAAGTCCCGAAAATCCCAATACAAATAATACAGATAAAATAATTTTCTTAAAAAATGTTTTTGTTTTCATCCAGATACCAATCCTTAAAAGTTTTGAAATGACTTAATGGAATAGGATTTTTGATTACGTTAAAGCCTTCTTCTTCCAGTTTTTCTACAAAACTCTTTTTTTCTGCTTTTTTGCTGCCAAAAATATCCTCTTCAATGTGGTGGCCAAGATTTATTAAAAGAGGAAAAACTTGAATTGCTTTATTTTCTGCTGTCTTCAAGAATTTTTCCTTTATCTTTTTTAAATAAAAATCTGAATTACCTTCTCCTGTTAGGCAGGTAACTTCCACATTAAAAAAGCCATTTGAATGTAAAGCTTCTGAAAGCTGAAAATATTCCTTATTGTCACTTCTACCATGACCCACAAGACAATATTCATATTCAGAAGAAAAACCTATTTCTTTGATTAAAAGCTCTACAAATCTTCTAATAGATTCTGGACTTCCCAAAACAGGACTTCCAAATTCCATAAAAAAAAATCTTCCTGCATATTGCAAAAGTTTTTCTTTTAGAATTTTTGCTTCATAGCCTTCTGTCATCAAAACAGGTTTTACAAGGATTTCATCAACACCGGATGCCAACAAATTTTCTAATTTATTTTCGATAGAAGCCTGCCCTGTAGAATTAATCAATTTGTAATCCACATAAATTGTTTTTTTCATCAGTACAAGCCCCTTAAAACTTACTTATATTTTTTTTATTTTTATATAGAATAATCCCCACTTGCAGGAATATCTGATGAAAGCCTTTTAATTTGCTCGGTAACTTCATCAATACTTATGTCGCTAAGATTTTCCTGAAGTCCTTTTACGTAAAAATCTTGATCACGTAATTTTTCATCAAACTTAACATGCTCATCTAAAGCAAGTAAAACTATAATTCCCGCCTGAGTAAGATGATACAAAACATTTGAGTAATCTTCTCCAACCACAGGTGTATAAAGGTAAGTATGTCTAAGGCTTTCATAAAGTCTTCGCTCAATTTTTTGCAAAACCTGACCCGTAACGCCATTTCTTCCAAGAAAGAATTCAAAAACTTTAGCATTCTGGCCCTTTAAACTTGCACGTCTTTTTCCATCTACATTTGAAGAATATTTTGATTCCCTGTCACTGTAGACCTTTGTAACTACACCACAGGCACTTGTCATATTTGTAATGCGATCAATAAGAATCAACTCACCCTGAACCTTGTGATTTTTAAATTCATCAGCAACAATTACATCACTAAAAGAAATGTCAACCAGGGCAATTTCATTCTTGCTTAAGCTGACAGCAGGCTTATGTTCTCCGCTGTTTACATCAATTGCATATTTAATAGACGAAACAATTGCAGGAATCTGTTTTGTTCCAATTTTTACAAAAAAGTTCTTCCCGTTTTCCAGCTTAGAATCATCCATCCACAGTAAAGTTGCTTCCACGCTGTTTGTAAGCTTAAGATTTTCATTAATTTCAAAAACACATCCCCGGCTTACATCAACTTCCCTATCCAAAGAAATATTTACAGCCTGACCTTTTTTAGCAGATTCAACTTCGTTAAAACCAAGGATAATTTTCTTTACCTTTGCCTTTTCTCCGCTTGGTAAAATTGTAATTTCATCTCCTAAATGAATTTCTCCACCTTCAATCTGACCCTGAAAACCCCGGAATTCATGATTTGGACGACAAACACGCTGAATTGGCATATAAAATTTCTTACCGTCCGATTTTTCATCAAGATCAGAAATATCAACTTCTTCCAAATGAGAGAGAATAGCAGGCCCCTTATACCAGTCCATATTTGAAGACTTTTTAGTTACATTGTCACCTTCTGTCGCAGAAACTGGAATAATCTGAACATTAGGAAGATTAAGTTCTTCAATAATTTCTTTAATCTGCCCGCTTACTTCTTCAAATCTTTCCTGACTATATGCAACCAAATCCATTTTGTTTACAGCAAAAATAAAGTGGCGAATTCCCATTAAAGAACAAATACGGCTATGACGTCGTGTCTGTACAAGAACCCCTTGTTTTGCATCCACAAGAATAATGGCAAGGTCAGCAAAAGAAGCGCCAACAGCCATATTTCTTGTATACTCTTCATGACCTGGAGTATCAGCTACGATGAAACTGCGTTTTTCTGTGTTGAAATAACGGTAAGCAACATCAATTGTAATTCCCTGTTCACGTTCAGCCATTAAACCATCAAGCAAAAGAGAATAGTCAATTTTTCCTTCACGGCTACCAACTTTTGAATCCAAAGCAAGAGCTTCTTCCTGATCTGTGTAAAGCAATTTTGCATCGTAAAGAATATGTCCAATTAATGTCGATTTTCCGTCATCAACCGAACCACAAGTAATAAATTTTAAAAGTCCATTCATTTTTTTTCTCCGCAAATCAGAAATAGCCTTCTCTCTTACGCTTTTCCATAGAAGCAGCACCTCCGTCCTTATCGATTACTCGACTTGTTCGTTCACTGGTAACTGAACTCAAAGTTTCTTCAATAATTTCATCCAAAGTTTTTGCAGTTGATTCAACGCCGCCAGTTAATGGATAACAACCCAAAGTTCTGAATCGAACCGAAATATTTTCAATTTTTTCACCGGGTAAAAGCTTTAATCTGTCATCATCCACCATAATGATATTTCCATCACGGCGAACAATTGGACGAATTGCAGAAGAATAAAGACTTACAATTTCAATATTTTCTCTTTTTATATACTGCCAGATATCTTTTTCTGTCCAGTTAGAAAGTGGAAAAACCCTCATACTTTCGCCTTTGTGAATCTGTGTGTTGTAAAGTTTCCACATTTCTGGTCTTTGATTTTTTGGATCCCAAGCTTGAGCTGAATTTCTGAAACTAAAAACCCTTTCCTTTGCACGAGACTTCTCTTCATCTCTGCGGCCCCCACCAAATGCTGCTGTAAAGCCATATTTTGTAAGTGCCTGTTTAAGCGCCTGAGTTTTCATAATATCTGTATATGCAGAACCATGGTCAAAAGGATTAATTCCCTTTTTAATTCCCTCTTGGTTTGAATATACAATCATGTCCAGACCATATTTTTGGGTAACATAATCGCGGAATTTAATCATTTCTTTAAATTTCCAAGTGGTATCGATGTGCATAAAAGGAAAAGGCGGTTTTTCTGGATAAAAGGCTTTTAGGGCAAGGTGCAGCATTACAGAACTGTCCTTACCAATAGAATAAAGCATTACAGGCTTTTCACATTCTGCCGCAACCTCTCGAATTATATAAATTGCTTCTGCTTCAAGTTCATCAAGATGTGATAAATCCGACATAGCGTTCCCCCTTAGAAGTTTTACCTACTTGCTATGTGGGTAATATACAGGTTATTTACCTACTATGTCAATAGGTTTTGCACGTAAATCTTTAATATTTATTTGAATCTTTTTTATTGATAGTTATTGTTATTTCTTTTCCGTCGTATTTTTTTATTGTCCAAACAGAATAATCCTTTTGATTATCCACAATCATAGTACTTCCCTTTCCCCCGATATCAGCACCAAGAAAAAAACTAATTGCCTTTTTTGGACATTCTTTTATACAAGAAGTACAACCCCAGCAGTCCCGAATATGTTTAATTCCTGCTTTTTTTGATTCATTTATTTTTATCAAATTTCCAGGACATACTTCTACGCACTTTCCACAGCCAATACATTTATTTTCATCAAATTTTACACTCATCTTTATTCTCCAAGGCCGCTATATCAAATCCTTCAAAATAATCCTAACTTCGCCTTTTTCATCCATAACTGAATTTACATACTTTTTGAATTCAGGATTTGTTTCTGGATAATCTGCATTTTCTCCAAAACTGTGCCATCTGGTTTCTTTACGAGCCAAAAGATGTTCTATCAAAACCTGACATACAATTAGTCTTTCCCGGATTTCATAAATGCGAAGTAAATCGTCCATATCACTGGCAGAAAGAGTTGAAAGAGTTTTCTGTAAATCCAAAATTTTCTGTTTTGCAATTTTTAAACGGCTTTCGTTGTAGCGGTAATCTGTTCTTATTCCGCCCGCATATTCATCCATTACTTTCTGCATTGCTTCTTCCAATTGCTCTATAGAAAGTTCACCTGCTTTATTTGAAAGATATTTTTCATAATCTGCGAATACCGCTTCATCTTGTGCCAAGTTTGTTGAATTATCAGATTCATACTTTTCATTATTTTTTAGGAAGTTTAGAATTCCCTGAGCGGCAATTTTTGCTTCTGCCAAAGCCCCTGTTACATATTTCTGGGGTGCTCCACCTGCAACATCTCCTGCGGCAAATAAACCTTTAAGAGTTGTACTACGATCATTTGAAATCCAGTAACCGCTGGCTGTATGACCACCAACAATATAAGGTTCTGTTCCTTCAACTTCGACATTATAACTTGAAGGACCTTTACCATCTTCAATCCATTTTAAAGTCTGGCTTGGGGCCATGTTCAGATAAGCTTTGTATAAATCTTCTTCCTGCTCACTGCTAATTCCAGCTGTACCAAGGTAACAAGGTCCGTGCCCTTTACGATTTTCTTCTACTGTGCCGTAACAGCGCTCACTGGTTCTTAAACCATAATCATTTTCATAAACCTGTCCCAAGGAATTAAGCTGTTTTGCACCAACTCCCTGAGCAATTGTTCCTGTAGGAGCAATTGTATCTTTACAGCGAAGGGCAATAAAACGCATTTCAAAGCTAGTCATTTCAGCTCCAGCCAAAATTCCCATCGCATAACCTGCACCGGTATTAAAAGGAGGATACCACATTTTGTGACGGCTAAAGCCCGGATTATTAGGCTTGTACAAACCTGCAGCCCCACCTGTTGCAATCAAAAGAACCTTGGCAGAAAAATCATAAGCAATTTTTTCGTTTACATTAAAAGCATATGCCCCCACAACCACTTTTTTTCCATCTGCAGTCTTTCCAATTTTATAATCTGTAACATTTACATGATTCAGTACCTGAATATTTTTATGTTTCTTTACCCCATCAGCCAGAATAAGTTTAATGTTTTCCCCGTTAATTTTTAAATTTCTCCAGCCGCGACTTACATATTTTCCATTTTCATTTTTTAAAATTACAAGACCGCGTTTTTCAAGGTCGTGAGTAACATCGTTCAAATGTTCACTCATGCTCAAAAGCAAATCACTACGAACAATTCCATTAGCATCATTTGAAGCGTAATCAACATAATCCTGGGGTAGGTGGCCCTGGGAAATATAAGCATTAAGTGCATTGACTCCAGCTGCAAGACAACCACTCCTTTTAATGTTAGCCTTTTCAACAACAGTAATTTTCAAAGAAGGCTCTGTTTCTGCAAGCTTAATTGCTGCATAACAACCTGCAGTTCCGCCACCAATAATCAATACATCTGAAGTAATTTTTTCTATTTGCATTTAAGTCTCCATAAGGGGAGTTGCGGGGATATTCCCCGCTGGGTAGGTAGCGACCAACAAAGTGGGCGCTTAGGGAGGGGCTCCTCCCTCATAAATTTTTAGGCCTTATACAATTGTCACGTCTTCTTTCATTAATTCATTTTCAATTTGAATTAACTGTCCACCCTTTATTAAAAAGACCTTGTACAAAAGCACGTGAACCTTTTCGCCAACTTTTACCGGTCTAACTTCGAGGCTTCGGCTGGCAGCAAGCTCTTCCCCGTTTACATCTACAATCAGCTCTGAATGAGTACCTCTAAAAAGCACAGATTTTATAATTCCATCACTTACTGAAACAGGAAATTTTTCTATATGATCACTTTTAGTAATTCTAACAAATTCGGGACGAACAAAGGCCTTTTCAAAAAAGTCAATTTCTTCAAAGCTCTTAAATTTTCTGTAATCTTTTAAGTAAGAAACCTGGCCAAAGAACTGGGCTGTAAATGGAGTTTTTGGATTTTGATAAATATCTATAGGACTTCCAACCTGTTCAACGCTACCTTTATTTGTAACAATAATTTCATCACTAACTTCTATTGCTTCATCCTGATCATGTGTTACAAAGATTGAAGTAATTCCAAGTTTAGTAATCATATCTCTAAGCCAAGTTCTGAGCTCTTTTCTAACCTTGGCATCAATTGCGGCAAAAGGTTCATCCAAAAGTAAAAGCTGAGGATTAGGAGCTAAGGCTCGGGCAAAAGCAACTCTCTGTCTTTGTCCCCCACTTAGCTGACTTGGATATCTTTTTTCCATTCCCTTAAGGCCAACAAGTTCTATAAGTTCTGCAACTCTGTTTTTTATATAAGCCTTATCCTGCTTCTGAACTTTAAGTCCAAAGGCAATATTTTGTTCTACTGTCATGTATTTAAAGAGTGCATAATTTTGAAATACAAAACCAATTCCTCTTTCTGCAGGATGAATGTTGTTTACAAGCTTTCCATCAATCAAAATATCTCCGGAATCCTGCTTTTCAAGACCCGCAATCATTCTAAGGATTGTTGTTTTACCAGAACCAGAAGGCCCCAAAAGTGCAACTAGTTTTCCTTTTTCAATTCCAAAGCTTACATTTTTAGAAGCCTGAAAATTTCCATATTTTTTGTTTATATTTTTAAGTTCAACGTACATTATTCACCTCTTTAATTACCGGTCTTTTTATTTCCAAAAACTTCTACAATGCTTCTAATTACCAGTACAATAATTGCCATAATCACTAAAATTGAACTAATGGCAAAAGCCTCATAGTAATGAAACTCATTAAAAAGAATTTCAACATGAAGAGGTAAAGTATTTGTTTTACCTCTGATATGGCCACTTAAAACACTTACAGCTCCAAACTCTCCCATAGCACGAGCTGTACATAAAACAATTCCATATAAGAATGCCCATTTAATATGAGGGAAGGTTACTTTTGAAAAAATTGTAAAAAAATTGGCACCCATTAATGCAGCCGCTTCTTCTTCATCAGTTCCCTGAGTATTTAATACAGGAATTAATTCTCGGCTTACAAAAGGAAAAGTAACAAAAACCGTAGCAAGAATTATTCCAGGAACCGCAAATACAACTTTAATATTTAGTTTAGATAAAAGTGGAAAAATAGGGCTCTGTCGTCCAAAAATTAAGATAAAGATTAAACCTGCAATAATAGGACTTACAGTTACAGGTAAATCAATAAGGGTGGTTAAAACCTTTTTACCCTTAAAATGAAACTTTGTTACTGTCCAGGCGGCAAACAAACCAAAAACGGTATTAATCAATAAAGCCCACACGGTTGCCTTTATAGTTAAGGCCAGGGCCTTTAAGGTATATGGATCTCCAATTGAATTAATATAAAATTTACAACCCTTATGTAAGGAATTTACAATTACAGATAAAAGAGGAAAAATTAACATTACAAGAAGAAAAAATGTGCTGATTAATATAAGCAGGATTTTTACAAATGGATTTTCTCTTTTTTTCTCACTCATTTTAATTACTCCTCCTACCTTCAAGTATTTTTGTGTTATGAGATTGAATCATATTTACCAAAAACAAAATTAAAAATGAAAAAAGTAACATTACTAATGCTATTGAAGTTGCCTTTGGATATTCAAAGGCCTGTAGCTCACTCATAATTATTAAAGGAGTAATTTCTGTATCGTAGGGGGTGTTTCCTGCAATAAAAACTACACTTCCGTATTCACCAATACAACGACCAAAAGCAAGTCCTGCTCCTGTAAAAAGAGCGGGTTTTATTTCCGGAAAGATCACCTTCCAGAATATGTTTATTTTCCCTGCCCCCATAACACTGGCTGCTTCTTCGTAAGTATGATCGAATTTTTCCAGAACCGGTTGAACAGACCTCACAACAAAAGGAATGCCAACAAAAATAAGGGCAAAAATAATTCCAAACTTGGTATATGCAACTTTTATTCCAAAGTGGCCAAAAAATTTTCCAATAATTCCCTGATCTGTTGTAAGAGAAGTTAATGCAATTCCTGCAACAGCGGTTGGAAGGGCAAATGGAAGTTCAATAATTCCATCCATAATTTTTTTCCCAGGAAAATCATAACGAACTAAAACCCAGGCAATCACAACTCCCATCACCGCATTTACCAAAGTTGCAACAAAAGCAGTCATAAAACTTACCCAAAAGCTGTATAAAACCCTTGGGCGAGTAATTGTTTCTACAAATTCCTTTGAAGAAAGTGTAGAAGAATAAATTACAAGAGAAGCAAGTGGAATTAATACTACTAGGCTTAAGATTGTAATTGTTACTCCCATTGATATTCCAAATCCCGGAATAACTCTTTTATTCCTTTTTTTCATAACTCACCTGCTTCCTTCCAATTATTTAAGTTTCTTTTTTTTAGTCTTATTTCTTCTCGTAAATCTGATCAAAAATTCCGCCGTCTGCAAAATGTTCTTTCTGAGCCTTTGCCCAACCGCCAAAATCTTTAATTGTTACAAGAGTTACATTCAAATCAAAAACATTTGAAAATTCCTTTAAAATTGCAGTATTTGATGGACGATAGAAATTCTGACCTTCAATTCTCTGAGCTTCATCAGAATAAAGATAATTCAAATAATCTGTAGCAACTTGGCGAGTTTTTCTTGCATCAACAACTTCATCTACAATTGCAACACTTGGCTGTGCAAGAATTGAAATACTTGGAGTAACGATTTCATATCCATCTGGATCTTCTGCAATAGAAAGGAAAGCTTCGTTTTCCCATGCAAGAAGAACATCACCCTGTTTATTCTGAACAAAACTGTTAGTTGCTCCACGTGCACCAGAATCAAGAACTACTACGTTCTTATAGAGCTTTTTAATAAAATCTTTAGCATCAAGATTATGCTGTTCTGCATAAGCCCAAGCTGCAAGATAATTCCAGCGGGCTCCACCAGAAGTTTTTGGATTTGGAGTAATAACTCCTATTCCAGGTTTTACAACATCATCCCAGTCTTTAATATTTTTTGGATTTCCTTTACGAACAAGGAATACAATTGTTGAAGTATAAGGTGAAGATTCAAGTGGAAATTTTTTTACCCAATCCTTATCAGTAATACGACCAGCATCTGCAATAGCCTGAACATCCCACTCCAATGCTAATGTAACTACATCTGCATCATTACCATTTGCAACTTCAAGAGCCTGTTTTCCAGAACCCCCGTGGCTTTGAGAAATTTCTACATCTATACCTTTCTTTTCCTTGTAGTACTTTGCAAAAGCCTGATTATAGGCCTGGTAAAGTTCACGAGTTGGATCATAAGATACATTTGTTAAAGTAACTTTTTTACTAGCTGCTTTATTTTTTGAACAAGCAGAAAAAGCTCCTAACATAGAAATAATACCTACAGCAACGCCGAGTTTAACAAAAAAAGACTTTTTCATATCTACCTCCTGTAAAAAAGTTCTTTAATTTCCTACTTTTTCAGTAGGTAAGTGCAAATTATATTTATTTACCCACTTTGTCAATAGGTATTTTAAAAAAGTTAATAAAAAAATTGGAGCAAATTAAACCATAAAAGATTTAATCCGCTCCAATCAAACAATCCTTTAAAAATAGAAAAGCTTAAATAAAATAATCGTAGCCCGTTGCTTCTTTATTCTTTTCTACCAGAAACTGAAGACTTATTCCGTCCAAATATGAATTTATTTTTGTATCAAAATCATTCCAAAAAAAATCATTTCCTACATCAGAAATACTTTTACCTTCCCCTGTAGAATGAACTGATATTTCACCTTCAGTTGAACGTAAAATTTCGCCAACCGTATATTCTGAAGGCTTTTTGACTAATTTATAGCCTCCATTATTTCCCCTCAAGCCTGCAACCAAACCAGACTTACTAAGTTGTATTAAAATTTGTTCCAAATATTTTATGGATAGATTATGTCTATGCGATAAAATTTTTAATGGAGTATATTTTTCTGGGTTCTGTTCTGCAAGACTTGTCATAATCAGTAAAGCATACTGACCTCTTGTAGAAATTTTTAACATATTTTATCTCTTAATCAGAAAATAAAGCTGTAGAAAGGTAACGATCCCCAGTATCAGGAAGAAGAACAACAATGTTTTTCCCTTTATTTTCTGGACGTTTTGCAATTTCTATAGCAGCCCATAAAGCAGCGCCCGAAGAAATTCCCACAAGAACTCCTTCTTTTTTACCAATCAATTTACCAGTAGCAAAGGCATCAGCATCAGAAACCTTAATAACTTCATCATAGATTTTTGTATCAAGAACAGCAGGAACAAAACCAGCACCAATTCCCTGAATTTTATGAGGACCCGCATTACCAGTAGAAAGAACAGGTGAGCCTTCAGGTTCAATTGCAGCAACTTTTACATCTGAGTTTTTTGATTTTAGGAATTTTCCAACGCCTGTAACAGTTCCACCAGTTCCAACCCCCGCTACAAACCAATCAACTTTACCCTCTGTATCTTCCCAGATTTCAGGACCAGTAGTTTCATAATGAGCCTGTGGATTTGAAGGATTTACAAATTGTCCAGGAATAAAAGAATCAGGAATTTCTTTAGCCAATTCTTCTGCCTTTGCAATTGCCCCTTTCATACCTTTTGAACCTTCTGTTAAAACCAACTCAGCTCCATAAGCCTTAAGAATCTGACGTCGTTCAATAGACATAGTTTCTGGCATTACAATGATAATTCTATAACCACGGGCAGTAGCAACACTTGCAAGCCCAATTCCTGTGTTTCCAGAAGTAGGTTCAATAATTACAGAATTTGATTTTAACTTTCCAGATGTTTCTGCATCATCTATCATCTTTTTTGCAACCCTGTCTTTTACAGAACCAGCAGGATTAAAATATTCTAGTTTTGCGTAGATTTTTGCATCAAGCTTAAACTCTTTTTCAATATTTGATAATTCCAGTAATGGAGTGTGTCCAATTAACTGATCAACTGAAGTATAAATATTTGCCATAAAGGAACTCCTGTATATTAATTTTATTGCCTATCTTTTTGGTAGGTATTTATCTTATACAGCCATTTCCCTAGTAAGTCAATAGGTATTTAGTGATTAATTTTATTTTTTTATAGCAAATCTGCAAGACTCACACTATCAAGATAAGTTTCTACCAAGTCATCAAGCTTACTCCAAAGTTTAATAGTTTTACAACCATTTTTTCTAGGACATTCTGGAGCACCAGGAACAAGACAAGCTACAGGAGCAAGATTTCCTTCTGTCAAACGAAGAATATCACCAACTTTATATTCTTCTACTTTTCGATTAAGTTTGTATCCACCACCCTTTCCATGAACTCCATCTACAAAGTGATTCTTAGAAAGTAATGTCATAATTCCTTCGATATATTTTTGAGAAATATCCTGACGTTCTGCAATTTCTTTTAATGGGACCCTACCCTGATCCTTATTTTGAGCCAAATCAATCATAACACGAAGGGCATATCTTCCACGAGTTGAAACAATCATAAAGTAATTTCTCCTTATTATTTTTCATATTTTAAACCTATATCAAACTTATGAAAAGTTATATTTTGCAGAAATTTCTATATCTGATAGATTGCAGACAATTCCCGCCCCAGTCCAGTTATTTCAAGTGTGGATTTGCTTCCTGTCCCGAAGTTTTCCGTCCCTACCTGAAATTCCCTACAATTCCGTCTTCGCAAGCGGTAAATCCGCCGGTGTATACACAACCCCAATCTTAAAACCATCCTCGTGTGAACTCTAAAGTATTTCAATTTTAACTCCTTGAGGGGAAAGCCTTCCCCTGGTTCGCACTTCGTTGCTCACCACCCCTTCTAACGGGGAGACCCCGTAACGCCCCCCTACAATTTTTTCTTAAAAATATAAGTTTTATAATCTCCATGCTCGTCGCTGAAAGGCTCGTAGGCTCCTTCTTCGATTAGAGTAAAGCCGTGTTTTCCGTACCATTCTTCTACCTTGCAGGCATCTCCCTTACGGGTAAAAAAGGCAGCGGCTAGAAGATTTCCGGGAAGAGAATCAATCAGCTCAAAATGATAATCGTTTTCTGAAATATTATTTCTTACTATAAACTCAACATTAAAGCGCTTGAAAACTGCATCACCAACAGGAGGGCTCCAGAGAGGTTCGACCACATCAATTACGAGCGGAAGATTCTTTTAGTTGAAAGGCTGAAGAGATGTATTTTTTAACATAATTTCCTTCTAACAAATCATAACTTCATTTATGATAAAAATCTATCTGGTCTTGATTTTACCGAAGCTTTATTCTCACATAATAGCCGCTTTCGTCCTGATGATGAATTACACCGCCATTTTTAAGCATAACCTTAAGACTTGCAGGATTATCTAAATTGCAGTGAAGATAAAGCTGGTCTTCGGGGACGATTTTACGGGCTTCTTCAATTAAGAGCTTGAGTCCCTGAGTGCAGTAGCCGCGTCCACGAAAATCTTTATGAATAAACTGACCTACGTGGCCGCTTCCATTTTCCAGAGCCGGCACAAGATGATGGCGAAGACGGAACTCACCTATAATTTTGTGTGAGTCGGGAGCTTTTCTGATTTCAGACTCCTGCGTAAATCCAG
>JAIKYZ010000092.1 GCA_024682655.1 Treponema sp.
AATATTTTACGGCATCACTGAATTTTTTTACCATTTCTTTTGAATTCTTAAAAGGTAAAATTCCATCAGCCCTCATCATTGAACCTAAAAATCTAAATGGTTTTGATTCAGCAATAGTAATCTGTAATCATATTAATAAATTTGACGGTCTTGTTGTAAATTACGCAACCGATTTTAGAAAACTTAAAATTATGACCGCAGAATTCAATAACCGCTCTGGATTTTTAGGTTCAATGATGAGGGCTGATGGAATTTTACCTTTTAAGAATTCAAAAGAAATGGTAAAAAAATTCAGTGATGCCGTAAAATATTACTTGAATCATAAGACAAGTGTTTTATTTTTCCCAGAAGGTTCTGAATGGTGGTGTTATAAAAAACCCCGCCCTTTTATGGACGGAGCCTTTCATTTTGCCGCAGTAAATAACGTTCCTGTTTTACCAATTTTTATCACATTCAAAGATAAAGAAAATAAAAAGTCTGAATTAGATGTTCCTGATTTTATTGTAAATATTTTACCGGCAATTTTCCCTGATAAAGATAAAACAAAATCAGAAAACACAAGATATTTAAAAGAAGAATCTTATAAAGCCTGGTGTCAGAAATACAAAGATTTTTACGGTCAGGATTTGTAATTTTTTTACTCCAAAGACCACAATTTTATCTTCATTTGAATTAATTTAGTAATTTCCTCTTCTACATCTTTGATTCCCATAGAAATTATTGTATTTTTCATTTCTTCCCATGACTTATCAAAGTTATTTTCTGGCCCTACAATCATTTTAATGAGGGAACTTTTTACATACTCATCAACTTTATTGACTAAATCATTCATTTGAGGTTTTAGAGGATATTGCCATACCTGACCATGTTTTGAAACTTTTAACTTATCCGCCTGAGTGAATAAATCGGCCCAGGTTTCTACTCCATAGGCATTGAGGGTATCTTTTTCGGTATTAGTATAATTTTTTATGATTTCACTACGGGAAACTTTTGCCATAGGGTTACCAGTAGAATCTAAATAACCTTCGCCAGCCTGAGGAAATGGATAAACCCATTTTCCAACACCCCGGGAAGCATCTATATTTGGAAAGGAAGTTCTAATTCCATCTTCATAATAGTAATCTATATTTTCTATTCCCCAGTTTGTTAAAATCTGAGCTTCTTCGCTGCACATCCAGTCAAGAAATTTAAAGGCATTTACTTTATCTTTACAGCTGGAAGAAATTGCAATTCCCCAGCCCCCTGAATAACCGTAATCTTTTAAATTCTGGTCAGTGTATTTTAAATCTGCCATAACAGGAAGATAGGCAAAAGTTCTGGATTCCTGATAATTTTGATTAAGATATTTTGTAATATCAGATAATAAATAATCGGGACTGGAAGTTGCTAAAACATAACCGTTTTCTAATTTTGACTTCCATAAACTTAAATCCTGGGTAAAAGATTCAGGATCAAGAAGGCCCTGGTGATAAATCTTATTCAACCATTTATAAAAGATTTTCATTTCGGGGTATAAAAACTTATAACTTGCTTCCAGGGTATTTTGATTTACAATCCACTGGCCATCATCTGGATAACCAATTACAAAATTACCGGGATTTGAAAGACAAACATACCAATACCAGGAATCGGTAAGTAATGAAATGCCCTGGGTTTTATGACCATTAATTTCGGGATATTTTTTTATATATGCTTTTAAAAGATTTTCTAAATCCTCCAGAGTTTTGATTGATGGATAACCGAATTCTTTTAGGACGGCATTTTGAATCTGAATATTGCCGGAAGTTTCCATTACTTTTGATTTAATTTCATAAGTTCCGACGGTATAAATCTGAGGATCGTCTATTGTATTTCTTAATTTTACAATTTCATTTTTATAGAGCTGTTTGATATTATTTCCGTACTTTGAAATATATTCGTCCAAAGGAATAACAGCACCGGCTTCTATTAAACGGGTAATTCCACTTTTTGCAAAAATAAAATCGGTGTAAGAATTATTTGCAATCATTAAATCAATATCATCATCAACATTTTGACTGCTGGACTGATAAAATTTTAGGGTAACCCCGGT
>JAIKYZ010000098.1 GCA_024682655.1 Treponema sp.
TATATTTGTTTAAAAGGTTTTACGATGAATAAAAATGATTTGTTTATGCAAGCTTATAAAAAACAGCAGAATTTAGGAGAAAATGAAAAAAAAGAAAAAGTTATAAAAGCTCCTTCTTTTCCTAAAATTAATTCTGCAAAAGATATTATTGAGCCTCAAATCAAATCAAAAATTGAAGAAAAAAGCCCTGCAAAAGAATTTTATAAAAGCAGTCAGAAGGCACAGGCCCCTTCAAAATCTTATCAGGAAGACCAGATTAACAGGGCTCTTGAAGCTATTAAGGGTGGGGGACTTATTAAAGTTCCAGCCCAGGAAAGTCCTGAAGGTAAAGAATCTGTATATCGAAGAGTTGCTAAATTTCTTCTTTTAATTGGAGAAGAGCAGGCCGCTCAAATTCTTCCTCACCTGAATGAAGACCAGATAGAAAAAATTATTCCAGAAATTGCTTCAATTAGAAGTGTTAGTAAAGATGAAGCAAGTGTAATAATGGCTGAATTCAGTCAGCTGATGGAAAAAACTAAAACTGGCGGTGGAGTAGAAACTGCCAGAGAAATGCTGGAAAAGGCTTATGGTAAAGAGCGGGCAGAGCAGATGCTTAAAAAGGCCATGCCTTTAACTACAGCAAAACCCTTTGAATATTTTGAAAAAACAGAAAATGAAAGAATATACAATCTGATAAAAGACGAAAATCAGGGGGTTCAATGTATGGTCCTTAGTTACATTCCTCCTAAAAAGGCCGCTGCCGTAATTAATATGATGTCGCCAGAAGATAAAAAGGAAGTTGTCCTTCGTCTTGCAAAAATGGGTCCTGTTTCTCCTGAAGTTTTAAGAAGGGTAGATCAGGCAATGCACGAAAAATCCCTGCACCAGACCACAGAAAAATCAGAAATTATTGATGGAAGAAATGCTCTGGCCCAGATTCTTAAAAAAATGGATTTATCTTCCGAAAACGATATTCTTTCTTACCTTTCAGAAGATGATCCAGATTTAGGAAAAGATTTACGCAATCGTCTTTTTACAATGGAAGATGTTTTGAATGCTGATGATAAATTTATTCAGGAAAAATTACACGAAATGTCCGAAGTTGATATTGCCTATCTTATAGCAGATAAAAATCAAGATTTTAGGGAAAAGATTTTATCTAACATTTCTGCAGGCCGCCGTTCCGAAGTTTTAGACCAGGAAGAAATCTTAAAGCCAATGCGCAAAAGGGATGTAGATTTTATAACTCAAAGCTTCCTTGGAAAATTACGAACTGCTTTTGAAAGCGGAAACATAATTATCAAAGGAAGAAATGAAGAAAAATTTATCTAAGGGGCCTTTTTAGCCCCCCGACTAATTATTTTTTAATCTTGAAGAACTGGAAATCTCCAGGAATTAATCTCATATGGAAAACCGATTCGTCACATTTGTTAAAGTGATTTTTTTCCCTTACATACAAGGGTCTGATTTCTTTAGGTCTCCAAGGATTATCTTCCTCCTGATCTTTTACATATTCCAAAGCCCATATTGATTCATTTATGTGAATATTAAAATCAACAGGTTTACAGCCATCGTTTGTGTAGCAATATAAACCAAAGCTGTCGTTGTCATAAGTAAAGAGAGAAACTCCATTTTCCCCGTCAATCCAGACTTTACCATTTCCTAAAAGTTCCTGACGGATTACGGTAAGAACCTGGGCTGGTAAATCTACAATTCTGGAAGGCATTTCTGGAAGATTTAATATTTCAAATTTACCCTTGCCGTAAGTATCATACATAATAAGACTTTCGTGGTATTCTCCGTGGCCCGCATTTAAGATAGACCAGGATGAATTATTTCGGTGGCCAATCATTGGGAAAGAAATTGCTTCTCTTGATTTAATATAATTTCTGCCATACAAGCCCGAAACTGACACCTGGAATTCATCTGCAATAAGGCTTTTATTTTCGTAAACTGCCGAAGTCAATTCTGAAAGTTTATCTCCTGCCTTCAGCATAAATCCACTTGTGGCAATTACTTTACCGCCCTGGGCAACAAAATCAGTAATTTTACTTACAATTTCTGGGTCTTTCCAGGAAGCCTGAGTTACAAGAAGAGCAGAATCTTCTGAATTTTCTTTATATTCAGGGAAATCTGGAGTTGGCTCTACAGGTAGGCCAATCATACCCAGATAATCTTCAATATGGTCATCTCCACAAGAATTAAATGGAATGTAAACTTTTAATCCTCTAGGATTTCCACATTCATCCAAAATTTTATCGATTTTACTAAGCTGGAATCCTAAAGGTGTTACTCTTTTATTATTGTAGATTGCAGGCCAGCAGAAAGTCATTATTTCTTTACATTTTGAAAAAGCGGTAAGATAAGCCTGTTCAAGGTAAGAATCAATTCTGTCACATTCAAAGGGGTCAAACCAGCCGCCACCATTTCTGCCAGGGGCTACGTTTTCCATATATCTAGGCAAAGAATAACTTAAATATCTAGGAAGATGCTGATCCTGTTGGGCTCCATGACGGGTTTCTGTACCTGTATAAATTGAATCAAAGATTTCTCTTTGTTGACCTGGATTGTATCCTGTATCCTGGTAACTTTCCCTCCAGTTTGGATATTTAATGATTACCTTACACTTTGGATTAACTTTTTTTGCAGGGTCTATGATAAGATTCTTTGAAACTTCCATCATTTTTTCCAGACGGAATTCAGACCAGCTTCTATTTCCTTTTTCTTTTATACAATCCTGGCACATACACTGGGTAAAGAAAAAATCATCAATGATAAATTCATCAAAAAGGCTGGCAGTATATTCACTCACTTCTTTAAGACGATTTCTCATTCCTTCATTACAATAACAGAAAGTTTCGAATAATCTCTGACGGTCTTTATCCTTTTCGTCCAAATCTGGAGTAACAGTTGTAATTCCTCCGCTGACTTCAATTCCATTTTCTTTAAGAATTTTCTTTATCATTTGAAGCTGTTCTTTTCTGGCAAAAGAACCACGATAAGTTTCCAGATAGACTTTATCTATCCCAATATATTTTTGCAGCCAGTCCAATTGTTTTTTTAGATTTTCCTGGTCGATGTGATCTGCCCACTGTGCAACACAATAAGTAACCGATTTAAAATTCTTAAAATAAGACATAAGTACTCCTTCTTTCTTTGAGTTATTTTAATTGTAATTCCAATTTTCATAAAAAAATGTATAAAACTATAAAGAAATAGTAATTAAAAATCATCTTTACTTAAGATTTTTTTTTAAACTGTTTGGTTGTTTTATGTAAAATTGCTATATTAAAGGTATATATTGGAGAACTTATGGATTTTACTAAAAAAGACAATGTTGGAAAAGAATATAAAGGTTTTATTTTACTTTCCATCGATGATTTACCTGATTATAAGGCTAAGGGCCTTTATCTTCGCCATAAAAAAACAGGCTTAGAAATTTATCACATTCTTGCTGATGATAAAGAAAATCTTTTTGCCTTTGGCTTTAGAACTATTGCAAAAGATAGTCTTGGAACTGCCCACATTATGGAACATTCAACTCTTTGTGGCAGCGAAAAATATCCCTTAAAAGAACCCTTTAATACTCTTGCCAGTACAAGTTTAAATACTTTTTTAAATGCATTAACTTATCCAGATAAAACAGTATATCCGGGCGCTTCTGTAGTTCCCGCTGATTATTTTAATATGTTTGATGTTTATGCCGATTCTGTGTTTTTTCCAAAATTGGATCATGCCACTTTTATTCAGGAAGGCCACAGACTTGAAATGGACGAAAAGGGCAAGTTGAGCATTCAAGGTGTAGTTTATAACGAAATGAAGGGTAATTATTCTTCTTTCAACTCTATTGCCTATTCGGAACAGGTAAAATCTATGTTCCCAGATTCTTATCCGGCCTTTGATTCTGGCGGAGACCCTGTTGATATTCCAAAATTAACTTACCAGCAATTTTTAGATTTTCACCAGAAATTTTATAATCCTGACAATTGTCTTTTATTCCTTTATGGAGATATTCCAATTCAAACTCAATTGGATTACCTTGATTCAAAATTTATGAGAAGGATTGAAGAAAAATTTAATTGTAAAGAAGATATTCCAAATGTTTCTTCTAAAAATCCTCTTATGATTAAAGAAATTCAGGATTTACTAAAGTTAAAATTAAATGATAAATCCTTTACTTATAGAACAATTGCTCCAGAAACTGGCGCTACTGGAAGTTTAGTTGCAATAAACTGGTATTCTGGCAAGGCTGATATGGAAAAATTATATTTATCAGAAGTTCTTTTTGGTAGTGATAGTTCTCCGGTCAGCAAAAAATTAAATGAATCTGGCCTTGGAGATAGTGAAACTTGTGGAAATTTTGGTCAGTTTGAAGAGGAATTTTTTAATATTGGTCTAAATGGAGTTAAAAGAGAAGATGAAGATAAAGTTTTTGATTTAATTCCAAAAATTATTAAGGAAGTTTATGAAAAAGGCCCTAGCCAGGAGGAAATTGATTCTGCAGTTATGGGCGTTGATTTTAATCTTCGTGAAGAAAACCGCTATTTTGGCCCTCCTTCAATTCAGCTTATGGAAAAAGCAATGAAGGCCTGGACAAGGGGAAAGGCACCTTCTTCTTTGCTTAATCCAATTTCAAGTTTTGAAAAAGTAAAAGAGCAGTTAAAGAAAGACAAAGATTTTACAAAAAAATTAATCAAAAAATATTTTATTGACCAAAAGATTGTCGTAAAATTTGTTGCAGAACCTTCAAATTCCTTTTTTGATAAGAGAAATGAATTAGAAAAGAAGTTGATTAAAGAATTGGAAAAAAATCTTGATAAAGAGCAGCTTAAAAAAGACTTAGAGGAATTGCATGCCTACCAGCAAAAAATCGAAAGTCCTGAAGAAACTGCCTGTATTCCAACTACAAAAATTCAATGCCTGGAGAAAAAATTAGATTTCCCTGAAGTCCAGTTAAAATTCTTAGCGGGAAATGGAAATTATCAGGTTCCACTTTTTGTTAGCCAGGAAGAAACTAAAGGGCTTTTCTATCTGGATGTTTTATTTCCAACTGATCATATTCCGGTAAAAGACCTGAAATATCTGCCTACGCTAACTTCAATTTTAACAAATCTTGGCTGGGCTGGAAAAAGCTGGGATCAGTGTATAACTGAATGCGGCTGTCTTATGGGTGATATTTGGGGAAGACCTTGTAGAGGTTTTGTTACTCAAGAAGAAGATTGCCAGAAAGTTCTTAAAAAATACCAAAAATATAATTTTATGGGTCGTAACTGGATTGGACTTTCCTGTAAGGCTCTTTCCAGCAAAGCAGAAGAGGCAATAAAAATCCTTTCAGAAATTATTACCCAGATGGATTTTAAAGATCAAAAGAGATTTAAACAGTTGATTCTTGAAATGAAGAGTGAAAAGAAAGCTTCTATTGTTTCTATGGGAAGGGATTATGCCGTAAGAAGAGCAAGAGCAAGTCTAAACAAACATGACGCTTTAACAGAGATTTATTCAGGACTTACTCAGTTAGAAACTCTGTCTTCTTTAGATAAAAATCCAGGCCTAACCCTTAAAAAATTCGAAGAGATTTATAGATCCTGTTTAAAAGAAGGTGGAATTGTTCATGTCACTGCAGATCAGGAATCTTTAGACAAAATACTTCCACTCTTAGATGATTTTGTAAAAGCCACAGATATAAAAGAATTATCAAAAATCCAAGAACATGATTTAGAGGAATATTTACCTTATATTTATCAGGTTGAAGATACTATGGGCGACCATTGCCAGCAGGACATTAAAATTGAATCTCAGACAGGTTATGCAGTTACAGTTTCTCCTTGTTCCAAAAATTTATCAAAAGAGTCTATTGCCGAAAGTATATTTTCTACCTGGTTTTCTTCTCACAGTCTTTGGGATAAAGTCAGAACCACCGGGGGGGCCTATGGGGCTTTTTCCGGAATTGATCCTTCAAACGGTATTTTTACAATGTCTTCTTATAGGGATCCTACTCCTCTTAATACAATTAAGGTGTTTAAAGAAGCTCTGGAAGAAATTAAGTCTGGCAAAGTAACAATCTCTGACCAGGATATCGAAAAAACAATTGTTTCCTGCTATGGAGATATAATTGTGCCTCAGACCGCAAAGGGCAGGGGGGCAGTTTCCTTTGAAAAATTTATATACGGAGTTACGCCTCAATTCAGACAAAAGAAAATTGATTTATTATTTTCTATAAGTCCAGAGGATGTTAGAAAAGCTGCCGTAAGACTTTATGATAATTGCGAAAAGTTTTACAGGAAGGCTATTTTCTGCGATAAATCTGTACAAACTTGTGGAAAAAATATCATTATTCCATTATAATTTTAATATAAACGGGAGTGGAGGAGTTATTATGGATAAAAAGATTAAGAAATGCATTGAAATGATGCGTGATTTAGTATCTGATGTTCAGGGAGCACCTTTTCCTGGAGGCGATTTGAAGTCAGAATTATACGAAATCTGGTACGAGCATGCTCAGAAAGCTGCAGTAGAGTGTTTTGAATTTTTAAATGATAATTTTCCATCAGATAAGACAGAAGTAAATAAGAAGCTGGATAAGCTTTTTAAATAAATTATTTGATTTGTCTTTTTTTATAAATAATTTTTAGTAATACAAGAAGGAAAACTTAACTTTCGTTAAGTTTTCCTTTTTTTTTGCCGAAAGTAATAAAAGGATAAGTTTGAATGTATGAGCTGCTCTAAGAAAATGTTGAAATATATAAAATATGGTCTCACTCCTTCAAGAAAAAAGCTGGGTGTAAATTACTGGCGTTTTTTCTTTAATGGCCTTTCTTCAGAATCTGCAAGAGATCAGACCTTTTATATTGAATTTGAAATGATTAATCCCTGGCTTTCGCCAAAAGATATTGTACTTGGCTACAGTTCAAGGGTAACTATAAAGGAAGAAGATTTACAATACGCACTTGCAGGAACAGATTCAGCTAGGAATCTACAGACAGAATCTATTTTACAACCTTCTTATTGTGTTTTACGAGTAGGTATGCTTGGCGAAAAATCAAAACAGATTTGTTCTTATTTTCCGATTAAAGATGTAAAATTCAATCCAAAAACTTTTGAATTTGAAATTGGAAATAAATATTTTTCTTCTAATAAACTTTCGGGATTTGTTAATGTAACAGATAAAAGTCATGAAGAATGTCCCGAATTGATGTGCGATTCTGGAAATGCCAACTGGAATTTAAGTTATGAAGTCTTAAATGAAAGTTCTGCAGGATTGAATAACGATGGTAACCGTTGGTTTCCCTGTGGTTTAAGAACTGAATTCAGTGGAAAAATTAATTTTGACGGTGTTGATTATTATGTAAATCCAAAAACCTGCTTTGGTTATTCAGACCGTTATTGGGGAAAAAGTTTACCTTCCTGCTGGTTCCATGTATCTGCGTCAAATTTAAGTTCAATTATTACCGGTAAAAAGATGTTTAACTCTAATTTTGCAATTCAAGGTATTTTTGAAGAAAAAGTTTCTTTCCTGGGTAATTTTGAAGGTATGTCTGTAAATCTATGTCAGACAAATCATAAAAAATATGAATCAATCTGGTCTTGTGTTCAAACTCCAGAAAGTGAAGAAATTACAGAAAATCAGCTGCACTGGTCGGTAAGTTTGCATAATAAAATTTATGTAATAGATGTTGATGTTTACTGTAAATTAACTGATTTATATAACAGAAAAATTGAATGTCCTTCAGGAAATCGTAAGGTTTTAAGCATAGTCGAAGGTGGAAATTGTCTTGGTGAAATCAGAATCTATAAAAAGATTGGTGCCGATATTGAACAACTTGAGTATGCTAAAATCGAAAAAGCGGTCTGTCAGTTTGGCCAGGAAGAAGATTTCGAAGCTTAATTACTTGTAGATGAATTAATTTTAAAAATTGCCTTTTCGCAAATTTCTTATTATTTTGATAATAACAGCTTGCGAGGAGGCATTTTTTATGGCTTACGAAAATTATACAATTAAATCTCAAGAAGCTCTTCAGGAAGCCACTTCTATTGCGAATAAAAATGATAATTCAGAAGTAGCTTGTGAACATCTTTTACTTGCCCTTTTACAGCAGGAAGATGGCCTTATTAGTCCAATCGTAGAAAGAATTGGTATTTCCTCGTCGGAATTAATAAATAAAGTAAAAGCTTTAATCGACTCAAATCCAAAAGTTTCTGGAAATTCTCAGCTTTATTTTTCTCCTGAATTGCAGAAAGTAATTGCTAAAGCAGAAAACGAAATGACGGCCTTGCACGACCAGTATGTTTCAACAGAACATTTCTTGCTTTCTATGGCCAACTCTCAGGGGCCTATGGGAGAATTTTTGAATAAATGTGGAATTACCCACAAGGCAATTATTGATTCTTTAAAATCGGTTAGGGGAAACAACACCGTTGATTCTCAGGATCCAGAAAGTAAAAGCCGTACCTTAGAAAAATATTGCAGGGATTTAACTGCCGCCGCCCGAATGGATAAAATAGATCCTGTAATTGGTCGTGACGAAGAAATTCGCCGTCTTATGCAGGTACTTTGCCGTAGGACAAAAAATAATCCTGTAATTATAGGGGAGCCAGGGGTTGGTAAAACTGCAATTGTTGAAGGTCTTGCCCGAAGAATTGCCAGCGGAGACGTTCCAGAAAGTTTAAAAAATAAAAGGCTTTTGGCTTTAGATTTAGGAAGTCTTGTTGCCGGTGCAAAATTCCGGGGAGAATTTGAAGAAAGATTAAAGGCTCTTATCAACGAAATTCAAAAATCTCAGGGACAGATAATTTTATTTATTGATGAACTTCACACCCTTGTTGGAGCGGGAGCCAGCGAAGGTAGTATGGATGCTTCAAATCTCTTAAAACCGGCTTTGGCTCGTGGAGAATTAAGAGCAATTGGTGCTACAACTCTAAATGAGTACAGAAAATACATAGAAAAAGATGCTGCCCTTGAAAGAAGATTCCAGCAGGTTTTGTGTAAAGAACCAAGTGTAGAAGACACAATCGCAATTTTACGAGGTCTTCGCGAAAAATATGAAATTCACCATGGAGTTAGGATTGAAGACGAAGCTTTAGTTTCTGCTGCAACTCTTTCAAACCGTTATATTACTTCCCGTTTCCTTCCAGATAAGGCAATCGATTTAGTTGATGAAGCCGCTTCCCGATTAAAGATGGAAATTGAAAGTCAGCCGGTTGAATTAGACCAGGTAGAAAGAAAAATCTTACAATTGCAGATTGAAAAACAGTCTTTATCAAAAGAAGATGATTCTGCTTCTAAAGAAAGACTAGAAAAACTGGAAAAGGAATTGGCAGAAATCTCAAGTAAAAGGGATGCAATGCGTTTACAGTGGCAGAATGAAAAGTCCCTTATAAATAAAAGCCGGGAACTTAAAGAAAAAATCGAAGAAGCAAAGTTCCAGGAAGATAAATTTACCCGAGAAGGTAATCTTGAAAAGGCTGCTGAATTAAAATACAGCACAATTCCTCAAATGCAGGCAGATCTGGAAAAAGCCCTGGCCGCCGAAAAAGAAAAAGAAGAAGCTGGAAATGAAAGTCTTTTGAGACAGTCTGTTACCGAAGAAGATATTGCAAAAGTTGTTTCTTCCTGGACAGGTATTCCAATTGCAAAAATGATGTCCAGCGAAAAACAAAAATATCTTGAACTGGAAGAAGTTTTACATAAAAGAGTTGTAGGCCAAAATCAGGCAGTTCAGGTTGTAAGTGATGCAATAAGAAGAAATAAGAGTGGCCTTAGTGATCCAAATAAACCTCTGGGTTCCTTTATGTTTATTGGACCTACTGGTGTTGGTAAAACTGAATTAGCAAAAACTCTGGCAGATTTTCTCTTTAATGATGAAAAAGCACTCACAAGAATTGATATGAGTGAGTATATGGAAAAATTCAGCGTTACCAGATTGATTGGGGCCCCTCCAGGATATGTTGGCTATGACGAAGGTGGACAATTAACAGAAGCCGTTAGAAGGAGACCTTACAGTGTAATTCTTTTTGATGAAGTTGAAAAAGCTCATCCCGATGTATTTAATGTTTTGCTCCAGGTTTTAGATGACGGTCGTTTAACTGACGGACAGGGCAGGTTAGTTGATTTTAAGAATACAATCATCATTATGACAAGTAATCTGGGCTCAGATATAATTCTTGAAGAAGGAAGTGGTCCTCAAGTAAAAGATAAGATTCATGACTTACTATTTAAGACTTTCAGACCGGAATTTTTAAATCGTATTGATGAAATTGTAATGTTCCAGCAATTGGATAAATCTGCAATTGATTCAATTATTAAGATTCAAATTGAAAGACTTGGACAGCGTCTGCAAGATAGAAAAATCAGCCTGGAATTTGATGCTAAGGCTATGGATTTCCTCTGTCAAAAAGGTTATGACCCAAGTCTGGGTGCAAGACCTGTAAAGAGGGCAATTCAAACTTATGTAGAAAATCCTCTGGCCCGGGCAATACTTTCCGGAGCAGTTAAGGAAAGCTCAAAAGTTATTGTCTCTTGTGACGGAAGTCAATTGACTTTTAATTAAAAAAAAATCCACAGACTTTTTTGAAATTTGAAGTCTGTGGATTTTTTTTCTGTTTTATCTCTTAAAATTATTGTTTAAAGAATATATTCTGGCTGCAAGAAAAAGACTGTCCGATTTTTAAAAGATTCATGCCTTTTTTTTCTTCCCAGATATGATTTGTATTTTCTGTGTCAGGAATACCATGCCAAGGTTCAATACAGACGAATTGTGCAGGTCCTGAAGTATTTTGCCAAATCATACAATAAGGAAAGCCTTGGGTCGAAATTGTCAAAAGTGAAGAATCTTTTTTATTTCTTAAACCAACCCAATTAGATTTAAAATTGGTAAAAAGATGTCCATTTCCAAAGCCCTTTCCGTCTAAAGGAATTATTCCGGGATTTTTTTCTCCGTATTCTTTTGTTTGATTTCCATCGCCCGCAAGATAACCTTCATCATTGCAAATTACAGAGCATAATTTTTCTTCTTTTTCAAAAACTATTTCGTAATCTGTGAATTTTGTATCTTTTGGGTCGGTATTTCTAGGAATAGCAAAGGCTGCATGGCTACCAATTCCAAAGTAAAAATCTTTTGAATCTGTGTTTTTTACAGTAAGTTTCCACTCTAAGCCCTTGTCGCTGACTTTATATTGGCTCTGTAATGAAAATTTGTAGGGAAAACGATAGAGGGTATCCTGACTTTCCCTTAATTCAAAAGTAACAGAATCTTTTTCTTCTTTTATGATTTTACTTTCCAAATCTCTTGCAAATCCATGATTTCTTGAGTATTCGCATTTTTTTCCGTCAATCATAAAATATCCGCCTAAACAACGGGCAACAAAGGGAAATAAAATTGGTGCGTGGTTTTTCCAAACAGATTTATCTCCATTCCATATCAATTCGCAGTCTCCCTCAGGAGATTTTTTTACAAAATGCTGAATCTCTGCTCCAAAAGTTGAGATTTCAGCCTTAAAGTTTTCATTTTCTATAATTACATTCATAAATCAGATTATAGTTTCTTATCAAAATTTATGCTATTATTTTTATATGTCATACGGATTTATAAGAGTTGCAGCCTGCAGTCCAGAATTATTTCTTGCAGATTGCGATAAAAATGCAGAAAAGATTATTGAATCTTCAAAAGAAGCTTTTAACAATGGAGCTTCAATTATTGTTTTTCCAGAGTTAGCTTTAACCGGCTACACCTGTGGAGATTTATTTTTTCAGCAAAGTCTTCTTAAGAGTGCAGAAGAAAATCTTATCAAGATAATTGATTCAATTCCGTCAGAAGCCTTAGTTTTTTTAGGACTTCCTCTTGCACTTGGACAGGGAATTTATAATTGTGCGGCGGTTATTTTACATAAAAAACTTCTGGCCCTTGTTCCAAAAACTTATTTACCAAATTACGGTGAATTTTACGAACGCCGTCAATTTTTACCCTTTAATCCAAAACAGGATTCTTTTAATATTTCTTTTGCAGGATTTGAAAGGGTTTATTTTGGTTCTAACATTTTATTTCAGGATAATAAAGAAAAAGATCTTGTTTTAGCCTGCGAAATTTGCGAAGATCTCTGGGTTCCTTTATCACCTTCTGTAAATCACATATTAAATGGGGCAACTCTTATTGCAAATCTTTCTGCGGGAAATGAAATTATTGGAAAGGCAGATTACCGTAGGACTTTAATAAAAGCTCACAGTGCAAAAAATATTTGTGCCTATATTTATGCTTCTGCCGGTAATGGCGAATCTTCTCAAGATATGATTTTTGCAGGTCATAATCTTATTGCAGAAAATGGAAGTCTCTTAAGTCAGTCAGAATTATTTTCCAATTCTACAATTTACGCAGATATTGATTATGAAAGACTAGGCCAGGAAAGAAGAAAAACTACTTCCTTTGGTTATTCTGTAAATAATATTGAAAAAGAAAATTTTTATTTTGTAAAAGAAATTTCCCTTTCTTCTTCAATCAAAGAAGATTTACCTTTAATCCGAAAAATAGATCCACATCCTTTTGTTCCTTCAAATCAAAATGAAAGGGAAGAACGTTGTCTTGAAGTTATAACTTTACAGGCTCAGGGCTTAGCAAAACGTCTGCGTCATATTCATTGTCAGTCTGCTGTGGTTGGGCTTTCTGGAGGTCTTGATTCCACTCTGGCTCTTTTAGTTACCTGTAAAGCCTTTGATTTATGTAAAGTTGAAAGAAATAAAATCACGGCTATTACAATGCCTTGTTTTGGTACAACTGATAGAACTTACAATAATGCCTGTAAACTTGCAAAAGAATGTGGTGTTACTCTTAAAGAAGTTCGAATTGCCGATAGTGTAAATCAACATTTTAAAGATATTGGACAAGATCCAGAAAATCATGATGTAACCTACGAAAATTGTCAGGCCCGGGAAAGAACTCAGGTTTTGATGGATTATGCAAATAAAAGTAATGGAATTGTAATTGGTACCGGTGACCTTTCTGAATTAGCCTTGGGCTGGTGTACTTACAACGGAGATCACATGTCTATGTATGGAGTTAATTCTTCCGTTCCTAAAACTCTTGTTCGTTATCTTGTAGATTGGTTTGCCCAGAAATATGATTCTGATGTTTTAAGGGATATTTTAGCAACTCCTGTAAGTCCTGAGTTGTTGCCTCCTAGTCAGGGGCAGATTTCCCAAGTTACAGAAGATTTAGTGGGCCCATACGAATTGCATGACTTCTTTTTATATTATCTTTTACGTTTTTCTTTTTCTCCTTCAAAGATTTATTATCTTGCAAAAAATGCAGGTTTTTCTTACCAGGATGAATTTATTAAAAAATGGTTAAAGAATTTTTACAAAAGATTTTTTAGTCAGCAGTTTAAACGTTCCTGTATGCCCGATGGTGCAAAAGTTGGTACAATTAACCTTTCTCCTAGAGGGGATTGGCGAATGCCTAGTGATGCAAGTGCTGCAATCTGGCTCAAAGAAATTGAAAGCTTGTAGAGGAAATTAAAAATGCTGTCTTATCAACACGCTTTTCATGCCGGAAATCACGCTGATATTTTAAAACATTATGTCCTTACTTTTGTTTTGCTTTCCCTTTGTAAAAAAGATAAAGCTTTTACATTTTTTGATACTCATTCGGCCAGCGGTTTATTTGATTTACTGGATAATAGAAGTTTAAAAACCGGAGAAGCCCAAAAAGGGGTAGAAGCCTTTGTTAATCATTGTAAAGAAAATAATCTTTCCCAAAATTTTGGCCAGGCTTTTAAGTCTTATTTTGATTTAATTTCTTCTTACCTTGATAAAAATTTATATCCAGGTTCTCCCTTAATAGAAAAATCTTTTATTCGTCCCCAGGATAAATTAATTCTTTCGGAATTACATCCCCAGGAAATTGAAAATTTACGGAAAAATATTTCTGGCCCAAATATTCAGATTTTTCACAAAGATGGTTTTGAAAACTTAAAAGCTCTAACTCCGCCTTTAAGTAAAAGGGGAGGAGTTTTAATCGACCCTTCTTATGAAGAAGCTTCTGATTATGAAAAAGTAAGTAAGACTGTTTGTCAGGTTCATAAAAAATGGTCCAACGGAATTATTTTAATCTGGTATCCTTTGTTATCTCACCGGGAGGAAGAAATAAAGGCTATGCTTGATACTATTATTTCCCAGGCAAAGAAAATCAACGAAAATGTAAATATTTCAAATTTAACTTTATGTGTAAACAGTAAAGACAGTCACAAAGAAGAAGATTTAAAAGTAATTCTTGCTGATCAGGATAAAAAAAATCCACCCCGTTTATACGGAAGTGGAATGCTTGTTTTGAATTCTCCCTGGCATCTTGATGAAGAAGGTAAAATCTTCTGTGATTATGCTTCTACTTTCTTCCAGAGAAAAAACTAGCAATTTTTTCAAATAATTTTTTGAAAAATAAATATATTCTGTAAAAAAAGCCTGGATGTTTTAGTCTTTCAAGTCTTTTATAACCTTCAAGTAATTCATCGTCGGTAAATTCTTTTCGCTGATTATTTTCTTCAAGTTCCATTTCCAATTGTTCAATATCAGTAAGATTATCAACTATATTGGCTTGAATATTTGTCCAGCCCAGTTGTTTTGCGGCCTGAAGACGTCTTTCTCCTGCGATTAATTCATATTTACTGTTCAAAGTAATAGGATTTAAAAGGCCATAAGTTCTAAGACTTTCTTTTAAATCTTCCAGCTGGCCCAAATCCTGTCTTACTCTTTTCTTTATTTTTATTTTTTCAATTGGAACTATCATTTTTACCCCAAGATTATTTAGCAAAGTAAGTTAAATTATACTTTTTTAATATAAGGCATAATTTCAAAAAAACAAGCCGAATTATTCCATGAAGTAATTGTAATTATATTTGCTTTCAACTTGTTTAGTATTATCAGCTGTATCCTCTTCTTCAAAGTTATCAAATTCTTCAAAATCAAGTGGTGAACTTGTGATTTCATTTGAATTTAAGAAATCAAGATTTACGGTTAAAGGAGAATCATCAATATCTCCCAGTCTATAACCAGATTTATACATTGATTTTTCAAGTCTTGTAATTGCCAGACTTGAATTTGAAGTTGAATTATGTACTGTACAGAATTCTGTTGGCTGGGTTCCTTCCAGATAAACCTGAGTTGTTTTATGGTCTCCACAGCCATCGGTTAATAATTTTCCACTTACAGAACAAACGGTCAATTCTACAGTTCCTTCAAGAGGTTTTACAAAATCTTTTGAAGGTAAATCCCTGTGAATCTCGCGGAAATAATCGGCCCAGGCATAACCTGCAAGGGTAGCACCAGTAAGCCTTAAGCCCAAAGATTGTCCCTGTTTATCAAATCCAAACCAGAAGGCTGCAGCATAATAAGGGGTAAATCCACAAGTCCAGGCATCGGCCCAGTTTTGAGTTGTACCAGTTTTACCACCGGCAGGCATTCTATAAGGACGGCCATTTGCGCCTGTATAATCAAATTTCCAGCTTTGGGCACTTAAAGTACCGCCATTATTTACGGTCTGTTCAAGTAATTTTACCATTACGTAAGCGGTCTGAGGTGAAATAACCTGAATCTTATTTCCCTTTGCGGCCTGTTCACGTCTTAATTCCAGTTCAGGATTTAAGATAACATCACCGTTTTTATTTTCTACGGTTCTGATTGCAATAGGTGTAACTTCTTTTCCGCCGTTTGCAAAAATAGCATAGGCTCTGGCCATTTCTATTGGTCTTACAGAACATACACCAAGTCCTATTGGATATCCAGGAACAAAGGCTCTACTTGGTAATTCTTCTTTAGAAATCCCCAGGAGGGCAACAGCTCTTTCTATTGCTGCATCAAATCCAATTCCGTCCAAAACTTTTAAAGATGGTACGTTCATAGATCTTGTAAGAGCTCTGTAAAGAGTAACATCTCCTTCCCATTCTCCACGGAAGTTTAATGGAATGTAAGGTTTTCCGTCGGCAGTGTGGAATACAACAGGAGTATCAGAAATCAGGGTAGTTGGAGTGAATTTTCTTGAATCAATTGCGGCAGAGTAATAAAGAGGCTTAAAGGTAGAACCAGGCTGTACCTTTGCCTGGGTTGCTCTGATAAATTGATTTTCTGAATCAAATTTACTTCCACCAACTAAAGCGTCAATGTAGCCATTTTCATGATTAAGAGCGATCATTGTTCCTTCTACAGTTGTTTTTTCTTCTTCCTGTTTAGAAATTGCTATAGCACGGTTGATAATATTTACTTTTAATTTATCTGTTCCTGTCATTAAAGAAACAACATCAAGAACAGGGGTTATCTGCTTTACAAAAGTTGAATTAGCTACAAATTCCGATCTCTGTTCACTTATTTTAAGTCCTGGAACATCAAAGAGAAGGGCAAGCATTTCTGTAAGAGGAATATACTGACTGTCTGCAAGACTTGATTTAGATGAATGATCCTGCTGATATCTGTAATTAGCTAAATCAATATATTCTTCCATTACCTTTTGAGCAACTTGCTGGTGAGCTAAGTTTAAGGTTGTATTTACTGTAAAACCGCCAGTGTAGATATCGTCAGAACCGTAAATCATATTTCCTAATTCGCGACGGACATATTCACTGAACCAAGGAGCTTTATCATCCCTCATTAAATAAGCAGAGGAAGAAGTTCTGGTGTAATCAAAGTCGGCCCAGTAATTTTCATAAGATTCGGTGGCAGTTTCCTGAGTTATATAACCCGCTGCTACCATAGAATTTAATACATCCTGCTGTCGGTCCATTGCCCGGTTTGGATGATCAAATGGATTATAAAAAGCAGGGTTCGAAAGCTGTATTACAAGAATAGCTGCTTCTGCTGGAGTGATTTTTGTAGCATCATGTCCAAAGTAATATTTAGAAGCGGCATTAACTCCGTAAGTTCCACCACCAAAATAGATTTTATTTAGATAGAGTTCAAGAATTTCATTTTTAGAATATCTTCTTTCCATCTGAATAGCCCACCACAATTCTTTAATCTTTCTTGTGATAGACATATCTGTACGGTCGCAATAAAGAGTTCCCGCAATCTGCTGTGTTAATGTAGAACCACCACCTAAAGAACGTCCGGTAAGTTTTCCCACAACGGCTCTGAGTACAGCCTTTAAACTAAATCCCTTGTGAGAGAAAAAGATTCTGTCTTCACGAGTTATAAGGGCATCCTTCATGTGCTGAGGAAGATCGTTATAGGCAATGATTTCACGTTTTTCATCCGAGGTAAATTCTGTAATTAATTCACCATTTATATCAAGAAGTTTAGTTGGAAGAGCAGTTTCAAATTCTGTAATGAATTCAGAATTTTTAATATTTATTGTTTCCGATACAGTCCAGCCAATTGCAACTCCAAAAATGATTGCAAAAAATAAAAGAAATGAAAGTAGGACAATCGGTGATTTCTTAATTTTTGTCATATTTTTCTATTATAAAGAGTTTTTAAATTACTAGCAACAAGAGTAAAAAAGCAGGAAATAAAAAAAAGGCACGGAATAAATTCCGTGCCATGCCCATCAGGCAATCAGGGACATGGGTGGGAGGGGAAAATGTCCCTGATATTTTAAATATCGTCTACCAAGCCAAAAATCTTTAATCTTTTTTTTATAAAAATATGATTATTCTTCTAAAATCTCTAAGTCTACAGAGAAATTTGCAGTATAGGTTTTACCCTGAATAGCCTGAATGCTTCGGATGATTTCGTAATCTCCCATGGTAAATTTAATTTTATGTTCACCTTCTGAAATTACAAATTCCTTGCCTATGGTATCACATTTCTTGTCATCAAGATAAATCAAAGCCGATTCAGGGGCAGTAATAATCAAAGTAGGTTCTGTACTCTTCATCAAAATATCAAGGTTTGTTACTTTTGCCTGATCAATTCTAACAGTTCTTACTTCATTTCTATAAGAATCTGAAATTATAGAAATTGTATGAATTCCACTTGATAAAAGGACTTTATTTTCTTCCTTGTTATATTCTACAGGGCTATCATCAATATAAACGGTACAAGGAAAATCAGTTCCTTCTGGATTATTTATATTCATCACCAGCTGACCCTTGTCTATTAAAAGAGGCTTTACAGTCATTGGAATAAGGGCTTTTAGAGTTTCTTCTGGTACTCCCTTCATAACTGGCTGTAACCTTATAAAAATTACCTTGTCTTTGAACTCTGGAACGCAATCAATTTTTGTAGTGTAATTATTTGCCTTTATAGAATTATTTTCTTTGATTGGAATCTGTAAAACCCAGCTTAATCTTCCTGGCAGGGTGCTTACATACTGTCTTACCCCGGAATAATCAATTTGAGAAGGATTTGGAAGGGGATTGATTTTATCGTAAACAGAACAGGCAACAGAATCCATCCAGGATGCAACCGATTCTGGTATATCCATTTTGATTTCAATTCCTTCTATAAAGGTCTGATCTTCTGGAAGATAAATTGCAAGCGCTTCACTTATGCCAATTTTTTGGCATTCTGTTTGACTTGTTAGGGAATTTGAATCTAAGGAGATTGAGTGTACTTTACCAACTCTAAAATTTTCTGCAAAAAAATTAGATGATAGTAAAAGGCACATTAAAGTAGTTGATATTATTTTTTTTTTGGTCCAACTATTTATCCTCATTTTTCCTTCCGACGTGATTTATCCTCTTATTATAAAACAAAATTTACTATCCTGTTAATAATATTTCATTTAAAAATTTATCCTATTCTAAAGAAGTTTATAAAGACTTCAAAAGAATAGTTTAATCCAGAGTAAGTTTCTTTCTGGGATTAACGGCTTTTCCATTTTGTCTAATTTCAAAGTGAAGGTGAGGACCTGTTGCCATTCCTGATTGTCCAACCAGACCAATAACATCACCTTTTTTTACATTTTGATACTGGTCTACATATAATTCAGAAAGATGAGCATAGATACTTGTCATTTTTCCAGCATCGTGTTGTAAAATAATGTAATTCCCAAATTCAGGATCATCTGCAATAGCATAGGCTACAGCCCCGTCTTTTATAGCATAAACTGGAGTTCCTACATTTGCCGCTAAATCAATTCCATTATGATCTTTCATTTCTCCTGAAAATGGATTTTTTCTTTTTCCAAATTCTGATGAAACGTAATAAGATTCTGGAGCTAGAGGCAGGCCCAGGGCTGAATCCAGAAAATAAGCTCTTTCGGTAGGACTAAGTCTTAAGCCTTGTTTAAAAGTGTATTCTTGTCCATTTATGCTGCAGGTGATATTAATTTTATTTGAAGTGTTTTTTTGTAAGTCTTCCTGTAAAAGAATCTCAATTGAATTTTTACCTTTTGACTTATTTATAAAAAGTCCCTGTACCGTTGGTAGAATCAAAGTTTTTCCTTCTATTGATGAAGAGTGGGATTCAATTTGATTAATTGTTGCAATAGTGTCGTAATTTATATTACAGCGGGAAGCTAACCCTTGTAGAGTGAATTTTTCTGTGTTTTTATAAAGATAAAAGGCGTAAAGAGGACTTTTTCCTGCCGAAATCAATTGATAATTTTTTTCGACTATTTTTGAATATTGCTTAAAATCCTGATCGTAGGAAGAAAGTTTTGTAAGGACAGGTAATTCTTCTAATTTAATTTCTATGATTTGAGCATTTTCGCCTTCCTGAGCAAAAATCACCTGGGTTGATAAAAATAAAAATGTTATAAAGAGAAGTTTTATCCTATTTTTCATTTTTTTTAATGATTTTTTTTACAATCAAAAAAATAAGCAGGGCAGCCATTATTCCCAGAATGGTCCAGGTATAAACTTTTGGGCTTCCAATTGCGAATTTCCATAAAGGCCAGACTACTAAAAATGCAAGTAAAAGACAGGCAAGTAATAAGGCTAAAAGGCTAATAAAGGTAATAAATTTTTTCATATTTTTTATATTCTTTGTTAAAAAAAATTACAGGTTTCCATGTTGCCTATGAAAACCTGTATTCTTTAGAAAAAGTAATAAATTACTCTTCTTCGATAGCTTCAGCAGGACAAGCTGCTGCACAAGCTCCACAAGAAACGCAAGCAGAAGCGTCAATAACGCGTTTATCATCTTTTTCAGAGATAGCGCCTACTGGACATTCGCTTTCGCAAGCACCACAATTGACACAAGTGTCTGTAATTTTAAATGCCATATTATACTCCTTATAAAAACAATCAGTTTATAATACCCTAAGGATTTTTTTTTCGCAACATTTATTTGAAATAATAATATGCTTAAACTATAATATTTTTTATGAATAAAAAAGAAATTGCTAAATGTATAGATCACACTTTGTTAGCTCCACAAGCAACAATAAATCAAATTGTAAGACTTTGTCAGGAAGCTGTCCGCTATGATTTTGCTTCTGTTTGTGTAAATCCAATTTATGTAAAAGTTGCCGCAGATGAATTAAGAGATTCTGATGTAAAGGTATGTACTGTAATTGGTTTTCCTCTGGGGGCTAATACTTCCCAGGCAAAAGCTTTTGAAGCAAGTCAGGCTATAAAAGATGGCGCCAGTGAAGTAGATATGGTTATTAATATTGGTGCGGCAAAAGATGGACGTTATTCTGCTGTAGGTACTGATATTAGTGAAGTAGTGCAGGCTTCAAGAAAGACTGGTGAAGAAGTAGGTCGTAAGATAATTGTAAAAGTTATTCTGGAAACTTGTTTTTTAACTGATGAAGAAATTGAAAGTACTTGTCTATGTGCAAAAAAAGCTGGTGCAGATTTTGTAAAAACTTCTACTGGTTTTGCAAATCCAAAAGGTATAGACGGCCAGCTTTTGCCTAATGGGGCAAGTATTCATCATGTAAAACTTATGAGAAAAACTGTAGGCCCTGACATGGGTGTAAAAGCTTCCGGGGGAATAAGAAGTGTTTCTATGGTAAAGGATTTGATTGAAGCCGGGGCAAATAGAATTGGAACTTCCAGCGGTGTCCATATAATTGAAGCCTGGGAAGATGATTAATATTCTTGGCTAACAAAAAAAAGCAACCAGATATGGTTGCTTTTTTTTGTTTAACTTTAATCTGACTCTTTCAATCTTAGTTTAAAGCCTTAATTGGAGCTTTATCTATGCTCTTAACTGTCAAATCATATTTTGTATCGTTGATTGAGAAGTTGAGAGTCTGTCCAATTTTAGCATCAAGAAGTTTGTTTCCTAATGGTGACTGATAAGAAAGTACATTGTTGTCTGGATCTGATTCCCATGGTCCAAGAATTGTGTATGTAACTTCACTCTTAGAAAGGTTATTTGTAAATTTAACAACTGTACCAAATGAAACACTTGATGTTGAAACTGTTGTTGGATCGAAGATTTCAGCACGAGCAATTTCTGACTGAAGTTTAGTAAGAGAAAGTGAAAGATAGTGCTGGCGTTCGATAGCTGCCTTGTATTCTGAGTTTTCTTTTAAGTCACCCTTAGCCTTAGCATCTGCGATATCCTGAGCATTAGCAGGAAGTTCTTCTTTCTGAATCTTTTCTGCTTCTGCAATCTTGATGTCGTACATTTTCTTAGTAACCATCATACCATTAGACTGCTGCTGAATCTTTTCTTCTGAGATTCTGAACTTGAAGTCAGGGAATTTTTCAAGAATAACGTTTCTTGTCTGCTGTTTGTAAGTAGGATCAAGGTCTGTAACGTCATCAACAAGTGTATACATCTTTGTAACAACATCAACATCATTGTCTTTAAGATATTTGAACAAAGCTGTATCGTTGAAAAGAAGACCAATTGCATTTTTCTGAATCT
Source organism: Treponema sp. (assembly GCA_024682655.1). Lineage (GTDB taxonomy): Bacteria > Spirochaetota > Spirochaetia > Treponematales > Treponemataceae > Treponema_D. Next base: position 21,725 of record JAIKYZ010000098.1, read on the forward strand.
TTTTATTTTCAGTAGAATTAACGTGATTGTTGATTTCTCTGAATGAAAGAACGATAAGATTAATTAATGTAATCATTTGATCTTCATAGCTTAAACCAGAATCTTTATACCATGCCTTATCCTGACAGTTTTTGAAAAGGAATAATACACAGTCTCTGTAATCTTTGTACTGTTCAAAACTTGTTTTAACCAGTTTTTTGATTTCTTCTGTTTTATTTTCTTTTTCAAGTTTATCAAGTAATGACATATCAAGAACTGTAGGGAATAAGTAAATGTACTGTTGATCCCAGTCAGGAAGTTTAGATACTTTTTCAATAAACCATTCTTTTAATGGAGCATTTTTTGTATCTTTTAAATTTGAATATACTTCTTTTGGATTTTCAATTTTTCTGTAGAGCTGTTCAAATGAAATTGAAGTGTTGTTATCAAAACTTTCATCATTGTTGCTGATATAATCTACGATAAGGTAAGAAGCAAGAATGATTTCGTTTACTTTTGAGAAACTCTTTAAGTAACCTGTAAAACTTGAGAACATTTCTGCAAATAATTCATTTGATTTGTCAGTGTTTTCATCATTGAAGTATTTCATCAAGATTTCAACACGGGCAAAGAACTGTTTTTGTGCTTTAAATTCGTCTGCAAGTTTCTGTTCACGGTTGATTTCGTGATCGCGAACTGTGTACATTGTTACATCATTTGGATTTACACCAAATTCTGAATCATTTTCAAGAATCTTTTTAGCCTGAGTGCTCCATGAAGTCCACTCTGAAGTTGTAAGAAGGGAAGGAGCTTTTTTATCATCAGAAACTAATTCTGCCTTAATGCGTTTGAAGTCACAATTGTTATCAAAACTCTGGATGATTGTTTTTAAAGCCCATTTTTTATCTGCTTTAATCTTCTTTGTTAATTCACCGTCTCTATCAAGAGCTTTTAATACCCAGATATGGTCATTAGCCAATGGCTGGAGTGAAGAAACTGCCATAGAAAGTTTCATTTCACGTTTACCACCTGTGCTACCAAAGTTGATTCTTAAAGTGTCATTTTCAAGAGACTTGATTTTACCAACACCCCAGTTTCTGTGGAAAACAAATTTACCTTTATCAAAAGCAATGTGTTTTTCAAAATCGTTGATAGCTTCGAATACGTTTCTGTAACTCTGTGTAAGATTTGAATTTCTGATAAAGTCTTCAATTCTTGAGTTTTCTTTATATTTTCCTCTGTAACAATCTGCAAGCTCTTTTCTAGCCCACATATCGTTTGAGTCAATTTCCAGATTCTGTTTTAAGATAGCGATGGCGATATCCCATTTTTCGTTATCTTTGTACCAGTTGTAAAGTTCCTGCATAAGATTAGCAGTTTTTGATTCACCCATAGTTTTAGCAATTTTTCTGCAAATTAACTGGAAGAAGTCAATTTCCTGAGGAATCAACTGAACTAATTTAGACCAGATTTCTTTACATGCATTGTAATTATTCTGATTTACAAAACGGAGAATAGCTTTTCTGTAATATTCTGTTGCTTCCTTTTCGTTTCCTGCTTTTTCATAGTAATCAGCAAGGACTTTTGCAAGTTCAGCTTCAGAATGGTCTACTTTTACAATTTTTTCGTAGATTTTATAAGCTTCTGCTTCGTTGTTATTTGCAATGTAACCTTCTGCTAAGGTTCTTAATGCAAATTTATTATTTGGGTCGTCTACTAAGATGCTTTCGCAAAGGTAAGTAACGATATTTTCTTTGTGATTTTTCTGGAAGATATCTACAAGTGTTTCAAGAGGTGAATTATCAAGAGAACTGTTCTTAAGGTCCAGTATCCCACAGATATACAAGGCTATAATACTATCTTTTGTGTGATTTAAATGCTCTTCACAGATAGCTTTGATTTCATTTTCACAATTTTCATTTTTAGCTTTTTCAACAATATTTGCTAATTCTATCAAATTGTTCTGAGTATAATTGCTTATTGTTGCACGAGTCCATGTTTCTTCCTTCAGCATGTCCTGAACTGACTGAATTAAATCTGCCATAATTAAAACCCCTTGGAATTAATTAAAATTCCCTTGTTATCTTGTATACAACTCATAGATACTAGAATCTAATATTTTTACTTTTAGTAATATTTCACTAACTTTTGCCCTGTTGTCACCATGTTTCATATAGTGGTCCAGTAACCAGAAGTAGTGGTTAAGTAATTTTGGGACAAGAATCTTAGAATCGCAGCAAGGATCTTTATATTCTGATTCCATAGCAAAAACATTGTTCATTAATTTTGCCACTTCCTGTGAGGTTAAATCCCTCTTTACAGTAAGAATGCCATTTAAGATTCCATAGATTGGAATCCAATATCGCAACTGGCGGCCTGAATAACCTTTTTCTCTGCAAGTTTTAATCAGATACTTTATAAGTTCTGATTCCAGGAACTCCAGATCAATAGCTTCAGGGTTGATAAAGAAAGCTTCTCTAAATAAAAGTTTTCCTATCCTTTCATTTCCACACAGACAGTAACAGTCAGCCAGTTCTGCAATAGCCGATGCAGATTCTGGATAAATACTTGTTGATTTCTTTATCAGCTCTCTGGCCTTTTCGTAATCTCCAAGTTCTTTTGTGCAGATTCCAGCGTTTTTTAATGCTTCCGCACGCTGAAAAGTGTTTTTGCCATCAAACAGTTTTTCAAAATCTTTGAGCGCATTTGAAAAAAATCCCTTCTGAACTGCATAATTTGCGGGTTCAAAAGTTTTTTCTTCCCGAGATATAAAATCTTTATAGCTTTTCCATTCAGATAAAAGGTTTTCGCCTTTTTCGTATGGATCTTCAAAAGATTTTAATCTTCTGTTTGATTCAATCCAGTACACACAGCAACGATTTGTGTATATCAACTCTTCGCAGGCAAGGTCATATTCAAAAAGAGGAGCTATTATTTTTTGTGCCTCTTCTGGACGACCTGCTTCCATAAGGGTTAGGACTTCCTTTAGCTTTGCTGCTGTCTGAATCTCCATAATTACTTAAGTTAATTTTATACAAGAATTGATGTTTTAGTCAATAAAGAAGGATGAAAAATAAAAAAAATGAAGCAATATTTATATAGTGTAAGTGTTAATCTGTCAAGCATTTTTTTTAACTTTTTTTTATGAAAGGCGAGGCTGTTAAAAATCAATTTACAATTCTTTATTTGTTATACTTTTCTATATTATTGTAAAAAAGTATTATATCTGTTAAAATATTTTCCAAATGAAAAATCCTTTATTGGCTCCATCTTTGCTTTCGGCAGATTTTTCCGATTTAAGTAAAGCTATAAAATTAATTGAAGATAAAAATGGAAAGGTTGTTCATATTGATGTAATGGACGGTCGTTTTGTGCCTGAAATTACTTATGGTCAGCCTGTAATTAGATCTATAAGAAAACTCACTGATTTGCCTTTTGATGTTCATCTTATGGTTGAACATCCGGAAGAGCAGGTAAAAAGTTTTGCTCAGGCAGGTGCAGACTGGATCACCTTTCACTGGGAATCAACTGTCCATGTTCATAGACTGATTCAGCAGATTCATGAACTTGGAAAAAAGGCTGGAGTGGCAATTGTTCCTTCTACTCCGATTTCTGCTATATCTGAAATCCTGGAATATGCCGATATTATATTAGTGATGACAGTAAATCCAGGTTTTGGAGGTCAAAAACTTATTCCTTCTTGTCTAGAAAAGGTAAAAGAACTGGTCTTGCTTCGTGAGAAAAAAGCTTATTCTTATAAGATTTCTGTAGATGGTGGAATAAATAACGAAACTCTTGGACTTGCAGTTGATGCCGGAGTAGATATTTTAGTTTCCGGTTCGTCATTTTTTAATGGAAGTTTAAAATATCCTCTGTGACATTTTGCCTTCCTTAAAATCAAATACCGCAGGTTGTTTCAACAACCGAGGATATTTGATTAACAATACAAGAGTTTCGCAAGAAACTCTAAGTTAAATTGAATGGCGATATTTTAGCCATTCAATTTAAACCTTTTGAAAGATTTGTCCTTTGTTTGG
>JAIKYZ010000112.1 GCA_024682655.1 Treponema sp.
TGTTACAACTATATTATTAATTATTTTCCTTTTTGTAACTTTATTTATTTATAAGAAGAATTATTTTATGAAATCAGAGTCCATTGAAAAGACAGCCTTTTTGTCTACAATGAGTCATGAAATCAGAACTCCTTTAAATGGAATTATTGGACTTGTTCATTTAATGAACAATAACAGGAACAATCCCGAAAGATTAAATTATTATTTTGCAAAAATTGGAAAGACTTCTAATTACCTTTTACAGTTGATTAACAATATTCTGGATATTTCAAAGTTTGAAAATGGAAAGATTCAGCTTGCAAATACACCATTTTTTATTGATGAAATGGTAGAATCCATTGTTTCGATTAACCGAGATAATATGTCTACAAAGGGAATTAAATTCGAAGTTAATCAAAATATTTTCTGTACAGCAATTTACGGAGACGAGATTCGTATTCAACAGATTATTATGAATCTTATTGGAAACTCTTTTAAATTCACAGAAAAAGATGGAAAAATCACCTTTACAATTTATCAGGAAAACACCTTTGAATCCGATAGAATCTCAACAATTTTTATAGTCGAAGATACCGGTTGTGGTATTTCAAAGGAATTCCAAAAACACTTATTTGAAGCCTTCAGCCAGGAAAGAAATAAAGTAAAATTAAGTCAAAAGGGAACAGGACTGGGACTTGCTATCAGTTACATGCTTGCAAAACAGATGGGTGGAAATCTGGAAGTAAAAAGTGAATTAGGACAGGGAAGTAAATTTACTTTTACTCTGCCATCAATTATTGCAAGTCCAAAACAAGTTTCTGAATATCTGCGCGAAAACGAAGCAATCAACAGCGAAAAAGAACATAATGTCTTAGTTGCAGAAGACAATGAATTAAGTGCTGAAATCCTTGATGAAATCCTAAAGGATGAAGATATTAAACATAAGATTGTTTATGACGGTAAACAGGTAATTGAAGAATTCTCAGAATCTTCGATTGATGAATATGATTTGATTTTAATGGATATTCAGATGCCTATTTATGATGGTTATGAAGCAACTCAAATTATTCGTAACCTGAAAAGATCAGATGCAAAAAGTGTTAAAATTATTGCCTGCTCAGCAAATACTTTTGAAGAAGATAAAGAAGCTGCCAAAAATGCGGGTATGAATGGCTTTATTGTAAAACCAATCAATATCGAAAAATTAATTGATATTCTGACATACGACTAATATTCCCCTAAATATTCTAAATTTTTCCCGCTTATATAAATAATTGACTTAATTGTATATTCCTAAAAAAAACGATAAAATTATCTAATTATTTTTTATTTATCGAGGATTTCAATGAACAGAAGACTTATTACTTCAGCTTTACCTTATGTAAACAATATTCCACACCTTGGAAACTTAATTCAAATGCTTTCCGGAGATGTATTTGCACGATTCTGTCGTAATAGAGGTTATGACACCCTTTATATCTGTGGTACAGACGAATATGGAACTGCAACTGAAACAAAAGCTATAGAAGAAAAGAAAAGTCCTCGTCAGCTTTGTGATTATTACTATATGGAACACATTAAAATCTACGACTGGTTCCATATCAATTTTGATAAATTTGGCCGTACTTCAAATGATGAATGTACAGAAATCACCCAGAGTCTTTTTAAAGATTTGGATGCAGCAGGACTAATAAAAGAACATGTAAATAAACAGCTTTATTGTCCAAATTGTAAAATGTTCCTTGCCGACCGTTATGTTGATGGAACTTGTCCAAAATGTGGTAGTGATTCTGCCCGTGGTGACCAGTGTGATGCCTGTGGATCTTTATTAGACCCAATTGAACTCTTAAAACCTCGCTGTCACACTTGCGGTTCAACTCCAGAAGTAAGAGAAACAAAACACCTTTACATTGATTTACCTGCTTTGAGCAATAAATTAAATGAATGGGTAGATAAAACTGCAAAAGAAGGAAAATGGTCAGATAACGCAATCAATATTACAAAAGCCTGGATTCGTGATGGCTTAAACGAAAGAGCTATTACCCGTGACTTAAAGTGGGGTATTCCAGTTCCAAAAAAAGGATATGAAGATAAAGTATTCTATGTTTGGTTTAATGCGCCAATCGGATATATGTCTATTACAAAACAACTTGCAAATGAACTTGTAAAAGAAGGAAAAGAATCTTATGACTGGAAATCATGGTGGCTTCCATCTGAATCTGAAGAAGGTAAATCAAAAGAAAAAGTTGATTTATTCCAGTTTATTGGAAAAGACAATATTCCTTTCCACACAGTTATTTTCCCTTCAACTTTATTGGGTTCTCCTCACAACTGGACAAAACTTTATCATATGTCTTCAACTGAATATTTAAATTACGAAGACGGTAAATTCTCTAAATCTCGTGGAGTTGGTGTATTCGGAAGTGATGCAATTGAAAGTGGAATTCCTGCCGATGCCTGGCGTTTCTATATTTTCTACAATCGTCCAGAAAAACAGGATTATCAGTTTACCTGGAAAGATTTTATGGAAAAACTCAATTCAGAATTAGTAGGAAATCTTGGAAACCTTGTAAACAGAACTCTCTTATTTGTAAATAAATATTACGAAGGAAAAATTCCTGACGCCCCAGTGGATGAAGAACTCTGGACAAAAGTTAAGGAACTGGAAAAGAAGGCCACAGATTATCTTGAATGGGCAGAATTAAAAGACGCCTTTAGAACAATGTTTGAAATCTCTGATATCTGTAATAAAAAATTCCAGGCTGCAGAACCTTGGAAGGCAAGAACAGAAAATCCAGCCCTTGCTCAAAGCCTTATTCACAATCTTTGTTATGTAATTAAAGATTTAATGATTATGATGAATCCTTATATGCCACAGTACACTCAGAAAATCATGTCTTACTTTGGAAAATCTATTCAAGAAACAAAAGTAGGTATGGAGAAAAAAGAAGGTTATAGCTGGGCAGATTTAGGAGTAATGGAAGGTCTTTCAAATGTAGGACCAACAGAAGTTTATTTTAAACCTTTAGATCAAAAAACTATGCTTGCTTTCCGCGAAAAATTCAGTGGAAAACAAGGAAAGTCTGAAGAAAAGAAAGAAAAAAATAATAAAAAAGCAAAAAAAGCAGAAGCAGAGCCTTTACCATTAGATCAGCAGGCAGACTTCTTTAATAAGACAATTGAACTTACCGTTGCAAAAATTACAGATATTAAGCCAAATCCAGAAGGAGAAAAACTTTATATTGAAACTTTGGATGACGGTAGTGGAAAGCCAAGAACTATTCAGTCAGGACTTAGACCTTACTTAAAGGAAGAAGAATTACTAGGCAAACATGTAATTATTGCTTCAAATCTTGCACCTAGAACTATGCGTGGAGTTGAAAGCTGGGGTATGTTACTTGCAGCAGATTACAAAGATGCAGAGGGAAATGATAAAGTAGAAGTTCTTGATGCCAGCTGGGCAGAGCCAGGAACTAAAGTAATTCTTCAGGGCGCAGATGTAAATGCAGCTAAAAAAGAAGAAATCAATATTGATGAATTCTTTAGTGTTGGAATAAATGCCCTTAAAGGATCTGTTCAAATTGCAGGTGTAAAATTAATGGCAGATGGCAAAGAAATTACTACAAAATTTGCCAAAGATGCTGAAATTCACTAATAAAAAGACTAAATAAAGTAACTTTTGCTCAAAAGTGTTAGCCAGATAACTTTTTATGATTTATAATCAAATTTATCTTAAAAATGTTTTCGGAGAACAGAGTGAAAGTTATTTTAAAAAACTTTTTTGTCCTATTTCTACTCATTTTAAATTTAAATCAATATTTATTTTCAAAAGAAAACAAAGTTAAAACTTATGAAAAATTAGATGGAGAATGGGAATTTTACTTAGAAAAAACTCCAGAAGAAGTAATAAATCTCCAGAAAAAGGGTGGAGTAGCAGACTGTTATTCAAATGTACCTGGTTTCTGGGATTCAGATATTGAAAGATTACTGGGAGAAAAAAAGCCCTGTACTTATGGCTGTTACAGAATTGTAAAAGAAAATCTTGATCCCTCATTGCAATATGCAATTTTTATAAAAGATTCTCCTGGAACTTCCTCAGCTTTATATATAAACGGACAAAAGATTCAGCAAAATGGAGATCCTTTTGCAATCTTAAATCCTGCTTCAAAAAACAAAAGACCTTCAATTTCCCGTCCTATTTATGCCTATTTTCCAACAGATTCTAATGGCAGGGTTGAAATAATAATTTTTATAACTAACTATTTTTACCGTAAAAGTGGTTTGTGGGATACAGTATTTTTCGGCCAGGAAAAATCCCTTTTTAAAGTAAATCAAATTCAGGTTTCTTTTAATGCAATTTTAGTTGGAATTTTAGTTTTTATTGGCCTTTTAAACATCATTCACTTTTTTATTAATAAAAAGAAAATTGAGTATTTTTATCTGGGAATTCTTTCTATTGTCTGTGCCTTAAGAATCTCTACAGCAGGTTATTCTTTATTAACTTTTTTAGTTGAAAAAATCCCAGCCGAAATAAAATACAAAACTGAATACCTGGTTTTATGGGTAGTTCCAATTTGCCTTATTCAGATTTTAACCACTTTATATCCAATTAAGAAAAAATATCTGGGTTTTAAATGGATTAAAGAAAAAGTCATCCGATACAGTTTGCTGGCTGCAAATTTTCTTATTGGAATGGCATCTTTAATTCTTCCTTGTTACTATTCAAATATTTTAGTACCTCATATGCAGATTGTACTGGGAATTACAAGTCTTTACATAATCGCTATGGTAATTCTAAATATTGTTCGTAAAAGCCCCCACAGTATCTACTATTTATTGTCCTGCATCACTTTATTAATTGGGGGAATTACAGATTTAGTTTACACAAGAGCACGTGATTTACTTCCAATTTCTTTATTTCCATTCTTCCTTGTAGTTTTCGTATTTATCCAGATATTTTTATTGGCCAGAATACAAAATGATATTTACAAGGAAACTGTAAAAATCTCAGAAGATTTATCCCGCTTAAATGAAGCTTACCTGCGCTTTGTTCCTAAAGAATTCTTAAAATTACTCAATAAAGATTCAATTACAAAGATTCAGCTGGGCGATCATTCAAATATCAAAATGGCAATTATCTTTTCAAAAATTAAGATTAGAGCCCTTGATAATAATCTTTTACCAGAAGAACATTTTAAGATTTTTGATGACTTCTTAAAAAATGTTTCACCTCTAATTAAAAACAACAACGGCTTTGTTTCTAAATTCCTTAGCGGAGGTTTTATGGCCCTTTTCCCTCAAGCCGAAGAAGATTCAATAAAAAGTGCCCTTGAAATACTTGAATGTGCAAAAGAAATGAATGCAAGCTATCAGCAAAAAGAACATAAAATACAGATTACTCCAAGAATTGGAATTCACTATGGAAAAATGATTATTGGAACCATAGGAGAAGAAAATCGTCTGGATGATACGGTAATTTCAGATACAGTAAATACAGCTTCCAGAATTGAATCGGTTTGCGAAAAACTAGACAAAAATTTAATTATTTCAGATTCCCTAAAAGAAAAAGTTATCTTAGAAAATATCCACAATCTGAAAATTTTTGAATTAGATGCAATAAGTGTTAAGGGTAAAGAAAAACCATTACAGCTTTATGAATGCATAAAAACACAGGGAGATATCTAATTATGAAAAAAATATTTTCCATCTTATTAATTTTGACTTTTATTTATCCGCTGGCCTTTTCTCTTGCCCAATATCAAGTTCCAGAAGAATTAAAAAATGGAGAAGAAGCAATCAGATTAAATTGCCCCTGGGATTTTTACTGGGGAAAATTTATTGCCCCCGATGACTTTGAAAGCCAGCCAGATTTTGAAATTAAAATTCCTTCAGTTTGGAATGAATATAATCTTAAAGAAGAAGATAAAGAAATTGCAAAAAAAGGTTATGGTTCGGCCACCTACAGAATAAAAATTACAAATTTAAAACCACAGACTTCTTATTCTTTTATGGCCTTTGCACTTTCTTACACTGCTTATGAGATTTTTGCAGATAATACTTTAATTTACCAGTCGGGAAAACCAAATGAGGACTGGGAAAAAACTGTGCCTCATCAAAAATTTGACTATGCAACTTTTACCTCAAATGATGACGGCAGCAAGATTCTTACATTCCACATTTCAAATAATGTTTACAGAAAAGATGGATTAAAAAAATCAGTCGTTTTAAAAGAAACAAGCCAGATTAAAGAAGATTTTACAAAAAATGTATCAAATTACTGTATTTTATCTGGAATATTACTTGCAATAATCGTTTATTCAATTCTTTTATTCACACTAAAAAAACAAAAAACAAATATTTACCTGGCTTTATTTGCGGCCACAATACTTTCACGAATAGTTGCAGAAATTTTCCCTTTAATAAAATATTTCTTCCCTGATTTTTCTTATTCAATACTCTTTAAAATTGAATTCTTCTCTAT
>JAIKYZ010000078.1 GCA_024682655.1 Treponema sp.
TGCAATCTACAGTCTTTATCTAAATGCCCTTAATCCGGAAATATTTAAACACTTAAAGGCAATTTTCTTAGCAATTCCGGGTTTTATTTTCTTTATTTTGGATATTGTTCTTCCAATACAAATAGTAAACAGAATTATTCCTCTAATGCAGATTTATTTAGTTATTGTAGTTTTAGCAGATATAATTCTTGTAATCATAAATAACATTAGACACAAATCCTTTTTAAGTTTCTTTACCCTTATGACTTTACTTATTATTGGAATTGGTGCAGTTAATGATATTTTGATAATTAATTTTGTTGCCCATATTCACGGACACTCTTTATTACCTCTGGCCTTTATTATTTATTCAATCACTCAGATTTCACTTTTAGCTTATATTCAAAACAGAAATCAAGAAAAGGTTTATGAATTAAATGAACACTTAAAAGAAACAAACAATGCCTATTATAGATTTGTTCCAAAGGAATTTTTAGACTTCTTTAGTAAAAAAGATATTACCGAAGTAAAACTTGGTGAATGGAAAACTCAAAAAATGGCAATTCTTTCTGCAGATATCAGAAACTTTACCGGAACTTCTGAAAAACTCACAGAAATTGAAGTTTTTGATATGTTAAATTCTTATCTCAAGAAAGTTGCACCAATTATCCGTAAATACAATGGAATTATAGAAAAATATCTTGGTGACGGCTTAATTGCAATCTTCCCAGATAATTCACTTTCGGCAATCAAATGTGCAATTGAAATGCAGGAAGAAATGATTGAATTGCGTAAAGACTTTTATTCCAAGGGCCTTCCAGATATCAAAATTGGAATTGGCGTACATTACGGACAGTTGATTATGGGTACCGGCGGAGATGCAAATCGTATGACAGAAATATCACTTTCGGAAGATATTGATATTGCAGTTAGAACAGAAGCCGCAACTAAAATCTTCAAAAAACCGGTAATTGTAACAAAAGAAGCCCTCAAAAATGCCGCCGATGAAGAAAGAAAGGCTAACCGAAAATTTGACTTTTATGGCGAAAGGTTACAAACAAGAGGAAGTCAGGTTTTATATTCTGTTTATTCAGATAAAAGCGGAAATGTACTATAAGTAAAAGAAAGTAAAAAAGATTTCTGAGTTTTCATATATTACTAAAAATGATATATTAATTTTTATGTTTAATATTAAAATTTCTGAAATCAATGAAAGCCAGAATCCTTCTTCAGGAACTTTTTTACAAAATCCTTTCTGGTGCCAATTCAAAGCAAGACATGGCTGGAAATATTCAAGATATCAGGTAAGCCTTGAACTTCCAGCCTTAGAAAATGATAATAATTGTTCTCATTCAGATAAAAAAGAAAATTTTACCAAAACTTTTGAACTTGCCCTTTTAAACAGATCCTTTGCAAAGGGAATTTTTAATTTGGCCTACATTCCTTTAATGCCGGAACTTCTTTTTGAATGTACTCCAGAAGAAGTTATAAACCAGGCCCTTGAAGAGGACGGGGAAAGTTTTAGTCAGATAAACCAGGAATTGATTACTCCAGAAACTCAGACAATTGAATTTGCAAATATGCTTTCTGAACTTTCAAAAGCCTTAAAAAACTTTCTTCCAAAAAATACTATTTTTATCCGCTGGGATCCAAATGTAATTTTAAATAGCCCGGAAGACAGACAAATGTTCAATTTTGGCATGAAGACTGTGATTTATGCAGATAAGTTAAAATTAAAAAAGAGTAGAGTGGATATCCAACCTCCTGATTCAAGTCTTGTAGATTTAACTGCAGACCAGGAAGAAATCCTAAATCGCATGCATCAAAAATGGCGTTACAACATCAGATTAGCAAGCCGCAAGGGAGTTGAAATAAAAAAATACACTGGAGACAGCCCAGAAATTCAGGAAAAAATCGATAAATTTTATGAATTGACTAAAATAACTAACGCAAGAGATGGTAATTCAAGCCACGCCAAAGCTTATTATTTAGATTTAATTCAGTCTTCTGCAAAAGAAAGAAAAGAAAATAAAGAATCTCCTCTGGTAAGTCTCTACCTTGCCCAGGTTGAAGGAGAGGAAATTGCCGCAATTATGACTTTATTTAATAAGACAGAGGCAATTTACCTTTACGGTGCTTCAAGTAATGAAAAAAGAAATTTAATGCCTAACCACCTTTTACAGTGGACCGCAATGCAGGACGCAAAAGAATACGGCTGTAAATATTACGATATGTACGGAATGCCACCAGAAGGAAAAGACCAGCATCACCCAATGCACGGGCTTTATCTTTTTAAGACAAATTTTGGAGGAAAAAATATCCACCGTACCGGTAGCTGGGACTATCCGGTAAAATCAATTTTCTACGGCCTTTACATATTTGCAGAAAATCTAAGAGCCTTTTATTACAAGGTTCTCAAAAAGATTTAGGCCAGGGCCTTTTTATAATTAAATTAAAAGCAGCATTTTTTTTGCCTGACAATAAAATCCTTCATCAATCAGATGGGGGATTTTTTCTTTTAACAAATCTAATTGATTTTCCAATTCTTCTTTTGAATCCACTCTACCAAAAATAATTTCGCAGTAACCTTCTTCTCTTTTTTGTTTAGCTGCCTTATTTTCTATTTGAGAAAGGTGAACAATAAATTCAAATTTTTTAATTTCTTCAATTTCTTCTTTTTTCAGGACCGGCAATTTTATAGCCATATATTTTTTATTATCTTTACTTTCCATAATTATCTGAGTCATGCCAGATAAACGGGGATTAATTTCTATAAAGTACCATTTTTCTTCTTCCTGATTAAAAACTAAATCAACTTGGGCTATTCCATTAAAATCTAACAAGTGGGCCATTCTTAATAATTCATTTTTCAAGTCGTCAATTTTATACTTTGAATTATTTACCGGCCCAACTTTTATACTCTGTTTTGGACTTGTAATTCCATATTGATTTACCGAAAACATAAAGGGATCAAAGATTTTATAACCTTCTATTTTATTTCCATGAATTTCTGTTCCAAACTGAAGCCCCGGAATAAATTCTTCTACAATTTTATCGCCCTTATTTTTTTTACTATTCAAAAATCCAATTACTTCTTTATAAGTTTTACAAACTTCCATACCATAACTGCTCAAGCCACAGGTGTCTTTAATAATTAAAGGAAGTTTTAACTTTTGAATCTGATATATAAGAGCCTCTTTATAGAAATTTTCTTCAATTTCCTGATGATTTCTTTGGGCCCAATATAACTGGTGATGGACATAAAGTCCTTTTGCGTGATTAAAATTATTATTTTCAAAAAATATTCTTGTTTGATTTTTATCAAAAGCAAGCTGACAACTTTTTAGGGGATGACAATAAATTTTTAAATCAGGTCTTAATTCTTTTAATTTTTCTCCAATCATTGCATCATGGATGGAAAGCCAGTCAAAAGGATTTACCCAGAAACTTGCAGAAATAACTAAATCTGGATTATAAGAAAGAATCAATTCTGGCTCTGCTTTTTTGATTACATATTCTACATTAGAAGCCTTACTTGAGATTTGATTATTTTCCAAATCAAATAAAAAACTTGCGGGAAGCTGACTTATAAAAACAAAGTGATGATTTGTAAATTTTTCCCAGAAAGAGGCGATTGTAGGGTAGTTATAATAATGTATATTTTCTCCGTCAAATTGATTTGAATTTGAACTGTAAATAACAATTTTCATTATTCTATAATAGCAAAGATTTATGATATAATAAATTATGACGAAAGACGACCTTTATTTTCTGATTCAAGTTGCATCAAACCTTGAATTCCAATTTAATAATAAGACCTATAGACTTTTTTACGCAACAAATAAAAAGGGCAAAGATGTTATTATGTTTGGTGAATTATATGATGCAAAAGAATATGAATCTTTTGGAGAGCTTTACAGTCAGGCAAAAGTCGAAAATCATTATTTCAGGGAGATTCTTGAAGTCATAAAATCATAGAAGGAATATATGTTTACAAAATCCAGACAGATTGATATGACTAATGGTCCAATTCTAGAAAAACTCCTAAAATTTTCTATTCCATTAATTTTATCAAGTCTTTTACAATTACTTTTTAATGCCGCAGATATAATCGTAGTCGGAAGATTTGCGGGAGATAATTCCCTGGCCGCAGTAGGTTCAACGGGCTCCCTCATAAATCTTCTGGTAAATCTTTTTATGGGACTTTCCATTGGAACAAATGTCGTAGTTGCAAATTATTTTGGAGCAGGCAATTCAAAGCAAATCAAGGCAAGTATACATACGGCCATTTTACTTTCAATTTTGAGTGGAATAATTTTAACCTTAATCGGAATTCCTCTTGCAAAACCTATATTAACTTTAATGAAATCCCCAGAAGAAGTATTAAATCTGGCAGCCCTTTACTTAAGAATCTATTTTGCGGGTATGACTGCCACTATGATTTATAATTTTGGAAGTGCGATTTTAAGGGCAAAAGGAGATACTCAAAGACCTCTCTTTATTTTATTTATTTCCGGAATTTTAAATGTAATCTTAAACCTCATTTTTGTAATATGTTTCAAGATGGATGTTTCTGGGGTAGCCTTGGCAACAATAATTTCTCAGTGCCTGGCCGCTATTTTAGTCATCATAATCTTAATAAAAGAAAAAGATGATTTTCATTTGGATTTAAGAAAATTAAAAATCAATATGCCGATTTTTATAAAAATAGTAAAAGTTGGTATTCCCGCAGGTTTTCAGGGAATTATGTTTTCCTTTTCTAACATAATTATTCAGTCTTCAATAAATTCTTTTGGGCCAACCTTAATTGCAGGAAACTCTGCTGCCTGTAATCTGGAAGGTTTTGTTTATACTTCAATGAACGGATTTTCCCAGGGGGCCTTAACTTTTTGTTCACAAAACTACGGGGCCCACAAAATCAAAAGAATTAAAAAAGTTGTCTGGGAATCCCAGTTATCAATTATTGTAATTGGAAGCCTTTTATCGACAATCTTCTTAATTTTTAGAAGACAGCTTTTAGGATTTTACACAACAAGTCCACAGGTAATTGAAGCGGGAATTGCCCGAATGTGGGTAATTTTCTCAACTTATTTTTTATGTGGAATGATGGATTCTATGGCAAGTTCAATAAGGGGAATTGGACATTCTTTACCTCCTGTAATTATGTCTATGTTAGGAGCCTGTGTATTTAGAATTATCTGGTTAATGACTATTTTCCAAATAGACAGATTTCACACACCTTTTATTATTTTTCTTTCCTATCCTATAAGCTGGATTTTAACCTTTACAGCCCAACTGATTTACTTTCTTATTCATATTAAGAAATTAGAGGCTAATAATGACCTTTTAGCCGAAATTCGTTAGAATAGTGCCATGAACATGGAAGCATTTATTTTAGGTTGCGGAGGAATGCAGCCTTTACCATATAGACATTTAACATCAGTTTTACTTAGAAGAGATGGTGACCTCTTTTTATTTGACAGTGGAGAGGGAACTCAGGTAAGTCTAAAAAGATTAAATCTAAAATGGAAAAAAATCTCGGCAATTTTTATTTCTCATACTCACGCAGATCATGTTACAGGTCTTCCTGGTATCTTAATGTTAAATGCTCAGGTAGACAGGACAGAACCTCTTTACATTTACGGACCTCCAAAAGTTAAAGAATATGTAGAAACAAGCCGCAGAGTTCTTGATATGTATATTAATTATCCAATTGTGGTAAAAGAAATTGAAGCCCCCTGCATTGTACATTCTGGAAAAGATTTTTACGTAAGGGCCTTTCCTTTGGAACATACAAAAACCTGCGTTGGTTATACCCTGGAAGAATTAGACAGACCTGGAGAATTTAATCCTGAAAAGGCCAGACAATTAAAAGTCCCAGTTGGACCACTTTGGGCTCAATTACAAAATGGATTTGAAGTTCAAAATGAAGAAGGCAAGACTGTAAAACCTGAAGAAGTTTTAGGCCCTAAAAGAAGCGGACGAAAATTTTCCTTTGTTACAGATACCCTCTATAAAGAAAGTATTATAGAAAATGTAAAGGGGTCAGATTTTTTAGTTTGTGAAGGAATGTTTGAAGAAGCCCTTGCTGATCAGGCTAAAGAAAAAAAGCATATGACAGCAATGCAGGCAGCCCACATAGCTAAAGAAGCAAAGGTAAAAAGAATGTGTATGATTCACTATAGTCCACGTTATACCGACCGGGAACTGGAAAAATTATTAAAAGAAGCTCAAAGCGTGTGGCCTCAGGCAGAATTAAGCCGGGACCGTATGCATATCGAGATTCCTTATGAAGATTAATATTACCATAAAATTAAATTAAGATTTTAGGAATCTTCTTGATTTATTTGTAAATTAGGCTATAATCATTGGGAAAATTAAGAAAGTTTTATTATAAAGATAAATTTCTTACTTTTTGGGAGAGAAATGATGAAATTATTTATACCGTTAATAGTATCTATACTATTGATGACTGCATGTACTTTTACGCCCGGAACAAAAGGGACAGGTGTTTTTCCACCGGTAGACTCTAATTATAAGTCTATTCTTGTTATCAGTGATTTACACATGACTGATAAAAGAGCCCTGAACGGTACTACAATTCCGGATTCACCTCAATATAATAATATTCCTTTTTCTGGTTTTAGAGAAAATAAAGCAAAAATGCTTGAATTTATTGATTGGGTAATAGAAAACAAAGACTGGATTTCAGAAATTGTTATCAACGGTGACCTTTTTGATGAATGGGCCGTTCCAATGCAATTAAATGTAATTGATAGCTACCAGAACGAAAATACTTTTGTTAAGGCAATTGCAAGTGCAAATCAGGATATTATCCAGGGATTTAAAGATATTTTCCAAGAAGGAATTAAAATTACCTCTATTCCTGGAAATCACGATATGGGAGTTACAAAAGAAGATTATCAGGAAATCTTCGGAGACAGTGTAAACTATGTAACCACTTATGATAAGGCCGCTTCGATTGAAGACACAAAGGGACTGGGAACTTATTATCCACAGTCTTTTGCAAAAAAGTCCCAAACAGATAACTCCAGCAGTCAGGAAAAAACTCTATTTGATGATATTACAGGTATAATTGCTATTGAACATGGACATAGATATGATTTCTGGAACTGCCCTGATTTATATTCAAATAGAAGTGCCAGTAATTTAGAACTTTGTGATGGTAATCAGGTAGACGGCATCACTAATGAAACAATTCTTCCAATTGGTTTTTATGTAAACAGAATGATTGTCAGCCAGAACTTAAAAGGAAATTATTCATCTTCAAGATCAATTGCAAATATGGACCTTTATGTTACAAATGAAGATTCTGTTTATACACTCCAGACAGGGGATAAAATTCATTCTGTTTATAAAAACTGCTGGACAGCCTTAAAAACTGCAAACTATATCAACAGTGATATTAATTATTTATACAATGATTTAGACGGATTTAACGGAAAATATTTGACCGCTGATTATATGCCTGCAAAAATAGATATAAGAAGTATTTATGTTAAGGCAGAATATGAATCTACCTGGGAAGCAATTAAAAGGCTTAATAACGTTGCTGATCCTTATGCAGATAATCTTTCTTATTACAATTCAGCTACAAATATGATTTTTAAATCTAAGTTGGACGAAGCTGCTAAAACTCAATATTTTGATTTAGACTCTCAAGTACAGCTTGTAGTTTTTGGCCATACCCATTTACCAAAATTACAAACTTATAACGATAAAAATCACATCTACACAAATTCCGGAACTTGGGTAGATGACACTAAAAATGGTTCTACATTTGTTGTGATTACTCCATATGTTGAAAACGAAGAAAACAAACTTCTTGTAGGAAATTATAATTTTAATTCAAAAGATGACATTGCTTGTAACTTCAAATCATTAACAGCTGTTTTACCTTTAACCAGGGAATAAACAAAATAATGATTGCAGTTAAAGATTTTACAAAAGAATATCTAGAAGGAATTAAAAAAAACAGATCTTTCATTATTGAAGATATAAATCTTGAAATAGAAGATTCATCGATTACCGCTCTCTTAGGACCTAACGGGAGCGGTAAAACTACAATCATAAAAGCCCTCTGTGGCATCCATAATCCCAGCAAGGGAAAAATTACTTTTACAGATAAAGATTCCCAGCAATACGATACAATTAAAAATCCAGACTTGATAATGGAAAATATAGGCTATGTTCCAGAAATTTCAAATCTGCCCCCAGATATTAAAGTCAAAGATTTTTTATCCTATGTTTCTTCAATTCATAATATTGAAAATCCTCAAAAAGAAATCCAAAGGGTAATTGAAGACTGTGATTTAATCCAGGTTTTAAACAAGAAAATTAAAAGTCTTTCAAAAGGTTATAAACAAAGATTATCTTTTGCCCAGGCTATAATTCACAATCCAAAAAATCTTATTTTAGACGAACCAATTTCAGGTCTTGATCCAATTCAAATTGTAGAAATGAGAAAGTTGATAAAAAAACTTTCAAAAGACAAGGCAATTTTAATTTCTACCCATATTCTGCAGGAAGTTATATCTTTATCTACAAAGGTCTATATCCTAAATAAGGGAAAACTGATAACTTGGGGTAGTCAGGAAGAAATAAAAAATAGACTGGGAGCAAAAGATTTTGAATCGGCTTTTATCCAGCTTATTTCTGACAAAAAAGGAAATTAAATTTAAATGATACATAAATCAATATTTAAAAACCACATAAAAAATTTATTTCTCTTACAATTAAAAAGTCCACTCTTTTTTATAATTGCAATTTTAACACCTTTTTTAGCAGCAATTAACTTTTTTATAAGGGGACAATTTTTTTCTTCAAATGGTTCCACAGATTTACTTTTATTTTTTTCTTCCATTCCTTACATTTTAATTGTCGTAATTCCACTTTTATCTTACAAAAATCCTAATTTTTCCTACGATGATTTTA
>JAIKYZ010000125.1 GCA_024682655.1 Treponema sp.
CCTGCATTTGCGCCGCCGGCAAAACGAACAACGTATTTAGCATCCTGAGCAAGGTAATCTACGATTTTACCTTTACCTTCATCGCCCCACTGGGCACCCATAACTACAACGTTCATGGTTTAAACTCCTCTTTTCCGCAGATTCATCGCGGATATAAGTGAATTATTTTTTTTCCGAAAATACGGAATTGTAAAAGCAACGCAGATTCATCGCGAGTGTTTTTACTTATGTAATATAGCACAAATGGAATTTTTATTAAATAGAATTGATTTTTTAAAATAATGAATTTTTTTTAAAAGAAAAATTGTCTTTCATAAAAAAGAACACTATGATAATATAACCATTATTTATAACTTAAGGGAGTTGAACTTATGAAAGTTTCAAAAATTCTTATTGCAGTTTCTACTGCTTTAGTATTGGCTTTTACATCTTGTGCTTCTACAAAAGTTGATCGTGTTTCTTCAGATACACAGATTGATTTGAGTGGTTATTGGAATGACTCAGATGTAAAAATTGTTTGTGAATCATTAATTAATGATTGTATCTCTTCACCTCGTATTGCAAAATTCGAAGATCAGAATGGTAGAGCTCCAAACGTAAAACTTGGAAAATTTGCTAACAAGAGTAGTGAACATATTGATACAAAAATCGTAGCTCAGAAATTCCAGACTGCAATTATTAATTCTGGAGTTTTGGAATTCGTAGCCGATAATGATCAGGTAGAAGAAATCCGCGAAGAACAGTCTTCACAGGCAGATTTTGCTTCTGTAGATACAGCTGCAGAAATGTTCAATGAAACAGGTGCTGACTGGATGCTTCAGGGTTCAGTTAGAACTATCGTTGATACATTAGATAATCAGACTGTTAGAACTTATTATGTTGAAGCTCAGCTTATTGATGTAACAACAACTAAGATCATCTGGCAGGGTGAAAACAGCGAAATTAAAAAATATATTAAGAGAGCTAAGGTTAAGGCTTAATTAAATTAGGGCATGAGAAAGTTCGTAAAACTAAAAACTCATGCCTTTGTTTTTTTATACATAAAAGGAGAAAATTAAAAAATGAAAAAAATTGCAACTTTGCTTTGTGCTATGCTTGCTGCATCAGTACTGTTACTTTCTTGTGCTTCAGGAGATGCTTCTGGAGACGGAAAGAAGAAAGCTAAGAAATCTGGTATTGAATCAAATCCTGACTATTTAACAGCTTTGGACAATGGCGATTATGCTTCTTGTATTGATTACCTTGAAAATAAGAATGCTAAAAACGAAAAGAAACAGAAAGATTACATCCGTGATTATTTTGATGTTGCTATGATGCAGCACTTTTCTAATGATTATGAATCTTCAATCGAACATTTGAATGAAGTTAATGAATTAATGCACAATGCCTTTACTGTTAGTATCAGTAAGGCCACTGGTGCTGCTCTTCTTAATGATAATATTGCTGATTATCCTGGACTTCCATACGAATATGTATATATCAATGTATTCAATGCATTAAACTACTATAATCATGGTGATACTGATGAAGCTGCTGTAGAAATTCGTATGTTAAACGAAAAACAGAGAGAATTCTTCTCTAAATACGGCGAGATTCTTGAAAACTATGATCCAGATTCTGATATTGATTCAACTGAAGAAGTTGCAGAAGAAGATGCTAAAGATGACGGTAAAGAAAAGAAATCTGCATTCACAATGGATCAGGCTCTTAAATCTTTAAGTCTTGATATGAATTCTTTTGCTGCTAAAAAACCAGAAAAATCAACAAAAGATGATATTTTCCGTGATTCAGCACTTGCTCGTTATCTGTCTATGATTTTCTTTATGATGGATAAAGATTCTGATTCTGCAAAATTGGATGCTGCTACATTAAAAGCTTTGGGTTCTTCTTATAATCCTGCAGGTGATATTTCAATTCCAAGTGGAAAAGGCCGCTTAAATATTCTTGCATTTACAGGACTTATTGGACGCCGTGGTGAAATGAGACGTATTTTCGGTCCATTTGAAGGTATTCACCTTGAAACAGGTTCTGGTACAGTTGATATTCCTCCATTCGATTTGGAATATGCTTTCCCAGTATTCCCAGCTCCACAGGCTTACACTTATCCAATTATGGAAATTGCTAAAGTTGGAAAACTTCCAGCTCTTTCTATTGAACCAGGAAAAGTTGAAATTACACCAATGCCTGCAAACCAGATTACAAGTGTAAAGGTTGTAATGGCAGATGGTACAGAATTAAAAACAGATCTTCTTGAAGATCTTAACATTGCTGTAGCACATGATGTAAATACTCGTGCAAGAAAAGCTTATAACCGAAGTATGGGCCGTTCTATCACAAAGAAGTTTACACTTTTGATGACTAGTTCCGCAGCTCTTTATGCAGCTCAGAAAAATGGTCTTCCAGTAGGAATTCCTTATATGGCTTTGGCTAAACTTGTTGATACTGTTGATGCTAGCGAAACTGCTGATATTCGTCAGGTTTATGCTTTACCAAGCACAGCTCAGGCTACTGCAATCAATCTTGATCCAGGTACATACTCATTTAAAGTACAGTTCCTGGATGCTGCAGGTTCTGTAGTAGAAGAAAAAGAGTACACTGATATTGCAGTTACTGCAGGTGTACCAACATTAGTAGAGGCAATATGTCAAAAATAAAATTTAGTTTCTTATCAGTATTAGTTTTTCTTTTAGCAGTAAATCTTTTTGCTGCCCGCGCTCCTAAATGGGTAATTGATGGTTTTTCAAAGGATTATCCACAGAAAGATTATTTTTATGCCGTAGGAGAAGGTACTTCAAAAACTGCTGCTGAATTAAGAGCAATTGAAGGAATAGCTTCAGTATTTGGTCAGAATGTAAAATCTGCTACAAAAGGCGATAAAAGAATGGCTATGATTGAAAATCAAAATGGAGATTATGCAAGTGCAACTGCTACTTCCATTGATCAGACTATTCTTCGTCAGGTTGATGCAGAAAATCTTATTGCATTAGAAATAGCCGAAACTTATCAGGATGAAAAACAAGTTAATAAATGGTATGCCTTGGCTGTTATGAACAAGGCTAAGGCTACAGAAATCTATACTGACTTAATTGAAGCTAATTATTCAACTATTAAAACTCTTATTAAGCAGACAGAAAACAAAGATTACAGTCTCGATAATTTTTCTAGATTGGACTTTGCAGTAAAACTTGCTTTACAAAATGAATTTTACTTAAACAGATTATCTATAATTAATAATTCTGTTGCTGATTCACTTGTTAAAGCTGAATATCAGTCTGTAAAAATCAAGGGTAAATTAAGAGATTTTGCTGTAAACATTCCTGTTTATGTAAATGTTACTTCAGATGATGACAATAGAATTTCTAAAGCATTTGAAACTGCTTTGACTTCTGCTGGTTTAAGTACATCCAAAGGTTCTAATGAACGTTATACAATTACATGTAAGGTAAACTTTACTACAAAAATGTTGAAGGGTAGAAATTTCTGCGAATACACAGTTGATGCTTCTTTAAACGATACTGTTATTGGAGAATCACTTATTCCATTAAGTTTTACAGGTCGCGAAGGTGGTAATGATGAAAATCAAGCCATTTCAAGAGCAAAACTTAAGATTGCAGATAAAATTTCTGAAACTTTTACAAAGCAATTTAATACTTACTTACAAAGTCTTTCAATGTAATAGTTGATTGCTTATTTTTAGACGGGAGTTGGATTATTTCAGCTCCCGTTTTTTTTTATAAAATAATAAGATTTTATACTTTTATACTTTTATTGCTAAATATGGCTTCTTTTGTTATATTAATTAATTAATAATTTAGGGAAATGGAGAATAGAAATGGCATTTTATTTTAAAGAAGAATCTCATACTTTTGATGAATATCTTTTAGTACCTGGCTATACTGGACCAGATTGTATTCCAGCAAACGTTTCATTGCAGACACCTGTAGTTCGTTATAATAAAAAGGCTGGAGAAAAATGCCCTTTAATGATGAATATTCCAATGACATCTGCAGTAATGCAGGCTGTTTCGGATGATAAACTTGCTGTTGCACTTGCAAAAGAAGGTGGAATTTCATTTATTTATGGTTCCCAGACAATTGAAAATCAAGCTGCAATGGTTGCAAGAGTAAAAGATTATAAAGCAGGTTTTGTAACTTCAGATACAAATATAAGACCAGATCAGACTCTTGCAGAATTGGTTAAAGCTATTGAAAGAACTGGTCATTCAACAGTTGCTGTAACAGAAGATGGAAGTGCAAATGGTAAGTTGATGGGTATTATTACAGACCGCGACTTCCGTATTTCACATTCAAGTCCAGATTCTAAAGTAAGTGAATATATGACTCCACTCAAACAGCTTGTAATGGCTCAGGAAGGTATTACTTTAGACGAAGCAAATGATATTATCTGGCAGAAAAAAGTAAATCAGTTGCCAGTTGTAGATAAAAATGGAAATCTTCTTAGTTTGATTTTCCGTAAAGATGCCGCAAGCCATCAGGAACATCCATTAGAATTACTTGATAACAAAAAACGCTATATCGTAGGTGCTGGTATTAATACCCGTGATTATATGGAAAGAGTACCTGCTTTATTGGCTGCAGGTGTTGATGTAATGACTTTGGATTCTTCTGAAGGATTTACAGAATGGCAGAGAAGAGCCTTACAGGATATCCATAAAAATTGGCCTGAAGCAAAAATTGGTGCAGGTAATGTAGTTGATGCAGATGGTTTTAATTTCCTGGCAGAAGCTGGTGCTGATTTTGTAAAAATTGGTATTGGTGGAGGTTCGATCTGTATTACTCGTGAACAGAAGGGTATTGGACGTGGACAGGCTACTGCTACAATCGAAGTTGCAAAAGCTCGCGATGAATATTATGAAAAAACTGGTATTTATATTCCTATCTGTTCTGATGGTGGTATTGTACAGGATCATCATATTACTTTAGCTTTGGCTATGGGTGCTGATTTTGTTATGTTAGGCCGCTATTTTGCCCGCTTTGATGAATCTCCAACAAATAAATTAATTGTAAATGGAAATTATGTAAAAGAATACTGGGGTGAAGGTTCTAACCGTGCAAGAAACTGGCAGCGTTATGATTTAGGCGGAAAAAAAGGTATGGCTTTTGAAGAAGGTGTTGATTCTTATGTACCTTATGCCGGAAGTCTTCATGACAATGTTACAATTACAACAAGCAAAGTAATTCATACAATGTGTAACTGTGGTGTTGTTTCTATTCCTCAGTTGCAAAAAGAGGCAAAAATTACTTTATTGAGCCCAGCTTCTATTCGTGAAGGTTCTGCTCATGATGTAATTGTAAAAAATTCGATAAAAGCTAATTAAAATCAGAATTGTATGATATAATTAAAATAGTGAAATATACTTTATTTAAAAATATATAATTAGAGAGGGAGTTTTATGGAAACAAATAACGATTTAATACCGGGATTTGATGAGATTACAGAAGAGACTTTGAAAATTACTCTTAGAAGAATTCCTAATGTTGATAAGGGCTGTTTGATTAGTTTAACAGGTTTTATTGATGTATATAATTCAACTTTCTTTCAAAGTCAAATTACTAGAGTAATTAATTCAGATTTTTATAATTTAATTTTTGAATGCTCTAATTTGTCTTCTATAACTTCAACAGGTTTTGGTATTTTAACTAACCTTTTGAAAAAAGTACATTTTATGGGCGGCGAAATTGTCTTATCAGGTTTGCAGCCTACAATTGTTGAAACTATTGAA
This sequence comes from Treponema sp., assembly GCA_024682655.1. Lineage (GTDB taxonomy): Bacteria > Spirochaetota > Spirochaetia > Treponematales > Treponemataceae > Treponema_D. The sequence continues at coordinate 5,744 of JAIKYZ010000125.1, forward strand.
TTACTAGGATTTGCTCACTTTTTTAAGATGGTTAATTCTTTGGAAGAAGCAATGAAAGAATTTGGTGCAGTTGTTGCAATGCAGAATTCTATATTCCCAAAATTCTTGAATTGTCCATCTTGTCAAAAAGTTTTAAGAGCTCAGCATTCAGGTAGATTCCGTTGTATAAACTGTAAGACAGTAATTGTCGTTTCTGATGATGGAAATGTGACTGTTGAGTAAAATTATAAAATAAGACTGGGATTAAAAAGTTTCAGTTTTATTTTGTAATTGGAAAAACTTTTTAATTTATCTTATGGAAGAAAATATTGTAATCAAGGGTGCCCGTGAACATAATCTAAAAAATATTAATGTCACCCTTCCTCGTAATAAACTTGTTGTGATTTCAGGACTTTCGGGTTCTGGAAAATCATCTTTAGCCTTTGATACTCTTTTTGCAGAAGGTCAAAGACGTTATATGGAAAGTTTGTCTTCGTATGCAAGACAGTTCCTTGGTAGAATGGATAAACCTGATGTTGATTTAATTGAAGGTTTGTCTCCAGCCATTTCTATTGAACAAAAATCCACTAATAAAAATCCTCGTTCTACAGTTGGTACTATTACCGAAATTTATGATTTTTACAGACTTCTTTATGCAAGAATTGGAAAGGCCCATTGTCCAAAGTGTGGCCGGGAAATTCAGGAACAGTCTGTTGATCAGATTATTGATACTGTTATGCAGTGGCCTGATTCTACAAAAATGCAGATTCTTGCTCCTGTTATTAGAGGTAAAAAGGGTGAACATCAAAAAATAATTGAGGACGCAAAAAAATCCGGTTTTGTCCGTGCCAGAATTGACGGTCTTATGGCAGATTTGGATGACTCTATAAAACTTGATAAACAGAAAAAACATACAATCGAAATTGTTGTAGATAGAATTGTAAAAAGTGATTCAGTAAGAAGTCGTCTTGCAGATTCTATTGAAATTGCCCTTAAAAATGCCAACGGTATAGTTGTTATTACTCGAAAAATCGAAGATAAGGAAGAAGAAGTATTCTTTAGTCAGAAAAATGCCTGCCCGGACTGTGGTATTTCAATTCCAGAATTACAACCAAGACTTTTTTCTTTTAATAATCCTTTTGGGGCCTGTCCTGAATGTACCGGGCTGGGGCAAAAAATGGAATGGGATGTTAAGAAAATCCTTCCAGATAAATCAAAATCTTTTAACGAAAGGGCTTTTCCATTTTTTAATCCGGAAAGTGAATGGAATCATTCAATGTTTCAGGCGGTTGCAGATCATGCAGGTTTTACACTTGATACTCCAATCGAAAAACTAAGTGAAAAACAATTTGATTTTTTGTGGAATGGAGATCCTGATACAAAGATTCACTGGATTTATAAAAAACAGAGTGGAGAAGGTTATTCAGAATATAACAGAGCCTGGCCCGGACTTTTTTCAGAAATGAAAAGACGTCATAACGAGGCCTGGGGCGAAAATCAAAGAAATTCAATCGAAGAAAAATTTATGACCATTAGCCAGTGTCACGCTTGTAATGGACAGAGGTTAAGACCTGAAGCCCTTGGCGTAACAATTGGTGGTAAAAATATTCATCAACTGTGTCTGCTTTCTGTTTTAGATACAATTGAATTTTTTGATAAACTTGAAGTAAGTCCTTCGGAAGAAAAAATTGCAGCACAGATTTTAAAAGAAATCAGGGCCAGATTAAGATTTTTAAAAGACGTTGGACTTGATTATCTTACAATGGAAAGATCTGCAGAAACTCTTTCTGGTGGAGAAGCTCAGCGCATTAGACTTGCAACTCAAATTGGTTCTGCTCTTTGTGGAGTTATGTACATTCTTGATGAACCTTCAATTGGTTTACATCAAAGAGATAACCAGAAATTAATAGATACCTTGTTGAGTCTTAGAGATAATGGTAATTCTGTAATTGTTGTTGAACACGATGAACAGACTTTAAGAACTGCAGATTATCTTATTGATATGGGGCCTGGAGCTGGAGTTAATGGTGGTAGAGTTGTTGCTGCTGGTAAACCCGAAGAAGTTGCAAAGGTAAAGGAAAGTTTAACCGGTCAGTATCTTGCAGGAACTCTTAAAATGGACATTCCGGAAAAAAGACGTCCGGGAAATGGAAATTTTATTCACATAAAAAATGCAAAAGAACATAATCTTAAAGGGATAAATATTGATATTCCTCTGGGAACTTTTACTTGTATAACAGGGGTTTCTGGTTCTGGAAAATCAACTTTGATGAGCGATATTTTATATCCTTCAGTTTCGAATAAATTAATGAGAACTGAATATCCAGTTGGTGCCTGTGATGGAGTAGAAGGAATTGAAGCCCTGGATAAGGTAATTAATATTGATCAGTCTCCAATTGGAAGGTCACCTAGAAGTAATCCTGCAACTTATGTAGGAGTTTTTGACAGTATCAGAGATTTATTTGCAAGTCTTCCAGAAAGTAAGGCCCGAGGTTATCTAAAAGGACGTTTTTCTTTTAATGTAAAGGGAGGACGTTGCGAAGCCTGTCAGGGGGCTGGTGAAAATATTATTGAAATGAACTTTTTACCAGATGTTTATGTTACCTGTGAAGTTTGTGGTGGAAAGAGATTTAATCATGAAACTCTTGAAGTTTTATATAAGGGCAAGAGTATTAATGATGTTTTAAATATGACTATTGATGAGGCCTGTGATTTCTTTAGCAGCATTCCTCATATTTACAGAAAAATTGCAACATTACAGTCTGTAGGACTTGGTTATATCAGTCTTGGTCAAAATGCTTTAACTTTATCTGGCGGTGAAGCTCAAAGGGTAAAACTTGCAAATGAACTTGCCAGACCTGCAACAAGTAAAACCTTGTATATTCTTGACGAACCTACTACTGGTTTACATTTTGCTGATGTTAAGCAATTGATGACCGTAATTCAAAGACTAGTAGATCAGGGAAACAGTGTTGTAATGATTGAACACAATCTTGATGTTATTTGTCAGGCAGATTATATAATTGATTTAGGTCCTGATGGTGGTTTTAGAGGCGGAAATATTGTTGCTAAGGGCAGCCCAGAAGAAATCGCAAAGGTTAAGGATTGTTATACCGGTCAGTTTCTTGCTAAAATGTTAAAAGGCAATTAAAAATAGAGATTTGTTCGCAATATGATAAAAAATAAAAATGTCTTTTTTAGTCAAATATTCTCAAAAAATAAAGTTTTTCTTCTGACATTATTATTTTTATTTTCTTTACAGGTTCTTAATGCCCAGTCTGTAACTACAATTACAATTACCAACGCAAGACAAACCACTTACACAAAAGACCCTGATAGCGGAAATGATACTATTGTTCTGGAAGGTTCTGTTGAACTTTCGGTTTCTAAAGATGCTACTTCTTCGGAAATTAAGGCTGATAAAATTACTTATGACCGCCAGACCGAAATGCTATATGCAGAGGGAAATGTTGAAATTACAACTAAATCCTCTTCTTCTGGTGGCGAAACAACTACAGCTTCTGCCTTACTGATGAATACTTCAACTTTGGAAGGGGCTTTTGATGACGGCCGGGTTGTTCAAACTCAGTCCGATGCGTTAAATCTTCCTTCCGGTTCAACTTTAATCGTTTTTTCGGATATTTTTGGCAAGAGTGAATCTAATACAATTGCTTTTAAGGATTCAAGTTTAACCTTCTGTGATGATCCTGATCCTCACTGGCATATTGATGCCAGCAGAACCTGGTTGTTACCTGGCGGTGAATTTGCTTTTTTCAACGCCTTTTTATATGTAGGCTATGTGCCGGTTTTATATTTACCGGCCTTTTACTATCCAAAAGATGAATTAATTTTTAATCCTGTTTTTAGTCATCTAAAGAGGGAAGGTTATGCCCTGCAAAATACAATTTATCTTTTTGGACGTAAAGCTTTGGAAGATTCTTCATCTACTTCTACAAGCAGCGATACCGATTCTACTTCTGCAGAATCTTTAAAGGCTCTTTACAACTTTATGAAACCTTCAAGTTTAAAAGAACAAAAACTGGAAGGTCTTATTCTTCACAACCTTGATGAAGATTACACTGGAAATACCAGCAATTATATAAAACTCATGGCCGATAATTATTCAAATCTTGGTTCCATGCTTGGTCTGGATGGAAATCTTTCTCCGGCTCCAAATTACATTTCAACTTTGTCTTTTAAAGCTTACCTTGCTTTAAGTAATACAGTTTTTGAAAATTCCAGTGGAGATTATATTAATTATCATCCATATTTAGGAAAAGTAATAAATGATTCTTCAACTTTTTTAGGGGTTACTCTTCCATTCAGATATGGTGGAGATTTGAAATTCACTTTGAACAAACCATTTAAACTTTCTTTATCTCTGCCATTTTATTCAGATCCATTCTTTGCTTATGATTTTATCGATAATCGCAGCGAAACGATGGACTGGATTTCTTATTTTATGGATAGTTCTTCTGTTGATGATCAGACGGTTTCGATAAGTGAAGTTACTTCTTTTACCTGGTCTTTGACTGGCTCTTATTCGCCAACTTTACCGGCTCTTATAAAACCTTATGTAAATTCTTTATCTACCTCTTTAAAATCTACTCTAGTATTTTCATCTATGAAGGCTGATTCAAGTGCCTTACTCGAAGAATTTGAAGATTATGATTCAACCTGGACTTCTTATACACCTTACAGAAAATTTTATTATCCATCCCAGATAACTCCACTTTCTGCTTCACTTTCTGTTAGTGGTACTATTTTTAAATGGCCTAAAGAAACATCTTCTTCTACAAGTGAAAAACCTTCTTATGCAATTTCTTTAAATAAACCGGAAGAACTTAAAAAGGGATCTGAGATTCAGGCAGAAAAGGAAGAGGCTGAAAAAGAAGCTTTGGCGGCCCAAAATGAGTCAAGTGTTGAAGATATGGATGCCAAAAGTCAATTGCAAAAAGAAATTGAATTGGACGAAACAGATAAATACGTTTTTGATAAATCGGATTTTGTAAAACCAAGTATCCCAGATTTAGCTTTTTCTGCTTCAACAAGTTCTATTGCTTCTGGCCTTACCTATAGTTTAGGATATTCAATTTCTTCTTCGGTAAATACACAGATTTCCTATGCTTCTTCTAATTTGCAGAAGTCTCAAGATTTTGACTGGGAAAATATAAGGTCTTTTATGTACACTATAAAAGTTCCAGTTTCCCTTACAAGTGCCTTAAATTACGGTGGTACATTTTTTGGCCTGACTAATAAACTTTCTTACGATCCTGTTTTCCAGAAACACCCTCTTATTTCAACCGATGAAGATATTGGTGGCTATACAGAAAGCAGTAAAAATTCTCTGATTCTCGCTGATTACAATGCAGAATCACAAAATGTTTCTACTACAAATAGTCTTTCTTTTAAACCTTTTGCTTATACTAAACATTTTGCCGATACGGGACTTTCCTGGAATTCAACCATTAAATTATATAGAAAAAAGTTTATAGGTGATGCAGAAAATCCTGAATGGGAAGAATATACCCTTGATTTTGAAAATGATGATTGTGTTACCGTAAATTCCCTGGATTTAACTTTAAGTTCAGCAGAGTTAGATAATAAATTCAAACAGACTTTGATTTTAACTTCGGTAATGCCTCCTCAGCTTAGACAGTATAATGCCCGCTTAAATCTTGTATTCCCTTACGTTTCTGCAAGTATTTCCAGCGGTTACCAGGAACAAACTCATGAAGATGTAGATTTGGAAGAAAAATGGAAATGGAGTGATTTACAGCAATCTATGACTATTTCTCTTTTTGACAGCTCTTTAAAATTTACCCAAAGTTATAATTACGATCTTGAAGAAAAACAAAACGACAGTCTTAAAATCTCTGCGGTTTGGAAAAGTATGAATCTTTCTTATGTTATGTCTTATTCTACTGCTTATGATTTTGATGAAGAGGAAGGCTGGGTTGCAAAAACTGGGGATGAGGCAAAGAAATTTCAGCCATATTCTCTGTCTTTTTCATTTTCTCCAAGTACAAAAACTTTTTACAGATGGTTTAACAGAATCTCAATTGCTCCGGGCTTAAATACTTCGGTTGTTGCAGATTTAATCAGGCCTACAAACTCATATTTAACTTTTTCTCCATCTTTGACTTTTAAGATTACAGAATTTTTTAATCTTACATTTTCTTCAACTTCAAGAAACCAGGTTTTATATAGATACATACAAAAATACATAGGACAAGAAGGTTTACTTCCTGGTGAATCTAATATCTTTAAAGATTTAATTAATTCTTACAGATTTGATGATATGAGCCTTAGAACCAGTTCGGGATTTAAACTTAAATCTTTAAATATGACAATGAGCCATGAATTACACGACTGGGCTTTTAATATGACCTATAAAATTGAACCAAAATTAGTAACAAAATCTACTGGCAAAACTTATGATGCAACTCCATATATCACAATTGGAATTGTATGGAATCCAATGGAAAGTATCAAATCAAATCTTGTTTACGAATATGATACTACAGAAGAAAAAGGCCTTTGGTCTTTGGAGTAGGCTAATAAACTTGCATATAATTTTTAAGCATTATAAAATATTAAGGTATTTAAGGGTGGTTTATTGAATTCTGAATATACAATAGTTGTTCCAGATAACGAGGTACTTTCTTGTGTTTGTGGAATAAATGATAATAATTTAAAATTGATTGAAGAACACTTAGGCATTCCAGTTTTTACAAGGGGTAATGAACTAACAATAGAAAATGATGATCCTCAACTAAGGGAAAAATTCCAGTTTATCGTTGACCGTATAATTGATGAAGTTTATGCAGGCGGTAAAAATGGGAAGGATATTGTTTTATCTGTTTTAAATACCCAGCGTAAAGTAAATATGGAAGAAGTTTCTATTATTGTTCCCGGGGCTTTAAGAAGAGTTTATCCTAGAACTCAGGGCCAGGCGGAATATATAAATCTTTTGCAGAATAAAGATATGGTTTTTTGCTCTGGAAGTGCCGGTAGTGGAAAAACTTTTCTTGCCGTAGCAGAAGCTTTAAGATTAATAATTACTCATCAAAAAAATAAATTGATTATTACTCGTCCGGTTGTAGAAGCGGGTGAAAGTCTTGGTTTTTTGCCGGGAGATTTGGAACAAAAAATAGATCCATATCTAAGGCCTTTGCGTGATGCAATGGAAAGTATAGTTCCTATGGATACTATAAAAAGGCTTACCGAGGCAGGTATTATAGAAGTTGCTCCTTTAGCTTATATGAGGGGAAGAACTTTAAATAATGCAGTTGTAATTTTAGACGAAGCGCAGAATACAACAAAAGCTCAAATGAAGATGTTCCTTACCAGAATGGGGGAAAATTCAAAAGTATTTATAACCGGAGACCCAAGTCAGGTAGATTTACCTAAAAAAGTGGCCTCTGGCCTGATGCATTCAATCAGTATTTTGTATAAAATTGAAGATATAGGTTTTATTCAGTTGACAGCTGATGATGTCGTAAGAAATCATCTTGTAAAGAAAATCGTAAAGGCGTATGAAAATGAAAAAGAAGAAGATTAAAAAAGATTCGGATAAAGAAAGTAATCTGAAGATATTTTTTCAGGATGCAGGTAATTATATCAAGGTAAAATACCCATATTTACTTTTAGCATTTTTATCCTTTATTGCACTTTCACTTTTAACATATTTTAAATTAAAGACTGTTCCTGTAATTACAGGTTTTTCAATTGATGAATATAGAATAGGACAGATTTCTGACAGAACAATTATTGCCGACAGTGATATTGCTCCAGATGAAGAGTTTCCTGTTGAAATTGTAAAAGGTGAAGAAATTATTTCTAAGGGTTTTGCAATTACCGAAGAAAAATTTGAAAAGTTAAAAAAGATTTCTGCAAGACCTAATTACATTGATTATAGAAGTTATGCAAATATCGAGCTTTTTCTTTTACTCATGATAATTTGCTGGTATATGCTTTATACTTTTATTCCTTTTGGCCGTCAGATTGAATTCAAAGAAGCATTATTAGAGGCCTTGTGTGCAATTATTGTTTACGCAATCACCTGTTTCTGTATTAAGATTCAGTTCTTTACAAATGCTTATTCTGTCTGCATGTTGATTCCTGCCGCACTTTTTGTAATTCTTGTTGCTATTTTATATGGAAATCTTTCATCTGTAATTTATTCCTTTATGATGGCTTTTGTAGTTTTAGCAGGAACCGGTTGGCAGCTACCATCTTTTATTTTTGTACTTTCGTCTTGTTTAAGTTCAGCCTTAATTGTTCGTAAGATTGATAATCGTATGAATATTATTATTGCCGGACTTTTGATAGGACTTTTAAATCTTGTCTTTATGCTTTTGATAATGGTTATTTTTAATGAACCATTTAAAGATATGGTTAAACTTTTATTAGGCCTTTTCTTTAACGGAGTTTTAACTGGTATGTTAACTCTGGGCCTTTTAACTCCACTGGAAAGAGTCTTGAATACCGCTTCAATTTTCCGTTTAATGGATCTTGCTACAATGGATACTCCTTTGTTCAGAAAAATGCAGATTAATGCAAATGGAACTTTTAATCATACTCAGAGTGTAGCCCTTCTTGCGGAATCAGCCTGTCGCGACATTAAGGCTAATGCTTTACTTGCAAAGGTTGGTGCTTATTACCACGATATTGGAAAAATTGAGCAGAGTGAATATTTTACAGAAAACAATTTTGATAATGTAAATCATCATCAGGATTTAACTTCTACCATGTCTACTTCAATTATTAAAAGTCATGTAAAAAAGGGTGTAGAAAAAGCTCACGAATTAAGACTTCCAACTGCGGTAATTAATATTATTGCCGAACACCATGGAAACGACGTAATTGAATATTTTTATAAAAAAGGGGTTGCAATTGATGATTCTCTTTCCCGTGAAGATTTTGCCTACCCTGGAAATCCACCAACAACAAAAGAATCTGCTGTTGTAATGCTTGCAGATACTGTTGAGGCTGCCTGTCATACTCTGGACAATCCAACCGTTCCACGTCTTGAAAAATTTATTACAATGCTCATAAACGGAAAAATGGACAGACATCAGCTTGATAACTGTGATTTAACTTTCAGTGATTTAACAAAAATTAAGGCTGCTTTTGTTCAACAACTGGGAGGATATTATCATAACAGAATTAAATATCCAAATCAGAAAGATCCTGATGCTGAAGATAAAAAAGAAGATATTTCTAAGGAAAATCAACCTTCTTCAGAAAGTAAAAACAAGAGTGAAGGAGTGAATAAATAAAAATGGCCAATAGAATATTAATTTCTATGCAGGAAGGTCTTGAAGAGCCTGCATGGTTTAATAATGTTGAATCTTTTATCCAGAAGGCAATGAAAAAACTTCATTTTAATCATGAAGAAGTGTCTTTAATCTTCTGTGATGATGCCTATATTCAGGAATTAAATAAAAATTACAGACAAATTGATGCGGCAACCGATGTTTTATCTTTTGAAAACGATCAGGTTTACAGGGATGAAGAAGGCAAATGGAAGTGTGTAGGTGATATTATAATCAGTCTTGATATGCTTCCTGTTAATGCTAAATATTTTGATGTCGATATTAATAATGAGTTAAAAAGACTTTTAATTCATGGTTTATTACATTTAAATGGTTATGATCACGGAGAAGAACATATTTCTAAAGATTCTGCTCCAAAGTGTAAAATGCTAAAAAAACAAGAAAAATTATTATTAAAATTAAAGGATGAAATAATTATAAAATGAATTTATTTGGGAAAAAAAGAAAAAATTTAAAAAAAGAGGAAGAAGCCCAACAAGAGATTTTAAAAGAAGAAAAAGAAGATATGATTCAGGGAATCGAAGGCCTTTCTGAAACAACCGTAAAAGAAGTAATGATTCCAAGAATCGACGTAGATTTTATTGCCGTAGATACTCCAAAAGAGGAATTAATTCAAAAAATTATTTCAAGTGGACATTCAAGATTTCCAGTTTATTCTGATTCAATTGATAACGTTATTGGTGTTTTATATGTAAAAGATTTAATTGGCGTTTTTGCCCAGAATCAGGAATTAGATTTACAGAAAATAATTCGCAAGTCATATTTTATTCCTGAGTCAAAAAGGATTGACTCTTTACTCATGGAATTTAAAAGACAGCATCTTCATATTGCTATTGTCATTGATGAATACGGCGGAATTTCAGGTATTATCACAATGGAAGATATTATCGAAGAAATTGTTGGCGATATTCAGGATGAATTTGATAAAGAACAGGAAGATATTATCACAGTTGGAGAAAATATCTGGATTTGTGATGCCAGAGTTGACCTGGATGATTTAAATGAAAGTATAGGTTCTGAATTCCCAAATGAAGATTTTGATTCCCTAGGTGGTTTTGTTTTTGATTTATTTGGAAAAGTTCCTGTAAAATATGAAAAGGCCACTTGGAATGAATATGATTTTATTATTCAGGATATGGAAGGTCATAGAATCAATATGATCAAGGTGATTAAAAATAATGAAAGTGAAAAGTCTGAATAAAAAAAAGATTTCTGCATTTGCAATAATTTTCTTAACTCTATTTGCCGGTAAAATTTGGGCAGCCTCTTCTTCTGTTATAGAAACTTATAATAAGGCCCTTGAATTAGAAGCCGATGAAGACTGGTATGAAGCCAGCCAGTATTTTATGGAAGTGGTTAATGAAAATTCTGCCTTTACAGATGCCTGGTTCAGACTTGCTTCCTGCTCTTATAAACTTGGAGAATACGATTTAGCCCTCCAGTATTTAAGCCAAGCAGAAAAATTCGAAAAATTAAATTCAAATATTCAGAACCTTAAGGGAATGATTTATCTTGCTTTAGGTCAAATTGATCAGGCAGAAGAAATATTTAAACAGGTTCTTATAAAATATCCAAATGATATAGATTCCCACTTTGGACTTGCAGAAATTGAACTTTACGACGGTAAATTTTCTGGGGCTGAATTGCAATACACAGAAGCCCTTAAACGTCAGAATTCAAATCGTAAGGCCCTGCTTTCTCTTGCCCTGGTATGTGCCCAGACTGGCCGTTATCCACAGGCCGAAAATTATTTGCGCCAGGCCATGCAGTTTTATTCAGGCGAAAGTCAGGTTCATTATCTTGCGGCAATAATTTATATAATGAAAGGGGATTACAAAAAAGCAGAACAGCATGCAAAAATCTCTGTAGAAATTGATGGGGATTTTGAAAAAGGTTATGAATTAATCTCCTCTGTTTTATATCTGCAGAATAGATATCAGGAAGTAATTGATATTTCTGACTTTTTAATAAGCCGTAATAGAAATAATTCTCTGGCCTGGTATGTAAAAGGAATTTCCCAGATAAAACTTAATCTTGAAGATGAAGCCTTACAAACCTGGTCTACTGGACTTAAAATTAATCCTCAAGACGAATTTATGCGCTGGCAGTTGGAATTAATCAGCCGCAAAAATTTAGGCTTTAATGATGCAAGAAGAAAAGAATTTGCTCTTTTCCATATAGAAAATGCCAGCCAATATCAAACCCGCTACGATAAAGCCGGAGCCTCTTATGAATATCAGAGGGCAATTTTACTTGACCCCAAAAATCAAAAGGCCAGATTAGAATATGCAAATATGCTGGAAATGGATGGCCTTCACGAAATGTATCTTAATCAGTTAAATTTTATTAAAAAATCAGCAGAAGAAGAATTAGACATAAATATGCAGGATACTATCGAAGCCTATAATTCTTTGCTTTACGATACCCTTGCAAAACAGTGGAATGTTGATACCTTCTACCTTGATAAAATTCGCTGGAATATAGCAATTTTCTACGAAGAAAATAATAATAACGCCAGTCTTTATCATGTAGATTCAAATAGAATATTGGCCCAGGCCGCTTCTGATATTTTTTCGGGAGTTGCAATTACCAGTGTAAAAACTCAAATCACACCAATTTCTGGTTTTAGCGAGGCCTTTAAAAATGCCCGTAAAAATAACTTTGATTATTTTATAATTGTAAATTCTGTAGAAGGCCAGGATGATATAACCTTAAATGCAACTATGTATTCTGGTAGAACAGGAACAGAAACTTTTAAAGAATCTTACTATTCAACCGGTAATAACAGACTTTCTATTGTTTTAAGAAGATTTAGAAATTCAGTTCTGGAAAGATTAACTGTCAAAGGTAAAATTCTTGCCCGAAATGGTAAAATTCTTTTGGTTGATTTAGGAAAGGTAGAAAATATTTCTGATGGCGCAGAATTCAAAATCATCAAAAAAGGTGCTATTAAAACTGCAGATTCTGGAATTGGTTTATTCTACAAAGATTCTGACGTCCTTGGAAATCTTGTAATTTCTAAAACAGGTGAAGAAGTTTCTGAAGCTCTTATAACAGAACATGGTTTTTACGACAAGATAAATGTTGGCGACGAAATAGTTCTTGTAAAACTTGAAAAAGAAGATGATTCTGTAATTGATAACGTTCCTAATTCAGATGAAGAAGGTAATCCAATTGTAGAAAATCAGGTTCAGGAAGAAGACGAAAATCAGAATCTTTTGGAAGAACTTAAAAATACTGTAAATCGCCCTGCAATCCTTGAACTTTTAAGAAATATTAATTAATTCATATTGTCTAAAGAAGAGTCTATCCATTTTTTAGCTAAAATTGGATAGTCTTTTTCTATCTGTACAAAAGTTTTTACGGCTTCTTCGTAATCGCCCGAAAAATACTGGGCTTGGCCAATGTAAAAATAAGCTCTCTTTCTTGTAACTTCTTTTATATTTGTTCTTACCAGTCTTTTAAGCATCAAAAGAGAATCTTTATAATTCTTTTTTACAAAATAAGTTTTAAGAATATCAAATAAAAGATAATCATCACCCGCATCTGGAGAAACTAAATCTTCTTCAAAATAATATGGTTCTAAGATTTTACTTTGATTTTTAGAAGTGGAAGAAAGTTTTTTAGTAATATCAAGAGTTTCTTCTGAAATTATTTCTTCTTCGTTTAAACCTTCTATGTAATCAATATAGGGTAGAGGTTTTTCTCTTAAAGAACCTTCCGGATATAATTTTTCTTTCTGGGCTTTTTGACTCTTACTTTCTTTTTTAGAATAGTTAAGATGAACGCCAATACTCAAAGAATTTATGGTTGGTAAAATAAGGTCATTAATCTTATCGGTTTTTGTAATTACGGCGTAAAAGTAATCTTTATAATCTTTTACACTATCTGTGTAACTTGTTGAGTAGGCTGGTAATTCTGCAATCAAAGTGGCATCGGCTAGTTCCTGACTTTTAGTGATTGGTTTTGTAGAACGGTAAAGGAGATAGGAAGTAATTTCTTCATCGGGATTCTGGGGATTTGTCCAAATTATATTTATTTTAGTTCCTTTTCCGGCAATAGCCTGAATGTCTTTTACAAGAGGTTTTTCTGCAAAAATATTAAAGGAAAGCAGAAATAAAAGAGTGCAAAGTAATGTTTTCTTCATATATTAAATAATAACTGTAGAATTTTATAAAATCAAGAGAAGTAAAAACATTGTAACTTCACTTAAATTTTGTTATTTTTATTATATGTTAGAAGAAATAAAAGCACCTATCGAAGAATTAAAAGAAGAAATCCAAAATGTTTGGGGGCGTCTTTGACTCGGACGCAATCGATAAATCAATAAAAGAAAAAGAAACTTTAACTCAGGCTTCAAATTTCTGGGATAATCATGAAGAAGCCGAAAAAGTAATGTCTCAAATCCGAAAACTCAAAAACAGAGTTGAGCCTTGGCGTGAAATTTTAAAAGAATTTGACGACCTCGAAACCATGTATGATCTTGCCGAAGAGTCAAAAGATTCTGCAGATGAAGAAGAAGTAAGAAATATGTATTCTGCTCTTAAGGAAAAATTTGATAAACAGAATATTTTAAATCTTCTTTCCGGCGAAGTAGATCAAAACAATGCTTTTTTAACAGTACATTCTGGAGCAGGTGGAACTGAAGCCTGTGACTGGGCTTATATGCTTAGCCGAATGTATTTAAGATGGGCCGAAAGACATGGATTTAAAACTGAAATTGTAGATCAGTTAGAAGCAGAAGGCGGAATTAAATCAATTACCATTCAGATTATTGGTGATTATGTTTATGGTTATCTAAAAGGGGAAGGTGGCATTCACAGACTTGTAAGAATCAGCCCTTTTGATGCAAATGCCAGACGTCATACAAGTTTTGCTTCTGTTTATGTTTATCCTGTTCTGGATGATACAATTACTGTTGATATCAAACCTGAAGACCTTAGAGTTGATACTTATAGAGCCGGTGGAAAAGGTGGTCAGCACGTAAATAAAACCGATTCTGCCGTAAGATTTACCCATATTCCTACTGGTATTGTTGTTGCCTGTCAGACCGAAAGAAGTCAGATAATGAACCGCCAGATTTGTATGAATATGCTTAAAGCCCGCTTGTATGAATATTACAGGGAAGAAAAAGAAAAGGAAAATTCAAAATTTGCTGCCGAAAAAAAAGATATTTCCTTTGGAAGTCAGATTCGTTCCTATGTTTTCTGTCCTTATACAATGGTAAAAGACCACAGAACTAAATTTAATGTAGGAAATATTCAAGGTGTAATGGATGGCGATCTTGATGAATTTATGAACGCCTATCTTATCGCAAAGTGGAAGGGCCTGCCTTTAGATTCTTCTTCGGATGAGGATGATGAATAAAAAGTTTATTTTAGGATTTACAGTTTTACTTCTCATTAATACATTTGCCTTTTGTGACGACTGGGTTATTGCGGCTGAAAAATTTACCTATAGCCGGGGACAGAAAAAAAATGCAATCACAGAAGCAAGTGCCGAGTCCCTGCCTTCTCAAATCCTGGATAAACTTGGAAATACCCTGGTCCGTTCTATTTTACCCGATGAAGTTTTAGAAAGAAAAAGATACGACCTTAGAACAGAAAGACTTTCTTTGTATTTGCAGTTATCAAGTGAATATAAAAAAAGAGATGCAATTTTCTTAAATAATTATTCAAAAAGAGAATTAAAAAGTAAGTTAGCCGAAAAAGATAAAGACATAAAAGAAATAGAAGAAAAAATTGAAGAAAACCTTAAAACTCTAAAAGAGGCAGAAGAAAAGGCCCAGATAAATAATCAAAAACTGGAAAACTTAAAACCTTCAAAAAAAGAAACTGGAGAATTAGATAAATATTCAGCCCTTTTTAAAAATCTTATTTCAAATGACCAGGATATTATCTCTGTAGAAAATATTGTTTTGTACAAAAACGATAATACAAGTCTTTTTTCTGCAAGTCCAAAAGCCAAAAAAGAAGGCTATTCAAGTTATTTATTTGAAAGTGAAATTAAGGCCGCAAAGATTAATACCCTCTTAACCGGTGTAATTACTTCCTACGGGGATTATACTTCGGTAACCCTTTCTGCTTATTCTTACCCTGGAGGAAAACTTATTGCCTCTGTAACCGATATTGGTTCTTTGCAGGATATGGATCATTTAACTTCCAATATTGCCCGGCAGCTGGTTCCTTTGATTACAAATTCAATGCCGGTAAAAATTAATTTTTCTATTGAACCAAAAGAAGCTGCGGTTGAACTTTATATTGATGATATGAGACAGATTTCTATTCCTGAAAATTTTATTATGGATTCGGGAATTCATAATCTTCAGTTTGTTGCAAAGGGCTATGAAAGTCTTTCGGTTGATTATTTCTTTGATGGAAATAAAAATTATTCTATTGAAGTTACCTTAAATCCACTCTACGACGGTTATGTTCAACTGGGCCTTATAAAAGCTATACCAGGACTTTTTTATGCCGATGGAATTTTAGCCCAGCAGATTGATTCAAGAAAATCCAAAATCAAGGTAAATGGAAAAGCCATAATGGGAGAATTTATTTCCCAGGATGGACTAACTGATTTTTATTATATTCCAGAAAAACTCAGCCTGGACGGTAAAAATCTTGTATTTAAGGCAAAACCAAAAGACAGAAATGAATATATTGATAAAAGACGTAAATGGATGTACGGAGCTTATTCTGCTCTTATAGTTTCCCTTATGCCTTCTTTTTATACTTACGGAAATTATTACAATACAGCCGCCTTATATAATGATGATAATTTTTCAACAGAAGAAAATTATTATACGGCAAAAAAATGGGAAAAGGCCTATAAGATTTCCTCCAGAATCTCAGTAGCCTGTGGTGCCTTTTTTCTTTATGAAATGGTCAGATATTTTCTTGCGGCAGATTCAGTTCTTCCAGGACAGGTAAAAGTTTCTAACAAAAAAAATAATTATATATTTGAAGAAGATTTCCCTATTGAAATTCCAGGCACTTATGATATTTATAATCAAGAAAATGTAGATTCTTCTCAAGAAGAAATTCCCGGTCAAAAGCCGGAAGAAAATCAAGAAATTATAGATAAGACTGAAAATATAGAAAATTCTGAGCCGAATTCTGAAATTCAGCAGAAAAGTTCAGAAAAAGTAGAAAATTAATTAAGAGGATATGGCATGAAAAGTTCTTTTGGCGAAAAATTAAAGAATCTATTTAAAAACACAAAAAAAATTAATGAAGATTTTTATGATCAGCTTACAGATATGCTGGTTGAAGGTGATATAGGAGCAAAAACTGCTTATCTTATTGTAGATGAGTTAAGTCAGATTTGTCAGGAAAAGAAAATTACTGACCAGGAAAAAATCCTTGAAGAATTAAAAAATCTACTTTTAAAAAATGTTAAATCAGTAAATCTTGCTCCAGAAAAAGACAAGGTAAATGTCTGGATGATACTTGGGGTTAATGGGGTAGGAAAAACAACCAGTGTTGCCAAAATGGGCAATTATTTTAAGAACCAGGGAATAGACAATATTGTTCTTGCCAGTGCAGATACTTTCAGGGCTGCCGCAATTGAACAGTTAGATATGCATGGAAAAAAATTAAATATCCGTGTTGTTAGTCATCAGCATGGTTCTGATCCTGCCGCCGTAGTTTATGATGCCGCAGAAGCAGTAAGGGCAAAGGGACCGGGCCTTGTTTTAGCCGATACAGCCGGACGTTTGCACAATAAAGAAAATCTTGTGAGGGAACTTCAGAAGATTGATAAAATCTGTGCCTCAAAAGCAGATGAAAACTGTTATAAAAAAATTATAGTAATTGATGCTACTACAGGTCAAAATGGACTTCGTCAGGCAGAGGTTTTTAACGAAGCTGTTGGACTTGATGCAATCATTCTTACAAAATACGATTCTACTGCAAAGGGTGGAATTGCAATTTCAATTGGAAAAGAATTAAATCTTCCTGTTGCCTTTGTTTGTACTGGCGAAAAATATCCAGATATTTCGGTATTTGATGAAGAAACTTATATCAGGGAATTTTTATCTTTCTAGTTTAGATTTTGATTAAATAATTCAGGTAATTAATTGGTTTTTAGTGGATTTAGACGACATATAAAATTATTTTTCTCTTGTTTATTATTTACCGGCATTTTTATGTCTAATCTTTTTGCCGCTGGAAATTATACTTTTGAGTTAATTAGATTTTCTTTAACCGGCGATTATGATAAAAATCTTCTTAATATTGATGAAAGCCAATTAAAAGTTCCTCATGAATTGGTAGATCTCTTTACCCGAAACTTTATAGATTTTGAAAATCATCAAATTAAATCTTACATGCAGGTCTTTTTTCCTGAAGAAGATTTTGTATTAGGCCTTTCCGGTTTTTATCTTCCCGAAACAGATAGCGGGGATTGGATTGATCAGTTAATTTTTGATTCTGAAGAAGAAAGAATTGCCGGAGAAATTGAAGCTTTGGATCAGGAAAATACTCTTTTAAATCAGGAAATTGAATCTGCAATTTCAAGAAATGGAGAGGAAATTATTACCTTAAGAGAAGATAATTCCCTTTCTCTTATGACTTTTGATGACGAAATCTTTATGCCAGGTAAAGAAGGCCATTATTTTGTGATTATTACTTCCAGTAAGGATTCTACCTGCCGGGATTTTTATGATAAAGAATACCGCCTTATAAAAAAAGAATACTGGCTTATAACAGATCCCAAGAATTCAAAAATTACTAAAGAGGAAGATTATCAATATAAAGAAAGCTCTTTTAAACCCTTTCAAAAATCAGTTAAAACTCAAGATTCCAGAGAAATTGATTTATATAATGACAGTGGTTTAATAAAGGAAAAATCAGTATATAGTATTTATGAAGAAAAGGAATATTTGGCCGAGAAATCTTCCTGGACCTATAATTCAGAAAATCAAGTTTTGGAAAATATAAAAATCACAAATACTTATGATGAAACTTTCCAGAATAAGACAGACACTTTTGAGCAAAAATATTTATTCAGCTATAAAAAGGGCAAAGATATTCCTCCTGACCAGGAATATTACGAAGATAAGGTTTTAAAATTAAAAAGTAATTATAGTGATATTGTTGGCAAGTATAGTTCTACAATTTATTTTGATGATAATTTTAGTGTAACGACTTATTATGAGAATAATGTTAAGATAAAAGAAGTTTATAAAAGTGACAATAAAGTCTGGAGAATTAAAAATTATGAAAAAAAATAAAAACTTAATTTCTAGTTTAAGATGGATTATCAGTGTTTCCAGACGTTTTTCCCGTGTAGATAGAAAAGGCCGCTCTGCTGTAACTTCAACTCTTGCAACTTTAGGAATCTGTTTTGGCGTTATGACTTTGATTGTTGTAATGAGTGTTATGAACGGTTTTCAGATGAGTTTTATTGATTCTATTCTGGAAGTTTCTTCTTATCATGCCAGAGTTCAAAATCTTGAAGAAGAAAAAATCCCTGTCTTTTTAGAATATTGTAAAAATAATAAGGATATCTCCTATGTTACAGATTTTTACGAAGCCCAGACTTTAATGACAGGTTACCGTGGACGAGAAAGTGCCGCTATAATCAGGGCTATAAATCCAGATGTTTATGATGAAGATCCAGGTTTTAGAAAAGAATTAAAACTTGTGAGTGGTTATTTTGATTTATCTGATGAAAATTCAATTGTTTTGGGAAGTGGTCTTGCAAGAAGTCTTGGTGCTTATATTGGAAGCAGTGTAAATCTTCTGGTTTTAAGCGGGGGTTCTGATGTAGATTTATTTTCCGGCGAAAGAAATTTTAAGGTAACTGGAGTTGTAAGCAGCGGTTACCAGGAAATTAATTCATCTTTCTGTTTTGTAAATATTAAAGCCGCAAAATCTTATTTTGGAAAATCTGCTAAAAGAATATGGGGAATAAAATTAAAAGATTCCAACGATGATTTGCACGCTGTTTCAATCTTGTCTAAACTTTTACCTCAAGCAAAGGTTTCTTCCTGGAGAGATTATAATAAAACCTTCTTTGGTGCTTTAAGAATAGAAAAAAATATGCTTTTACTGCTTGTTGCAATTATTTTTGTTGTAGTTGCAATTAATATTTACAATGGAATGAGAAAACTTGTCTTTGAAAGAAAGAGTGAGATTGCAATTTTTTCTGCTCTGGGGGCAAGTGACAGGGAGATAAAATCAATTTTTATTGCAAAGGGGGCACTAAGTGGAATTATAGGTGCTTTCTTTGGAGTAATTCTTGGACTTTTGATTAGTATTAATACTGATTTTGTTTTTACAATGGCTTCTAAAATAATGTACGGTCTTCAGTATTTAGTAACTGCCATTTTTAATCACGAAAATCTTTCTTACGTGAGTGAAAATTCAACTTACACTTTATATGCTTCAATTCCGGCTCGTATCTTCTTTAAGGAGGTATTTTTAATTTCTATTTTTGGAATTCTTTCTCCTTTATTTGCAAGTTGGGCCGCAAGTAAAAATGTCTTAAAATTAACCGTAGCGGAGGTTCTGCACAATGAGTAGTATTGTTTCCATCAAAAATCTGGAAAAAACTTATATAACAGATAGCGAAAAATTAACTGTCCTAAAAGATTTAAACCTTGAAGTAGAAGAAGGTAAAAAAATCGTAATTGTAGGCGAAAGTGGAAGTGGAAAAAGTACACTTTTAAATATACTTGGCGGAATCGATAATGTGACTAAGGGAAGTGTAATTGCAGGAAAGTGGAATCTTTCACAACTCAAAGAAGCTGAACTTTCGGATTACAGATCTACTTATCTGGGGCTTATTTTTCAGTTCCATTATTTATTAAAAGATTTTACCGCCCTGGAAAATGTTTATATGCCCGCTTATATTGCAGGAATCCCTAAAAAAGAAGCAAAAGAAAGGGCCCAGCAGTTATTAAATGATGTAGGAATTATAGACAGAAAGGATCATCTTCCATCTCAATTATCTGGCGGAGAAAGACAGAGAGTTGCCACTGCAAGAGCTTTAATAAACGATCCGACTTTAATATTGGCCGATGAACCTACAGGTAATCTTGATCCTGCTAATGCTTCTATGATTGGAGATTTATTATTTTCGATGGTAGAAAAATATAAGAAGACTTTATTTATGGTAACTCACGATTTACATTTAGCTGCAAAAGGTGATATTTGCTATAAAATCAAAGATGCTCAACTGGAAGAAGTTGATATGAAAAAGCAGGGTGAAAATTAATGACATTTAAATCTTCTTTATTGTTTGCAAAAAGTTTAATTTTTCCAAAATCCGATAAAAAATCTTCAGCAAGAAGAAGTTTATTTGGCGCACTTTTTTGTATTGGTTTAAGTATTCTTCCTCTTGTTGTAGTTATTTCTATTACAAATGGAATGATTAGCGGAATGACTCAAAGAATTATAGGACTTTCTTCTAATCATCTTAATGCCTATGTTGCTTCTTCTATCCGTCAGGTAAAATCAGCCCAGGCTTTTAGAGATTATTCCCAGGAATTTTATGACGTGGACGGGGTCCTGGCCGTTTATCCTGAAGTTGGAATATCTGCTCTGGCTGCGGGAAAAGACTATCGTACAGGTGTTCAACTTAGGGCCCTGGATCCAGATGTTTTTGAGAAAAATCATTATTTTAAGGATTTATTTACTCTGGTAGATGGAGACCTAAATGATTTTATTAACACAAAGGAAAAAAAGGCTGTAATTGGTAAAAAGATGTCAGAAACCTTAAATTTACAGGTTGGCGATACCTTTAGAATTATTACTACAAGAAATATAAATGGAAAAATTGCTCCAAAATTAACTTCCTTTAAGGTTTCTGCCATTATTACTTCGGGTTACCAGGAATTGGATGAGTTTTGGATTTTTATTCCTCTTGATATTGCTTATTCCTCTCTTTCTCTTTCTTCTGCAACTTATAATGTAATGATAGAAACTCCAGATCCTCTTTCTACCGATTTAGTTAGAATTCAGAATGATTTAGCCGTTCAATTGGGCCGTTATGTAAATATTTACCGCTGGGATCAGGTTAATGCAGCTGAATTTGAAAACTTTTCTTCAACAAAAGTAATGCTGGTTTTTATTATGATGATGATTGTTCTTGTTGCAAGTATAAATATTGCTTCTGCAATTGTAATGCTTGTTATGGAACGTAAAAAAGAAATTGCAATTTTAAAGAGTATAGGAGCTAGTCCTTCTGGAATTACAATTTCCTTTATTCTTGCCGGAATGTCTTGTGGTTTGGGAGGACTTTTTATTGGTATTCCAATTGGACTTTTACTTGCTGTAAATGCAAATCAACTGGTTTTGGCACTGGAAAAACTTGTAAATTACTTTGCAAAAATTGCCTATTTGTTCAAAGGGGTTCCTTTAAGCGAAGTACAACAAATTCATCTGATGGATCCTGCTTATTATTTGCAAAATATTCCAATTGATGTTCCTTTTAATCAGATATTTTTGATTGCTGTTTCTACAATTATTCTTTCTTTCCTGGTTGCCCTTATTCCTTCAATTAAGGCTGGAAAAGAAAAACCTCTTGATATTTTAAGAAAAAATTAAGGCTGTTAGATGAAAGTTTGTCCGGTTTGTGGTTCTAGTTTTGATAAAATCCTTAAGGCTAAATTAATTTCCTGTCCCGAATGTTATCACACTTTTGAGGCAGAAATTAAGGAAATCTTATCTAAAATCAATAAAAACAATAAATATAAAGGTTCTCTTCCTAAAAAATTAAAAGATTACAGATCAAATTTAGTTATGAGGGTAGAGATGCAGCTTAGATTGGATGAAGCTATTGCCGCAGAAGAATACGAAAAGGCCGCTTTTTACCGCGATTATCTTACCGTTCTGGATTTACCAAAAGTTTCTCAAGGGGATAATTCTCCTGATTCAAAGAATAAAAACTCTGGTGAAGAAAAACCTGATGGAGAAAAAAATCATTCTGGAAAAGAAGGAGATTTAGCTTGAAAAATTCACAAGTAAAAAATAATGAATCTCTTTCTTCCTGGTACAATTATTCAGGGCCGGAAGATGACATAATTATTTCCAGCAGAATAAAACTGGTAAGAAATCTTGCCGATTTTCCCTTTGTTGTAAAGGCCAGTAAATTAGATAAAGAAAGAATTTGCTCCATAATTTGTGATGCCTTTAATCAAAAAGAGGAATTTAATTTTATTAAAAAAAGTGATATTTCGGATTTTGGGAAAAAACTTTTATTTGATAAAAATATTATTCCTTTAGACCCTAAGTTTGATTTTTCGGGCCTTATTTTATCTTCCAGCGAAAATCTATATGCCCTGGTAAATAATAAAGAACATCTTAAAATGACAGCCTTTGCTCCTGGTTTTCAGGCTGAATATTTAATGCAGGAAATTTATAAACTTGATGAATATCTTCAGTCCAAAATTCAATTTGCCGCAAGTTATGAATTTGGATATCTAACTTCCCAATTAAAAGATTGTGGAAGTGGAATGAAAATTTCACTGAGGGTTTTTATTCCCGCTATCCTTATGCTGGATGGCCTTGTAGATTTAATCAGACATCTTAAAGAAAAACATTTTACTTTTAAAGCTGTTTTTGATAATTCTAGAAGAAATTGCCTGTTTGATCTTTGTCCGGAATCTTCTTTTGATGGTTCTGAATTAGACCAACTTGCAGAAATTCAATCTTTAGCTACTTATATTTTGAAAAGAGAACGCAAGTTTCGGTCAAAATTAGCCGATAATAATTCTACAATAGTCTTAGATCTTGTAAAAAAGATGTACGTAATGGGAATGAATGCTTTACTCTTAGACTATTCAGAAGTTGTGGAAATCATAAGTGCCATAAAACTTGGATTACAGTTAAAAATAATTTCTGGAATAGAAGAGAGTGATTTAAATTCACTTTATTACACCACAAAAGAAGGACATCTTATTTATTTGATTGATAATTTTTCATTTTCTTATGAAGAAG
This sequence comes from Treponema sp., assembly GCA_024682655.1. GTDB lineage: Bacteria > Spirochaetota > Spirochaetia > Treponematales > Treponemataceae > Treponema_D. The sequence goes on from JAIKYZ010000125.1 coordinate 29,007, forward strand.
ATGTTAAAAAATCTTTATCAATGCAAATTCAAAGACTAAGAGCTGTTGTAGTTCAACAGATTATGGGAAAAATAATTTTCAAATAATCTATTTTGAGGTTGTTAAATTGAAAAACTTATCTCCAAGAGCAAAAAGAATCTTAATGGCTTTGGCTCAAGATGAAGCAAGGCTGTACGGAAACACCCAGATTTTACCAGAACATATTCTCCTTTCAATTTTAAAATTAAAAGAAGGTATTGCTTACAGTGTAATCAAAAGAATTAATCTTAATACCATTACTCTGCAAAGTCTTCTTGAAGATTTCCTGAAAAAAGATTCAAATAATCCAAATCTGGACAACCTTCCAAAAAGCAGAAGATATACAAAACTTCTTGATGTTGCAGATATTGAAGCAAGTGCCCTCCATAATGATTATCTTGGAACTGAACATCTTTTGCTTGCTGCCATTCGCGAAGAAGATTCCCGAATCTCTAAATTTTTTTCAAGTTCTGGTTATTCAATTATGGATGTCAGATTTCTTGTTATGGATATACAGAATGAAAATAAATCATCAATCCGACAGTCAAATGCAGAAAGTCTTGTAGATGAAGTTTTTAGAAGTCTCTTTGACGAAAAATCAAATAATAATTTTTATAATGTTTTTGGTCAGCCTAAGCAGGATAAAAAGAATCTTAATACAGATAAAACTAAGACTCAGGAAAAACAATCTTTCCTTGCTGAATATAGCCGGGATTTAACAAAACTTGCCAAAGAAAATAAATTAGATCCTCTTGTTGGTAGAGATAAAGAGATTCACCGTCTTATTCAAATACTTTCAAGAAGAAATAAAAATAATCCGGTTTTAACTGGTGAACCCGGAGTAGGAAAAACTGCAATTGTAGAAGGTCTTGCCCAATATATTGCCAGTGGTAAAGTTCCTCAAAATCTTCTTAAAAAGCGTATTCTTTCCCTTGATTTAGCAGCCCTGGTTGCGGGAACAAAATATCGTGGTGAATTTGAAGAAAGAATGAAAAAAATGATGAAGGAAATTCAGGAAAATCCAGATATCATTATTTTTATTGATGAAATTCACACAATTATTGGAGCTGGTGGTCCAGAAGGTACAATGGACGCTTCAAATATTATGAAACCAGCTCTTTCCCGGGGTGAAATTCAGATTATTGGTGCAACAACTACAAAAGAATATACTCGCCATATAGAAAAAGATTCTGCTCTGGAAAGAAGATTCCAGCTTGTAAAGATTGAAGAGCCAAATGACCTGGAAACTGAAGAGATTTTAAGTGGAATCAAATCAAAATATGAAAATTTCCACAATGTTGTTTACGATGAAGACGTAATTCCTGCAATTGTAAAATTAAGCAGAAGATATATTCCAGAAAAAGTTCTTCCAGATAAGGCAATTGATATTATGGACGAAGCAGGTGCCGCAAAAAAAATTCAGGAAGAAGACAAACCCCTTGAATTACACGAAATTGAAAGTAACATAAGTCAGTTGATTCAGGAAAAAAAGGATCTTGTAGATAAACAGGATTATGAAAGTGCTGCTTTAGTTCGCGATAAAGTTCAGGATTTAAGGAGAAAACTTAATATCTACACAGATTTGATTAAGAAAAATTCAAATGCTGCTAAAAGAGTAAGTGTTTCTGATATAGAAAAAATCATAAATCAAATGACCAATATTCCTGTTGAACAATTAACTTCCAGCGAGATAGTTAGAATTATCAATATGGAAAAGGAATTGCACAATACTGTAATTGGTCAGGACGAAGCCGTAAAAATTATTTGTGGAGCCATAAGAAGAAGCAGGGCTGGTATTTCTTCTCCAAAACATCCACTTGGCTCTTTTATTTTCTTAGGACCTACTGGGGTTGGAAAAACTCAACTTGCAAAGGCTCTGGCAAAATATTTATTTGGTACAGAAGATTCTTTAATTAGAATTGATATGTCTGATTATATGGAAAAACATAATGCCAGCCGTTTAGTTGGTGCTCCTCCGGGATATGTTGGTTATGAAGACGGGGGTGTTTTAACTGAACAGGTAAGACGTCATCCATATTCGGTTGTTTTACTCGATGAAATAGAAAAGGCCCATCCAGATATTTTTAATTTACTCTTACAACTTTTAGAAGAAGGAGAATTATCTGATAATCTTGGCCACACCGTAAACTTTAGAAACACTGTTGTTATTATGACAAGTAATGCGGGAGCCCGTCAGATTACAAACGAAAACAGGGTAGGTTTTGGTTATGAAGATGGCCTTATGTCCTTTAATGAAATTAAAGCAAATGCCCTTAATGAACTCAAAAAATTATTAAATCCAGAGTTGTTAAATAGAATTGATGATGTAATTGTATTTAATGCCCTGAATAAAGAAGAAGTTTCTCAGATTCTTGATATCCAGCTTGCAGATTTAGAAAAGAGACTTGAAGAAAAAAATCTTAAGATTAATCTTAAAGGCAAGGCTAAAGAATATTTAATTGAACACGGTTACAATCCTGCAATGGGTGCTAGACCTATGGCAAGACTTATCCGTAAAGAAATTGAAGATCCTCTTGCAATGGAAATATTGGAAAACAGTGGTAAGATTTATAACACGGTTGATATAGATCTTTCTAGTGATGAATTATCATTAAAGGTAAAACTTGTTAATAAAAAAGTTTTAAAAAAGGCTGTAAAAGTAAAGGTAATGCATAATAAATGAAAAAAATCTTTTTCTTTTTAATTATATTGAATTTCTACTTACTTTTTGGTCAGATAAAAATTGCCCATACAAAATCTTTTTCTTCTCTTCCATTTTTATATCTTATGGAAAATTATCTTTCCATTGATGGGGAAGAACTGGCTTTTTATTCTTGTAAAGACTCACAGGATATTGTAAAAAAATTTATAAATAATCAGATTGATCTTTGTCTTTTACCACTTTCTGTAGCCGTAAAAACCTATAATAATGTAAGTCAGGATTTTATCTGTCTTGGTCTTAGTCAAAAGAGTGACTTTTATCTGGTTACAAAAAATCAAGAATTAAGTGATTTAGATTCTTTACAGGGACAAAGCCTTTATCTGCAAGGTCAGAATTCTATTAGCGATTTAATTGCAAAATATTATCTTCCCGAAAATATTTTTTCTTTTGATTATTCTTATTCCAATGCCCAGCTTCCGTCTTTAATCATAAATGATAAGATTTCTTATGCAATTTTATTTCAGCCTTTTCTTTCTATCTGCCAGACTTATGACAGTCAGAATATAAGGGCTTATCCACTAAGTCAATTTACCGGGGAAGATAAAAAGTCTTTTCCTTTAATGCTGCTTATTGTAAGAAAATCATTATTAGAAGAAAAAACAGAGACTATCAATTCTTTTATTAAGATTTTTTCTGATAGCTGTAATAATATAATTGAAAGTCCGGAAAGTAGCGCAGCTTTACTGGAAAGATATTCCTTTGATTTAGATTACCAAGAGGTTATAACTGCAATTAAAAGTCTCACTTTTGAATTTGAAAGTGCAGGCTCGGCAAGAGAAAATATCGAAAGCACCTTGAATATTTATCTTGAAAAAATGCCAGAAGTAATTGGAAATAATCTTCCTGGCGATGAATTTTATTATTAATTTAATCACAAAATCACAAATTACGCTCTTATTGAAAGCAAGTCAAATTTGTCTTATAATAAAATGATATAGAGGATTATTATGATTAAAGAGTTTTTACCATTTGAGACAGTTAGAAATGATGCATTAAAAATCGCCCACAAGATATATACAGACGGATTTGTTCCTGATGTTATTTACTGTTCTTTGCGTGGTGGAGCTTACATGGCAAATGTTATCAGCGAATATTTTAAAATTTTATCTAAAGAAAAGGGATTTCATCCTGCCTTATACGCTGGTGTAGTTGCCCGCTCTTATTCTGATATTGCACAACACACAAAAGTATATATTGACGGCTGGACTTATCCTCCAGAGAATCTTCGTCCAGGTGATAAAATTTTACTTGTAGATGATATTTTTGATTCAGGAAGAACAATCAACAGTCTTGTAGAAACTTTGATGAATTCCAGAGGTTTTTCAAGAAACGATATTAAAGTTGTTGTTCATGATTATAAATATTTTACTTATTTAGACGAACAGTTACCAATTCAGCCAGATTATTACTGTCGTAAATTCGAAATTAAAAATCCAGAGGAAAACCGCTGGATTCACTATATGAGCCATGAGTTAGTAGGATTAACTCAAGAAGAACTCCAGAAAAATTATTATGAAAAAGATCCAGAATTAAAAGAAATCCTGGGTCCTATTTTAGGAAAATAATTTAGGAAAGCTGATGAAAAAAGTTTTAGCATTTGTTTTTGTAACATTTTTAATTCTTCAATCCATTACCGCAGAAATTAAGGTTATAAGTCCAATTGAAGGTCAGTGGGCCAATAAACAGATGCTTATACTGGAAACTCAAAAGAACGAAGAATATTATTATTCTCTTAATGGTTCAGATCCTGCAACTTTTGGTTTTGCTTATGATGGTCCTGTAATTCTTGATGTTACAGGTCCTGTTACCTTAAGAATCAGTCATATTTTACCGGATAAAAGTCAGGAAGAAAAAGAAATTAGCTTTACCGTAAAAAATGAAGATGCTTTTGGTAAGTCCTATTATGATTTTGTACAGTCTTTTTATTCCAAGGGAATACTTTTTTATTCTTCGGGAAGCCCTTTAAAGATTCCAGGTGAATTACATTACACTTTCTCTGAAGAAAAGGAAAATTTTATTGGGGGAAAGACTTTATTCCTTGACGAAAATAATGTAATTTCCCGTTATCTTCCAATTATTGTTTCTGATTTAAATAATGACATCAATTATAGATTTATTATTAAAACTCAAGTATCTACTGCAGGGGTTTTTAGTCGAAAAGATTTACCTTTTGTAATTGAAGATTGGGAAAGAATTACTTTTACCGACCAGAATCTCCTTTTTAAAATTGATGAAGAATATTGGGGAATGCCTAAAGAAAGCCGCCTGCTGGATAGAAGTATAAGCCATATGATTTATTGGCAGGATTTGAATTATGAACCTGGAAATCCTGTTGAATATTTTGTTCTTCCTCCAAAAGCTGAACTGATGGTACAAAATACTCCTGGTGGTGGTCTTTTATATTATTTAGATTCTTCAAACGAAAATGATTATTCAATATGTATTCATTCCGATACAAACGATTCTAAGGAACTTTTTAAGAAAATTGGTATTGATACTTTTGACGGAGATAAATTAAAAGGCCAGCTAACCCTGGATATTTATTCTAATTCTCTTTATCAGGGAAGTCAGACCATTGATTATAATATCAACAAGGCTCCTGTTTCCCTTCCAAAAATTACTTCAAACGCAAAGGATTTTTATTCACTGGAAAAGGTTTTAGTTGATATCCAGCTTGATTCCAGCGATTTAGATTTATATGTTGCCGTAAGTCAGCCATTAACTCTTCCTGAAGTAAATGGAAAATTTACAAAAGATGATTCCCGCTTCCAGTTTTCACTTGATGATTACTTTCAGAAAGTTTCTGGCCCTGATTATAAACTTACTCTGGAAGGAATAGGCGAGGGGGCAACTTTTTATAAAATTCAGGCATATGCAAGTGACGGCAGTAAAAATTCTTTAATTTCAGAATATAACGTAATTGTTGATGAATATAATTTTTACTACGATTTAAATGCAAATCCAGAATTACAAAATGGTACAATCGAAAATCCTTTTGCCTCTTTAGATAAATGTCTTGAATCGGTTAATAAAAGCCGTTCTGTTTGTATTCATATTAAAGGGGATTTATACATTCCAAGTGGTAAACATTTTATTACCGCTAATTGCCAGCTAAAAACCAGCCCTGACAGTCAGATTATTTTTGAGCCGGGGGCAAGTCTTGTAGTTCAAAGTTCAAGTTTAAATATTTCAAATACAAGAATTAAAAATTCAGCAGATTCTGCTTACCAGAATATAGTTCCTTTGTTTAAGCTGGAAAATTCTGTATTGACTTTAGAAGATACAATTATTTCTGCTGCTTTTGAAAAAAATGGAACTGTTATAGATGCCTTTAATTCGGTACTTGATGTTGATAATTGTATGGTTTCTATAACCGCCCCAGGATATGCATCTTTCCTTGCTGCTAACAAATCAAAACTTAATATTGAAGCTTCTACAATTAATACCTTTGCAGATACTTCTGTAATAATTTCTGACAATAATAATCAGACAAATCTTTATAAAAATACAATGAAAGTTGTTGGAAGAACTGGAAGAATTATTGAATGTTTTGGTTCTAAAACTAGTCTTTCGGAAAATTCTTTTAAAGCTCAGTTTACAGGTAAATCTAACGTATCTCCAGTTTATACTAATAAATCAGCAAGTGTAAAAGAGACAAATAATGAATACACAGGATTCTAATAAAATTATCCTGACCCTTGGATTTGACGAAGCAGGAAGAGGCCCTTTAGCTGGTCCAGTTTCCGCTGCCGCCGTAATTTTACCCCAGGATTTTCCTCTGGATTTATTAAATGATTCAAAAAAACTTAGCCATAAAAAAAGAGCCGCTGCAGAAAAGGTAATAAAAGAAAAGGCCTGCTGGGGCATTGGTTTAGTTGATCACCAGACAATTGATAAAATTAATATTTTACAGGCTTCCTTATTGGCAATGAAAATTGCTTATGAAAATCTGAATAAAAATCTTAAAGACTGGTGCCTTAAAAATAATATTGATTTTGAAAAAATTTACCTTACTGGAATTACCGATGGAAATCAGATTCCTTCTGTAGATTTTGAATGCAGGGCAGAGCCTAAGGCCGATGGAAAATATCCTCAGGTTATGGCGGCAAGTATTTTAGCAAAAGAATGCCGTGATTCAATAATGATAGAAATGGACAAAAAATATCCCGAGTATGGATATGCAAAACACAAAGGATATCCAACCCGGGAACATAAAGAAATTTGCCATAGAATTGGACCATCTCCAATTCAAAGACTTTCTTTTAAGTATTAGTTATCTTCAACAGGTTTCTTAGAAACAACGTGGATTTTTCCAGTTCTCTTTACGCCGTCTTCATTTTTTCCTGAATTTCTATCTGATTTTACCTTGTAAATCTTTTTTCCGCCAGCAGATTTTCCGTATTTGGCTTCTTTTAAGGCTTTCTTTTCTTTCTGGATTTTCTGTCTCTGTTTTCTGTCTTTTTCTATAAAATCAAGAGATTTTTCCATTCCCTGCAAGAATTTCTGCATATCATCTGCAAAAATTGCAATCTGGTGTCTGTCTGCTTCTCCACCGTCTCTGTTTTTACTTTCAACAATCTGAAGAAAAACATCTCCGGTTCTGTTTTCTTTTACATTAAAAAAGTAAGAACGATTGTCTAACTGAACTGGAATTGTAAATAATTCTCCACGTGCTCCCATATTTTGCTCCTTGGTAATCAATTTCCTAAAACACAACTTAGGGAATATCTTTTTACACGCTAGAACCTTCCCTGAGTTTTTGATAATAATTTTATAATTGAAAATCTATATTTTTTCAAGTCAAGTAAATTACTTGTTGAATTGCTCGTTTATCTCCTTTACGGCTTCAAATAAATCTTCTATTCCTTCTTTACTTGAATGAGGTCCAAAGGAAAATCTGACAGAAGTTTCCTGTAAATCTGAAGTAATATGCATGGCTTCCAGAACAGGTCTTTTATTTTTTCTGGCAGAACAGGCACTTCCTGTCGAAATTGCAAAGCCTTTTGCATCCAGGGCTCTAAGCATAACTTTTCCAGGAATATTTTTAAAAGCGGCCTGAATTACATAAGGGGAAAATAATTCTTTCTTTTCCATTCTAGAGGGCGGGATAATTGTTGCCCCCTTTAATTTTGAAATTTTATCCAGAAATTCATTACTATATTCTTCTTTAAATTCAAAAGAAGGGGGATTAATTCCTTCCATCATATAATAACGTTGAAGACATTTTGAAAAGGCAATGGCCCCATAAAGATTTTCTGTGCCACTTCTTATTCCTTTTTCCTGTCCGCCGCCTCTTAAAAAAGAATCTATTGGATCTTTTAAATATAAAATACCAATTCCTCTTGGACCGCAGATTTTATGGGAACTTAAAGCAGCGCTGTCAATTCCCTTGTAATTCAAGTTAAGGGGGATTTTTCCTGCTGCCTGTACACAATCTACATGAAATTTTGGTTTTCTTTTTCCCTGGGCCCAATTGTTTATGGCATCTGCAATTTTGTAAATTGGCTGAATAACTCCCGTTTCGTTATTTACTGCCATTACAATTACTAGATAAGTATCATTTGTAAGATGTTCTAAAACATTTTCCGGGCTTATAATTCCATCTTTATCTGGAATCAAAGAAATAACTTCCCAGCCAAGTCTTTTTAAGTTTTCGGCTTCTTCTCTAAGGGCAGGGTGTTCAATTGAACTGATTAATATTCTGCCTTTTGCAGGTTTTGTTAATACTGAAAGTAGGGCAAGGTGATCACTTTCTGTTCCGCCAGAAGTAAAGTAAATTGTATCGGGTGAAAGGCCCATTGCTTTAGCAGCTCTTTGTCTGGCTTCTGTTAAAATCTCATTTGCGGCTTTTCCAATGGAATGAATGCTTGAAGGATTTCCCCAGTTGATTAATGATTCTTCCAGTGATTCTTTTGCAATATCAGAATCTGTTGGGCTTGTAGCGGCCCAGTCAAAATAATGTTGAATAGTATTCATTTTAATAAACCAAAATAAAATTATTTGAGGGCGGCAAGAATATCTTTGTCGTCAACTTCTTCAATGATAATATCTCCAATGTTTTTAGGCATAACAATTCTTATTTTATCATTAAGAGTCTTTTTATCCTTGTGCATGGCTTCTAATATTCTTTCACTTACTCCACCACCAGTTACAATTGGAGGTATGGCTTTTACTTCATAACCGTAAGCTTCAAGAATTGAAAAAATCTGATTTTTAAAGCTTTCGCTACAATAATCTTTTTGACAACTTAAAGTTACTGCTCTTCCAATTCCCCAGGCAACAGTTTCTCCGTGAGTTATTACACCCATTCCAACAACTGATTCAAGGGCATAAGCAAAGGTGTGTCCAAGATTTAAATAGGAACGTATATTTTCTTCATAAAAATCTTGCTCAACAATTTTAGCCTTTACCAGGGATGCTTTTTCAATTATCTGTGAAATACTTTCTGGATCTCTTGCATCAATTAAATCTTTTTTATCTTTGAAAATATTAAAAAGCTCACTGTCGGAAATTATTGCAGCCTTTAAAGCTTCTGCAAGTCCCGATTTGATTTGAATATCTGGCAGGGATTTTAAGAAATCACTGATTAAATAAATATTTTTTGCAGGATAATAAGTTCCAATTATGTTTTTTTGATTTTTAAAATTGCAGGAAGTTTTTCCTCCAATTGAAGAATCAATCATAGCAAGTAAAGTTGTTGGAATAAAATCTACCTGTATTCCTCTTTTAAAAATAGAAGCGGCAAAGCCTGTTAAATCGCAGATAACCCCGCCGCCAATTGCAACAAAGGAATCTTTAATACTGAAATTTTCTGTCAGGGCTTTTTCTACAATTGTCATAACTGTTTCAAAGATTTTATAAGGTTCACCAGAGCCTAAAATTAAGAGACAGTCATTTTTACATTTATCATCATCGAACATCGCAGTAAAATTCTGCATTATTGGAAGAGAGGCAACGGTAGCGTCGGTAATAAAAAAATGTCTTTGAGTTTTTGAATCTTGACCAACTTTATATTTTTCAATCAAGCTTTCAAAGTCTTTTACTTTTTCGATATTGGTATTAGCTATCTTTTCTTTATATGAAATTGAGTAAGAGTTAAAATCCATGTGTATAGTTTAGACTTTTTTAATTTTAGAAACAATAGAAATTTAATAAAAAAACTTTAATTAATAGCTTTCATCCATTTCTTTTAGTTTTTTAATATTATTTTCAACTCTTGAAATTTCTCTTTCCAGCATTTTTTCGTAGTTTAACTGGCCGTTTTTAATTCTTTCTCTTTCATCTTCCCAATTTTGTTTGTCGGTAATAAAAAGAAAGTTAAATTTTGCTTCATTTGCTTTTTCTGACCAGATTTTTGCTTCCTGCCAGTAGTATAGGCCTGCCTGATAACAAGTTAGACATTTTTCAAGGTTAGAAAGATATTGTTCCTTAAAAGGCGCATCATAAAAATAGATTTCTTTTTTATCGTAAGTTCGGCCCAATCTTAAGTGCTGTTCAATAAGTTTTAAGTTGATGTGCATTTGGAAGAGATATCTGTATTTTTCCCATTCTTTTTCGCTGGTAACCTTAAAATCTAAAAACTGGGGATTACAAAAATCGGCCTGGGCTGCTTTTTCCAGCCAGTAGATATTTTCTATACAGTCATCAGGATATTGCTGGTAATGGATATGATAGAGTTTATACCAGTCTTCCTTATATTTAACCATATAGGCATTCAAATTACTCAGAGGAAAAATTAATAAAACTAAGCTTAAGATGATTTTTACAAAGCTTTTCTTCACTTTTTGAGTATCGGAATAATTTTAATGCTATTTAAGATTTTTTTATTTTTCCAGACTCTTTCTAATAAAGTCAGAGATTTCTTCAATTGATTTACTGGCATCTACATGAATTATTTTCATTTGATTGTCAGCTTCTTCGTACTCTTTAATTACCTGATTGTAGAGTTCTGCAGTTTTTTTCTGCATATCGATTTTTTCGTAAATTTCTTTTTTTTCATTTCTTGATTCAACTCTTTTTAGGGAGATTTCAGGATTTATATCAAAAAAGAAAAGATATTCTGGAAGGGGAAAGGGAGAATTTAAAAGTCTTGGAAGTTCTTTTCCACAAGAAACCGATTGATAGGCCAGACTTGAAAAAATATATCGGTCGCTAACAACAGTTTTTCCACTTTCAATCATCTCTAAAATACCATTTTTACCGTAAAGGTGCTGACATCTGTCGGCCGCAAATAGATAGGTAGAACTTTTTTCATCAAGGGTAAATTCACCGGCCAGCATCTGACGAATAAATTTACCAATTGGACCTGAAGTAGGTTCTGCACTTGCAATATATTTTTCTGGATTTGATTCAACTAATTTTTTAATTTGGGTAGAAGTTCCAGCCCCATCTATACCTTCGAAAACGATAAAATTTTTTAAAATCATAAAGTAATTATATAAAATTTCATTCAGAATTGATATAATAATTAGATTAAAATCGAGATAAATGTTTTTAAATTGAAAAAGCCTAAGATTGCAAATTTACGAATGATCATTTTAATTTTTCTCATACTCGCAGCCTTTATTGTAGTGCTGCCTTTGCATAATAGGATTGTAAAATTTGCCGATAAAATCACAGAAAATTTGCTAACAAAACTTGAAGAACAAACAAATTTAAAAATCAGCTATAAAAAACTTTCTCCTTCAATTTTATCTTCTGTAAATATAAACGAAATCTCTATTTCTAATGAAAATAGTCTGCAAATCATTGTAATAGATAAAGTTAAATTCAATTATAAATTATTAAAATTGCTAAAACTTGATATTTCCAATGGTATTTCCAATATTGTAATCGATGGTATTTCTGTAGATCTTGCTCA
>JAIKYZ010000127.1 GCA_024682655.1 Treponema sp.
AAGAGGTGCCCGGGCTTCCAGATAATCCAAAATAGTTTCCTTACCCTTAATGGTTTCTGCATTATCCTGGCTGAAGTAACCGATTTGTACACCGGCACCAGGAATTATTTGACCTGTAAAATCCTTGTCTTCTTCAGCAATAATTCTTAGTAAGGTTGATTTTCCGGCTCCGTTTCGTCCTGCAACAACAAGTCTTTCGCCGTTTTCGAGAGTGAGTTCCAGATTATCTAAAACCTTGCGGCTGCCGTCGTAGGATTTGCAAATATCCTTGAGGCGTAAAACTAAGCGACCTGCATGTGGGGCTGGAGGAAAGGAAAAATGTATCTTTTTTAGGCTCTCTGGAATTTCTATGCGAACCATTTTGTCCAGGCGTTTTTGATATTCCTGGGCCTGGGCGGCTTTTGTTGCCTTATAGCCAAAACGGTTGATAAAATCTTCCAGCTTATTGATTTCTTCCTGCTGCTGTTCGTATTCAGCAATAAGAGTTTTTAATTCTACTTCGCGGACTTTTTCGTAGTGACTGAAATTTCCCGGGTAGCGTTTTAAATTTCCGTTGAATAATTCATAAACTTCGTTGATTGTTACATCAAGAAAATAGCGGTCGTGACTAACAAGTAAAAAACCGCCTTTATAGGATTGTAAAAAAGATTCCAGCCAGGAACGGGCTTCGATATCAAGGTAGTTGGTTGGTTCGTCCAAGAGTAAAATATCTGGATTTTGCATAAGGGCCTTGGCCAGGGCAATACGCATCTGCCAACCGCCTGAAAATTCCTGAGTTTCTCTTTCAAAATCTTTTCTTTCAAATCCAAGTCCAAGCAATACAGATTCTGCCGCAGCCTGACGACGATGCCAGCCGCTATCTTCCAATTTTTGAATTAAATCGGCCTGGCGTTCCAAAAGTGCCTGGGTATTTGAAGGATTTTTTGTTAATTCTTCGCCAATCTGATCAATTTCTTTCTGGATTTGGTAACCAAAGTCAAAGGCTTTATCGGCTTCTTGGATTAAACTACAGCCATGGTGAGTTAATCCACTCTGAGGCAAATAGGCAATTCTACAATCTTTTTGAAGGGCCCTGTCCCCGCTGTCAGGCTTAACCAGCCCCGCAAGAACTTTGATTAAAGTAGATTTTCCGGCTCCGTTAGAACCTGTAAGGGCAACTTTTGAACCAGTCTGTAAATTAATAGTTACGTTATTTAAAATATCTCTGTCTCCAAAAGCTAAAGAGACCTGAGAAAATTGAACAAATGCCATAAGATAATCCTTGTTATGGTAAATTATTTAGAAACGGTAAAATAAAGAATCATAGGACTTGAACCGCGGGCCTTAAGGAGGTTTCCGTCAATTCTAGCTCCGGTTGCATCTTCCAGACGTAAAGCGCCTTCTTCCAGTTTGTAAAGGAAATTTACTTCTTTATTCATACCTTCAAAGTTAAATGTTATTACTCCGTCATACTGAGATTTAAGAGATTTGGAAAGTGCATATTTTACACCTACGGTTCCGTAACTCTTTGCGCTTGCATCAAGAATTGAAGGAACCAAAAGTCTGTAATTCATCCACTGGAAAGTTCCTTCTGAATTAAAGGTAATTTTTCCGTAACTTGAACTCTTAAAGGATTTTCCGTGATTTACAATTTCTTCGAATTCGCTGCTTCTTCTTTCTTTTTCTTTTGCTACAACTTCTTCAAGCTTTTCTGAAAGAATTACATAATTTAATTCCTGAGGTTTTCCGTTTTCGCCGGTGTAACGAATAACAATATAATCTGCCCTTCTATAAATAATCTGAACAGGAATATTTTTTAATTCATACTTATTGTCGTCGATTTTTGAATAACCTTCGTAAGCCCAGGATTTGTGTATATTTTCCCAATTCAAAAGAACTTTATTGTTTTCTACATCAATTGCAAATTTGTAAGTTGGATTAAATCTTTCTAAACTAATATTTCCTGCATCAATCATAGACTGGAAGTAGTCTGGATACCAGTTTTTAGAAAGAAGTGACTCATAAACTTCATCAACGGTGTCTTTTTCTACGACTACCTGGTCACCAATCTGATTTCCATTTTCATCTTTTTCAAAAAGGCTGAGATTGTAAGAAAAACACCAGCCCTGGGTTCCATCAGAAGTTAAGATTTTATACCAGCAGCCATCAAGAGGTTTTCCTCCGGTCATTGGAACCTGGCCTTTTCCTTCAAAAAGAACTTTTATTACTTCGCCCTTTCTAAGACGATAAACCTGTTTACTTGTGTTCACCGCTTCTGCACGGCATGGAAGTCCATCGGTTTTTACACTGGCATAAGTGTGGGCATTTTTTTCGTACTTTGATTTTACGGCTTCAACCTTTCGTTTTTTTACAGGTTCAGTAAGCTGCCATAAAGGAACTTCTACTTTTTCTCCATCCGAAGTACCAATTACATATACGTGTGAAATATTTGATTTAATATAAACAGGAAGAATATCTCCTCCCTGGATTTTGTATTCCGGCACATTCCATAAAGCAACAGAATAGCCCATAACCTTATCTGAACAAGAAGTAAGTAAAAGAATCAGTAAAATTGATAATGAAGATATAATACGTTTCATGACTAGAAATCAACTAATGTTGAACTCCCTAAATATTTATAATTTTCCTTGATTAGGCATAATATAATATCATACCTGACCCCATAAATTCTAGGTTAGCCGACTTTTACTTTACAGGTCTAGTTTAATCGTCCATCAACCCCTTGAACAAACCAACTCATAGACCAGATATCTTCTCTTGTCATTACCTGGCCCTCTTCCACTTTAAGAATTCCTGACTGGTCGTAAAGGGGGCCCGTGAATGGTTCAAAAGCATTATTCATCAGTTTTGACATAACAGGATTAACTATTTCTGAAGTGCCTGCTTTACAATTCAAAGTAAATTTATCAAGGCCAACAAGACAGGTGGAAATATCTCCCCAGTAAAATTCAGGCTGATAAACTCCATCCATAATTCCATTTACAGCGCTTGTATAATAAATAGCCCAGTTAAAAATAGGAGCAGTTAAATAGGTTTTAGGGGCATCTACAGAGGATGAATAACTATAGCCCAGACAATAAACGCCTCTTTCTTCAGAAGCAACAAGGGTAGCCGTTGAATTTTGATGTTGGGTCATTACATCACAGCCAGAATCTATTAATTCCAGGGCAATTTCTTTTTCCAGACTTGGATTGTACCAGGTATTTGACCATCTTACTTTAACCTGGACCTGGGGATTTACAGCTTGAGCCCCCAGTGTAAAAGCATTAATTCCCCTTATACATTCAGGAATTGGGAAGGCGGCAACATAACCAATTTGATTTGATTTAGTGTGAAGCCCTGCAACCATGCCCGCAAGATAACGGGACTGGTAAATTTTTCCAAAATAAGATCCAAGATTATTTGTATTAGAAATGGAACTGGAACAATGATAGAAAATAACATCAGGATATTCTAAGGCCATTTTTTTTGTAGAGTCGATAAAGCCATAACTTGTAGTGAATATAACATTACACTTTAGCTTTTCAATGAGCTTTCTTATAGCTTCATCGCAAGAGAGAGAATTTGTATCATCTACATTAATAATGTAGGCAGTTTTTATTCCCATGGCAATTAAGGCTAATCGCCCCTTGTCATGTGCCTGGGTGTACCCCTTATCTTCAATAGAACCATTATAAACAAAGCCAACTTTTATATTGTCTTTATTTGCCCTCTCTATCTGATAAGTTCTTTCTTTACAACCAGAAAATGGAACCAATAATAGGAGAATAATTACTAGAATTATCCTCGAACAATAATTCCTAAAATCTCTAACCATAAAATGTCCTGAAAGTAAGGTTAATTTCTAAACTCTATTCCTTTTGAACACATTTTTTCTACGATGGCCATAGACTGCACATCAATACCTTTTTCTCTGAGACGATCGCCGCCGCCCTGGAATCCTTTTTCGATTACAATTCCAGCGCCTACAACTTGAGCTCCGGCAAGTTCAATCAAAGAAGCTAATCCTTCGATTGCACAGCCATTTGCAAGAAAATCATCTACGATTAAAACTTTATCACCTTTTTCAATAAACTCTTTTGAGACAATAACATTATAGTCCTGATTATGTGTAAAAGAATGGATTTGAACGGAATAAACATCCTCTGGGACATTTGAAGTCTTATCCTTTTTACAAAATACTGCAGGAACCTTTAATATTCGGGCAACGGCACAAGCAATAGCTATACCAGATGCTTCAATAGTTAGAACTCTTGTAATTTCCTTTTTACTAAAAGACTTTACAATTTCTTCAGCAATTTCGTCTAAAAATTGAACATCAATCTGATGATTCAAAAAACTACTTACTTTTAATATTTTGTCTCCAACGACAAGACCATCTTGGAGTATACGATTTTTTAGTTTTTCCATAAAATATTTAACAAAAAAAAATACCAAATTGTCAAGTATTATTTTCGAGTCATTCCCTAAATAACCAATTTTTACTATAATAGGAGTTACTATGGCTACACAACATAAACAAATTGACGAGCAGACTCTTGAAAATCTGCTTTACTTATCAAGACTTTCACCAGAAAGTACAGATATGGAAACTTTGAAAAAACAAGTTGACGAAATCGTAGGATATTTTGATATCCTTTCAAAATACGACGACAGCGAAAATCCATACGATGCTTACCCAACAACAAGTGCTGACCAGCTTAGAGATGACACTGTTGTAGAAGGCTTGGAAATGACAGATGTAAAAAAAGTATCTGAAAATTTCATGGATGGATATTTCCAGGTTCCAAAAGTATTAGGAGCAGGCGCTTAATGTATTACACAATCAAAGAAACAAGAGAAGCATTAAAAAGTGGTAAAACTAGCAGTCTTCAGCTTGTAAAAGACTCAATTGACACTTTTAACAAAGATAAATCAGCTCCAATTCCTTTAAATGCCTTCATTGAAATGTATGATGATGCACTTAAAAATGCAGAAGCAGCAGATAAAGAAATTCAGGAAGCAAAAGCAGCTGGTAATTTAGACAAACTTTTTGAAGAAAAACCATTACTTGGTATTCCTTTTGCAAACAAGGATAACATTTCTTCTAAAGGTCATAAAATCACTTGTGGCTCTAAAATCTTAAGTGGTTATGTAGCACCCTACAACGCTACCGTAATTGCAAGATTGGAAAAAGCAGGTGCAATTCCTTTAGGCCGCTGTAATCAGGATGAATTTGCTATGGGTTCTTCTACAGAATATTCTTCTTATGGACCAACCCGTAACCCAATTAACCGCGAATACGTTTCCGGAGGTTCTTCTGGTGGTTCTGCCGCAGCAGTTGCCGCAAACCAGGCCTTGTTTGGACTTGGAACAGAAACTGGTGGATCTGTTAGACTTCCAGCCTCTTACTGTGGAATTTACGGATTAAAACCAACTTACGGAACCCTTAGCCGCTGGGGTGTTGTAGCCTACGGTTCATCTTTAGACCAGGTTGGTATTCTTGGTCACAGCCCGGAAGATATTGCTGAACCTTTAAGTCTTATGGCAGGAGTTGATTTTTATGATGATACTTCGGCTGATTTGCCAAATGTAGAGGAAATTAAAAATCTTAAAGCAATTTCTGATGAGGAATTTAAAAAATTAAAGATTGCAATTCCAAAGCAGTTCCTTAAAACCGAAGGTGCCGATCCAGATGTTGTAAAAACTTTTGAAGAAACTCGCGCCTGGTTCCAGAAAAATGGAGCAAAAATCGAAGAAGTTGACTTACCTGTTCTTGATGCATCAATTGCTTCTTACTATGTAATTGCTCTTTCTGAAGCTGCTTCAAACTTAAGCCGTTTTGATGGTATTCGTTACGGACACCGTGTAGACAATGGTAAAGGTTATGATGAACTTTACGTAGACACCCGTTCAGATGGATTTGGTCCAGAAGTAAAAAGACGTATTATAATTGGAAACTACGTTCTTTCTGAACAGTTCTCTGGCGATACTTATAAAAAAGGAATGACAGTTCGTGCAAGAATTCAAAGGGAAGTTGCCAAAGTTTTTGAAACTTTTGATATTATTCTCTGTCCAACTTGTCCAACTGCTGCATTCAAACTTGGTTCAAAAGTTGATAATCCTTTGGAAATGTATCTTTCGGATTTATACACAACTTTTGTAAACCTTGCCCGTATACCTTCAATCAGCGTTCCAGCAGGAAAAACTCAAAAAGATGGAATGCCAATTGGTATGCAGTTTGCAGGAAAAATGTTCAACGAAAGCCTTATTCTTCGTATGGCTCAAAGATGGGAAGAAGAACATAAAAACTGCGGAATACCAGTAAAAAACTAGAATAAATATTCAGATAATAAAAAAGCTGAAAGTGAATTATTACTTCATTTTCAGCTTTTTTTATTTTAAAGAGAACAGAATTAAAAAAGTAAATTTGCCTGTTAGATAGGTAAGATTTTTAAGGGTAGTTTTTTCTGTTTTTTGGCTCTTTTTTCAAGATAAAGGCAATTATCGGCCAAAGGTAAAAGGGCATCCATTTTATAACCTTCAATTTCTGTAGGATACTTTATTGACCCCATACTTATAGATAAATCAAATTCAGATTTTGAAGTTTTTTTCCATTCTTTACAGGCTTTTGTTACCTTATCCTGAATCTTCTTTAACTGATTTTCGCTTAGTCCAGGACAAATTAAGGCAAATTCATCTCCGCCAAGTCTTCCAAGAACATCATTAGACCTAAAAGCCTTACTTAGAATTTTAGCCTGAGCCTTAATTGCAATATCCCCTGCCTCGTGCCCGTATGTATCGTTGATTTTTTTAAGGCCATCCATATCGCAATAAACTACAAGTCCAGAAGTTCTCATTTCTTTAGATAGATTTAAACAGACCTTACCCAGTTCCATAAATCCACGACGATTTCTAAGACCTGTAAGTTCATCAGTGTTGGCTATTAAATCAAGCTTTTTATTCTGAGATTCCATCTGACTCTGTTCTTCGTAAAGCCTTGTAAAATTAAATGACCCCCGTAACTGATTAGAAGTAGTCTTTTGAATTAATTCATAAACTGCCAAATCATAATCATTTAATCTTAGTATCATATAACCATAGTGCGTATTTCCAGTAAAAAGAGAAGATACAATTGTTCCGCAAGGTGGAAAATTAAATAAGTCTTTTGGGATTAAAGCTTCGTGAGGATTAAAATAATAAGGTTCAGGGTAGTTATTTATATTAAACTGGGTAGAATAATCAAAACCAGCCAGAAGCCTGACTTTTCTAGGCAGAGGAAATTCTTCAAAATAATTAGGAACAATAAGTGGATTTTCATAAACCACAACAGCCGCAGCCTGAAAACCAAAAGCCCTGAGATTATTAGTAATATTACCGCCAATATTTTGTAAAGAAGTACTTGGACTAAGTGAAGTATAATAATTAGAAGCCTGTAAAATCTGAGTACGTCTTGTATACCATTCAGAAACAGAAAAACTATTTGTAAAATCTTTTGAAGTTCTGGAATCCACAGTAATATAAGAATCGCTTACGAAAGATTCCTGGGCATTTTTAATTTTGGCAGTAGATTTGCGTAAAATTGTTTTAGCCCTTATAGTCTGATATTCTGCTACTTTTTTTCCACGAATATACTGGTGTAAAGTTCTTGCGGCAGAATAGCCTAAAAATTCAATCTGTTGATTTACCGAGGTTAAAGTTGGATTTGAAAAAGAAGCCCTTTGAAGATTATCAAAACCAGTAACGATAATATCATTAGGGACATTCATATTCATACGTTTTGTACAAAAATCAATACAGGCATAGGCAGTATCATCATTTAAGGCAACGATTGCATCAAAATCAATTTTACCATGTTCCCTTCGATAATCTGTAAGACAATGATAGGCGGACGAATATTCAAAATTTGATTTCCAGTAAACAATATCTTCTTCAGGAATATTGTTTCTTTTCATTACATCTTTAAAGATTTGAGTTCTTAAAGCAACTTCTTCTGACTGACTTTCTACCCCCATAAATCCAAAACGTTTACATTTCTGGTAATCAATTAAATATTGAATAAGGGCGTCAAAAGCCTGGTGACAATCAACTACTAAAGAAGGAATTCCCGGAAACTTTGCAGCAATATTCACTACCTTGAGGGGATAAAAAGAATGAAGAAATTTTTCATATTCTTCCTTGCTGATTTCATGCATTAAAGTTCCGGAAGCAGCAATAATACCATCAAGATTCTCTGATTTAATTAATGAAATAATTGCACTAAATTGGAAATTGTAATTATAAAGCTCATTTTTTGGCCTTAAATCTCCAACCGGAAAGAGCATTAATTCTATATCATCTTCTGCACAATAGGTTGTGATTCCCCGAATTAAATTTTCAGAATACTCCGAAGATAGATAATCGGAAATCAAACCTATTCTTATTTTCTTATCACTCATTATCGACTGTCAGTATAATTTCAAAATCTTAAAAAGCCATAGCCACACATAAAAACTTACTAAAATCTTATAGTTTTCCAAACTAATTATAATAGTATTTTCATGTCCCAATTATTAACTTTTTTAAATTTATTATTACCTGAACAAAAAAGAACTTATTTGTCTGAATTCTTTTCATCAACAACTTCTGTATCAGCAGAATCAGCATCAACAACTTCTGCATCTACAATGATTGTATCTTTATGATTAACAATTGACATAATTTGAATTGCAAGGAAAACAATTCCAACAAGCAAAGCTGCAATACCTACAATTCTAATAATTACAATTCCTAATTTTTCTGGCGAAATCAATATTAAAAGAACACCTGAAACTAAAAGTGAAAGGTTTTCGATAATATAGCGTTTTCTGTCTGCAAGCTGGTCTTTTAAAACCGAAAGAGTATAAAAGCCAAGAGCTGCGGCCAATAATAAATATACAGCAAAAATATAAACCATAATCTTCCAGGCAGTTGAAGCAACAGCAAGAGGAATAATAACAGTAAGTAAACCTAAAACTATGGAAGCAATACTTTTAATAAAAGTTGAAGTCTTAAAAAAGGATTGGTCCTGAAAAATATTTTTGGAATCTATAAGGGTAAAAATTCCATAAGCAATAGCTGCTAAACCTAAAAGCACAGACACAATTTTTACACAAGCAGCTGGGAAAATAATAATTAACAAACCAACTATTGATAAAATTGCCCCTAAAAACCAATTTGTTTTTTTCATACGTTTCTCCTTAAAAAATAATGAAAAAGTAAAAATTCTAAATCACTATCCCTTTAAATTTAGGGATTGTATTCTAATATGTCAACAAAATAAATTCACAATTGTTACAATTTTTTGTATAATAAAGTCGTATGTCTTTAGTAGAACTTAAAAATATTTGTAAAATTTATCAGATGGATAAAGTCCAGGTAAAAGCTGTAAATAATGTGACTTTTAATATTGAAGAAGGAGATTTTGCTGCAATTTCTGGTCCTTCTGGATCGGGAAAATCCACACTCCTCAACCTTATTGGACTGATTGACCTTCCATCAGCGGGTTCACTAAAAATTAAAGGAATAGATATTTACAAGGATGTTGATTTAACAAAACACCAGAATATTCCATTAAAATTAGATTCCAGACTTACAGATTTAAGACGAAGTTTTATTGGATTTATTTTTCAGACTTTTAATTTAATTCCTGTCTTAAATGTAAAAGAAAATATAGAAATACCACTTCACCTGGGAGATTCACCGGCTTCTAATAATCTTTCTCAAAAAGAAACTGGCGAATGGATTGATTTTTTAATTGAAACCGTTGGCCTTACTGAATGGAAAAATCATAAACCAAGTGAACTTTCTGGTGGACAAAGACAGAGGGTTGCTATTGCCAGAGCTTTAGTTACTAAATGTCCTATAATTCTTGCAGATGAACCAACCGCCAATCTTGATTCCAAAAACGGAGATCAGATTCTTGAATTAATGCAAAAATTAAACAAAGAATTAAAAACAACCTTTATTTTTTCTACTCATGACCAGAAAATCGTAAACATGGCAAATCATGTAATTAAGATTCACGACGGTATAGTAGATTAAAAAAAAGGCCATTTTAGCAGAAAAATATCTCAGAAAAATTAGTAATCAACATCAACTTGAATGGCTGTTCCCAGGGTGTAAACAGGATCCCCGTATTTTTCGCCATATTGAACCACAAAAGTATTAGTCCACTGAGCATAGTTAAAAATATTAGCTACAATAAAAGAAAGTGATGTCTGTCCATAATTTTCGGTAAAATTGTGATACCAGTCTCCGGCAAGTTTAAGATTCTTTTTCTTTCCCATTCTTTTAATTCCAGCCTGAAGAGCAATTCTATGCTGCATATCATAAGAACCATATTCCGGACTGCACTGATATTGATATTCAACATTTAAACCTAAATTTGGATCAAAAGAATCCCAGACTTTATAGGCACCAATAGTTGCCAAATAATATTCAGCCCAAGGGAAAGGATAAGTGCCGTCATAAAGAGAAAGATCATATTTATAATTACTTTTATTTTTAATTCTTATAATTCCCTGTGCATAAGCATCATAACCGGAAAAAGAAACTTTACCTTCAATTCCAGCAAGAGGATTTTTCTGAGAATAGCGGCTATCTCCATTTACATCTGTAAATTTTTGAGTATCGTCTACGCCATAAGTACGGCCAAAAATATTACAAACAAAATGTGGAATACTAAATTCAGAAGAAAAGGCATAACCCATCTGTAAAATTCCAGGAGCGGCTACAATATCAGAATAATCACAGAGAACAACTCCGCTAAGTGTACCCCATCTCCAGGGAAATCTTGCGTCGGCCAGAAAATAAGAAGAAGAATCACTTAAAACATTAGTTAAAAGAGGACCTGTATATTTTTTCCCGCTGCCGTAATAATCGCTGTCGCTGAAGATTCTTGTGTAACCCCAGCTAATACTTTTTTTACCAGCCGAAGTATAAAGACCGTCGAATGGGACATAATCACAATAAAAAGTTTTAAGTTCCATTTTAAAACCATTATCTAAAGCAGTGTACAAAGAGGCATTCAAATGAAATATATCACTTGGTTTTGCAAGAAAGTAAAGATAATTATCGAATTTTACATAACCTAAAAGAGGAATATAAAAACTACTTTCTTCGCTTTCTTTATGTTCTTTGATTTCGTCAAAATCAATTCCAATTCCAATATCCCCATCAAAATGGCCGGAAAGTTTAATATTGGGATTTCCAATAATCTGATTTATTACAGTTTGCTTTTCTTCTTTTTCAGGGACTTCTTCTACTGCCAGGTCCTGAGCATCTTCAAATAAATCGGCCCATTCATCTTCTTCCGATTCACTTTCTGCTATTTCCTCTTCATCCTGACTTGAATCTTGAATTTCAAGAGATTCACTGTCTTCAATAAGATTTTCTGCTTCCTGAGCAAAAATAAAACTTGTAAATACACTTAAAGTAAAAATAAATAATAACTTTTTCATAAAACTAGCGTTGGCTCATCATCTCCAAATAAGGCTTTGTATAAACAGAATCCTTAACCTTTTCAAAATCAACATTTGCAATGGAGATTTGAGTTTTTTCATATTGAATCTTATCTCCAATTTTCTTTCCCTTAAGATTATCAACAATCAACATGTTTAAAGGGATAGAATAATCTCTATTGGCTGTAGATTTTATCTGGTAAGAAGGAATTAAAGTTGTTCTTAAAAGCTGACCACTCAAACTGTAATCTTCCTTTTTACGAACAAGACCATCATCTTTAGAAACCCAAATTTTAAGCATAGGATAGTCAACAGTGTTTACCTTTGCTTTAAGCTTAAAAATAACACAATTGTACTTTCCTAATTTACCTTCTGTAGCTTCTTGAATTTCGTAGTCGCGGGAATAATGCTGGGGTGCAAAATCTGAATTATTTGCGTTTGTACTCTGGAATTTATCTTTTGCAGAAGTAAAAGTAAAAGCCGCATCTGCAGGGTCGTAAAAGAAAATATTACCGTCAGTCTGTAAATAACCTTTACCCTTTTCTTTAGCGGGGCCGGTAATAAGAATAACCCACTGTTCAGTTTTATCGCGGCGGTACATTATAGCTTCTGTAATATTTTTACCTTCTCCTGGTTTGTCCTGAACAATACTGTAAGAACCCTTAAAGTCAGTTTCGTAAAAAGCGGTATTATCTTCTGCTTCTTTTAAAAGTGAAGAATAATCCTGACCAAAAAGTCCAAAAATAGAAAGGCTTAAAATTAAAAATGTAAGTATTTTTTTCATAGTAAAACTCCTTTTATTCAGTTGTTGCCAGAGCCTGACAAGGTGTAATTGAAACCGATTTACGAACAGAAAACATAATTCCCAGTAAAGTGGTTACACAAACTACACCACAAATAATTAAAATATGAAGAGCCGAAGTTACAGGTGCAAGATGACCATTCATAAGAAAAAGATCAAAGGCCGGTACAAAAGAAAAATTAAAGATTGAAACAAATTTACAAAGCAGTAAAGAAAGTAAAAAGCCCGAGAAGGAAGCAAAAATCAAAAGAATAAGACTTTCGCTAAGTAACATTCCCATAATTTTATGACGTTTCATACCAATAGCCTTGTAAATACCAATTTCGTTAATTCTCTTCATAACAATAACTCGGAAAGTTGAACTGACTCCAACCACGATTATTATTACCAGCATTATAATAACAAAATAGGTAACCCCTCTCATAGCATCAATTAAAATCTTTAAGTCATCCATATTTGCTCTAAGAGGAATTAAGGCGTAAGTAGGCATTTCTATATTGTTTAAATCATCGTAAAAAATTTGCTTATCTTCTACAAAAGGATACATAGAAAAGATTTTGGATAATTCATTGTAATAATGTTTTTCTTTTTTGAGGTGATTAACCTTATCTGGAATATTAATACAAAGACGATTAAAAGAATGAGGACTTTGATTATAAGCCTTTAACAAATATTCCAAATCCATATAAGAAGTATAAGTTCCAAAAAGACTGGAATCTATAAAAATCCCCTTTACAATTAAAGGAACCGTGTTGATATAGCCATCAAAGGTTCTGAGCATAAAAGTAATTTCATCACCAACATGAACCTTTAAAGAACTTGCAATACTAGAAGAAAGTAAAATTCCGTTTGTTTTATAGATATCTTTTGCAGAACCTTCTTTGTAATTAAACTTAGAAAATAATTCTTCTTCGCGCTTAAAATCTACACCCTTTATAACTCTCTGTTTTACGCTAGAACCTTCAAAATAAAAAGAAACCGACTGACCATCAATATCATAACGGGGAGCAATTACAGTTCCGTCCGGGAAGATTTTTACCAATTCATTGTACTTTGATTCAAAACCATCTTGGATTAAGCCGGCGTTTTGGCCAATAAATTGATAGTCGCCCCCGTAATAATTTTCTGCTTTTGATTCAAGAGATTTTAACATACCTTGAATAACAAAAAGACCAAAAAGAGAAACTCCAATTCCAAAAAAACATACAAGAAAAAGGGAAATATATTGTTTTTTTCTATAAACCAGAGAGCGTAAGCCCATCTTAATTTCGTCAGTCATTACTTGGCCCCCTGCATTGCTTTTACAGGATCAACTCTCAAGGAAGTTATTACAGGATAAATCCAGCCAATTAGTCCCAGTAATACAACAAGAATAAAAAGTTTTAATACATTTCCAGAAGTTACATAAATATCAATAGATTCGGTACCAAACAATTGCATTAAAAATTGATTAGTAAGTTTAATATTCATTGCGGTAATGATTTTGGTCATAAGAATGCCCAGTAAAGTACCTAAAATTCCGCCGGAAATAGTCATCATAAAAGTTTCTATCATACATTGGAGAGATATAAATCTCTTTTTTGCACCAATTGCACGTAAAGTTCCAATTTCGCGGGATCTGTCTAAAACATTAATTACTAAAGTATTGTTTACAATAATAAAACCAGCCACCAGAATAATGGCAATACCAATATTTAAAAGCAATCTGAGCCAGTTTAAATACAAAGCGGTACTTCCAGCAGCATGGCGCCAATCGGTTGCTTGAACAGGCCAGCCCAAACTTCTAAATTGAATATTTAACTGGGCAATAATAGCCTTACTGTTAATACTGTTATTTAATTTACAAATAATATAATTCCAGGAAGAAGATTCACTGTTTTGGACCTGTGAATTATCATCCTGTTCACTTTGAGAAAAAATTTCTTCATCAGAAATTAATTCCATATCCGAACTTTCTGCTAACTGATCAGAAGAAGATTCAAAAAGCGAATCAAAATCCAATTCATCATCCAGCAGGAAGGAAATATCTTCATCAATTTCTTCGTCACTTATAATGCTGGAATCTACAATATCCATAAGGTCCCGGACAATTACAGGATCACACAAAAGAAAGCGGTCGAACATGGCATTGTGAATATCATAATCGTAAATACCAGAAATACTTGCCTTACGAATTTTAAAATAAGGGCCGTCTGCAATAGTAAACTGAACAGTATCGCCAATAGAAAGATTAAAATCTTCAGCAAGATTTTTAGGAATCATTACTTCTTTTTGACCTTCAGTAAAATAACGTCCTTCTAAAAGATGAATTGAAGTCATTATAGAAAAATAATCCTGGGGATTAAGGCCAAAAAGGTACATGGTTTTTCTTTTGCCAGAGACATCTAAAGAAGCAACGCCAGTAACTTGAGAAATATGAGTTTGTTTAATTTCTTTATTTTCGTTAAGAAGATTAATTATATCGTTATAGGGAATAACCTGTTCCAGTTTTGTAAGACTACCAGTAACAGGAGTTTCATCGCCAAAAAGACTCATCTGCCCCTTTGTTTGAGGTCGAATAACAATGTCACCAGTAAAGCTGGATACAAAAGTTGCTTGAACACCTTCTTCTGTACTGTCAAAAACTGCATTTGCCACACAAAAAAGAGAAACAGAAAAGGCAATAAATAAAATTATGACGTAAGAACTTTTCTTCGAGATTATATTTCTAAATGCAAGCTTAAAGATCATTTATTTTATTTTTTATTTCTCCACTTACCAGATTTCCAGGCATCTGCAACTAATTGCTTTTGACTTTGATTTTCCTTTACGTTATCAATTCCGTTTTTTATAAAGGCAATAATTACAAATAAAATAAAGCCACAGAAAATTGTAAAAATTATTTTCTTTTTGCTTATAAGAGGATAGTCAGAAGCATCATCTTGTTCTTCTACTGTAACAAAAGGCTGTTCAGATAAAGAAAGGTAAGATTTTAGATTATTTCTAAATGAAGTTTCTGTAGCTAAAATCATTCTTTCATTTTCTGCAAAATTACTAAAATCTCTGTTTTTATCTGCCTTTTCTAAGAAAGATTTTACAGAAAGTTCGTACATATCCAGCTGATCTGAGTAAAATTTTTCTACTTCCTTTTCTACAAGTGCAAGTAAAGAATCTACAAATTTCTTAGCTGCTTCCTTTTTTTCTTCAGGAACGATTAAATTAATTTCAATAAGATTTTCAGATGAGTTTGATGAAATATCATAAACATCACATTCAACAACCTGGCGAATCTTATTGAGATAATCTTCATCATCTTTATTTACAAATAACTCACTTTCTTTATTAGCTTGAGCAACGATGGAAGGTTTTCGTAGAAATTTTACAGCAGTATCTTCCACAGTTATAGAAACAGGATTTTTCTTTGAATTTGAATCAACAAAAATTCTATTCTGCACCATAAAAGGAAATTCCTGAATATTTACCTGGCATGTAATGTTTACAACACTCCCGGCTTTTTCAAGAACACAATTTTTAGCATTAAATTTTGGCCTTACATAAAAAAGACCAAGTGAAAGAATAATTGAAATCAAAGTGCCTATTATTATCAAATTTCTATATCTGATTAATACCAATAATAAATCTAAAAATGATACTTCTTCTTTTGTTTCTTTATTTTCCATAAGAATAATTATATATAAAAATATTTGATTTATCTACCACAATACATTCTGAAAAACCAGTCCTGCATACCGTTGATTCTGGCTGCAAAGGCGTTTTCTATACGGGAACGTAAAAATCTAATTTTGTAGGAAGACTGAATAAGAATATAAAGTTCTAAATAATCTTCACTATCATTAGTCATAACAAAAATGGTAAATTCGTTTTTTTTGATTTCCCAAAAGAGAGGATTTGCAAGAGGTCTTCTTAAAGTTGCCTGCATAGAACAATTTTTATCACTAGAAAAAGATTGAGTACTACAGTGAAGTTTTCCAAAATTCTTGTCTTTTATGGAAAAATTACCGGAAGAAGGATCGTATTCACACTCTCTAAAAATAGGAATATATCGCTCTTTAATAATATCCCAGTAACGAACCCCTTGAATTCCTCCCATAAGAGTAAGATTCTCTAGAATTTGATTGGGTTCCAGACCCTTATGAAGAGTTTTAGGAATGCGGGTATAATCCTGATAGCAGATATTAACCGGAAAAGAAGTAGTTAATTTAGCGGCCATTTCTTTTGAATAAGAACATTCAGGCATAAGACTAGAATCAGCAAATTCTGACTGCTTAGTATAATGAGGAAAGGCTGACAGACAATTAAGAAAAAAATTAGATATTATGAAAAATATAAGTAAGCGTTTCATTTTTATTCCCGATTTATATAAATCATAATATCTTATGAATTATTATCTACCCTGCTCTTTATAATTTTTATTAATCCAGTTTTTATAATCACCAGACAAAATATGATTCAACCATTCAGAGTTGTTAAGATTCCATTTTACAGTTGCAAGAAGACCTTCTTCAAAAGTCATCTTACGTTCCCAACCCAAAGTTGATTTAATCTTACTACAATCGATAGCGTAACGTTTATCGTGGCCAGGACGGTCTTTTACATAAGTGATAGTTTTTTCTACCTCATCAACAGACTTTCCTAATTGACCGGCAGCCAATTCAATTACCTTGTGAAGAAGTTTGATATTCTGCCATTCATTTTCGCCGCCAATATTATATTTTTCGCCAACAGTTCCTTTATTTACAATAAGCCAAACTGCTCTGTTGTGGTCTTCAACATAAATCCAGTCACGAATATTATCACCTTTACCGTAAACAGGAAGATTTTTACCGTCTCTGATATTAGAAATCATAAGAGGCAAAAGTTTTTCTGGGAACTGGTAAGGACCGTAGTTGTTAGTACAATTAGAAAGAGTAATAGGAAGACCGTAAGTGTGGAAATAAGCCATTACAATATGATCAGAAGAAGCTTTAGAAGAAGAATAAGGACTACGAGGATCGTAAGGAGTATCTTCTCTAAAATAACCCTTTGGCCCCAAAGAACCATAAACTTCGTCGGTTGAAATATGATGGAATAAAACATCATCTCTAATAGAACCATCTTCTTTTTTCCAGTAATTACGGGCAACATCCAAGAGAGTAAAAGTTCCCATTACATTAGTTTTCATAAAGGCTTCTGGACCAAGAATTGAACGGTCAACATGACTTTCAGCAGCAAAATGAATTACAGTATCAATATCATATTCTTTGAAAATTCTTTCGATTTGAGGGCGGTCGCAAATATCTACTTTTTCGAAGAAATAACGTTTACCGCCAAATTTTTCTTCAACATCTTTAAGACTTTCTAGATTACCGGCATAAGTAAGGCAGTCAACATTTACAACCTTACCGTCAAAATTAGAATCATTAAAAAGATTAGTTCCGCTGGCTGATAATCCAAAAAGATAATGAATAAAGTTACAGCCAATAAAACCTGCACCACCAGTGATTAATATATTTTTAAGTTTTCTCATAATTTTATTTCTCCTTTATTTACCAATCCACTTGGCATTCAAATCAAAATATTTATTTTCCAGACTAAAAGCCGGATGATTCATATCCTTCTGGCTTAAATTAGCATTTTTTGTAATACCAGGACAAACAGACTCCCAGTCAATTCCGATTAGCGGGTCGTTCCACATAAGGCCACCTTCTCCGTTTGGATCGTAAAAATCAGTAAGTTTATATGAAAACAAAGCGGTATCAGAAAGAACACAAAAACCGTGGGCAAATCCTTCTGGAATATAAATCATATTTTGTTTTTCGCCACTTAAAATTATTCCACTGTACTTTCCAAAACTTGGACTTCCATATCTTAAATCTACGGCAACATCGTAAACATCCCCGTAAACAACTCTTATCAATTTACCCTGAGGATGATTTTTCTGAAAATGAAGACCGCGAAGAACATTCTTTCTTGAAAAAGATTGATTATCCTGTACAAACTTAATATTCAAGCCCGCCTGAATAAATTCCCTTTCATTATAAGTTTCCATGGAATAACCTCTGTTATCTCCAAAAACTTTAGGTTGAATTTCATAAATACCTTGGATGTCTGATTTTTTAAAGTCACAGGCCATTATCTTATTTCCTAACTCACAAAGTTTAATTACTTATTATTTGCTATAAATTCAAGATAAGTACCATAATCGGTTTTATAAGATTTTCCAAGCTCAATTAAGTTTTCTTTTGTTATCCATTTATTATAGAAGGCAATTTCTTCAATACAAGAAACATACATTCCCTGGCGTCTTTGAATTGTTGCAATAAAATTACCTGCGTCAAGTAAACTATCGTAAGTACCTGTATCTAACCAGGCCATACCGCGACCTAATATTTCCACAGAAAGTTTACCCTGCTTTAGATATTCATTATTAATAGAAGTAATTTCTATTTCGCCCCTAGGACTTGGTTTTACAGCTTCTGCAATTTTTACTACATCATTGGTATAAAAATAAAGTCCTGGAACTGCATAATTTGATTTTGGATTTTCCGGTTTTTCTTCAATTCCAAGAACCTTACCATTGTTATCAAATTCAACTACACCATAAGCCCTTGGATCTTTGACAGAATAACCAAAAATTACACTTTCTGAGTTTTCTTCTACAAGTTTTCTTGCTTTACGTACCGCAGTTGTTAAAGTCTGTCCATAAAAAACATTATCGCCAAGAACTAAGGCAACACTATCAGAAGCAATAAATTCTTTTCCCAGAATAAAAGCATCTGCCAGCCCCCTAGGTTTTTCCTGAACTTTATATTCAAAATGCATTCCCAACCAGGAACCATCACCTAAAAGTTCCTTAAAAAGATTTATATCTCGTGGAGTTGAAATAATAAGGATTTCACGAATTCTGGCAAGCATTAAAACACTGAGAGGATAGTAAATCATAGGCTTGTCATAAAGTGGTAAAATCTGTTTTGAAACAGCCTTAGTAATTGGATACAGTCGAGTACCTGAACCACCAGCTAGAATAATTCCTTTCATATTTATTTCCTCTAATAATAATTATCTGATTATAACAGAATTAAAGCCTTTAATAAACGTTAAGTTTTGTTATAAGAGCTTTTCCCTGTCAAAGTCTGCAGAGCTTAAAAATCTATTTAAACTCTCTTTCCAGTCTGGAATTGTTATACCAAGAGTATTTTGTATTTTTTCTTTTGATAAAACTGAATAGGATGGCCTTTTAGCAATACTTGCATATTCCTGGGAACTAGAAGAAATTATTTTACAGCCCGGATTTTTAATTAGTCCCAATTTTAAGGCCTGACTATAAATCTCTTTTGCAAATTCCCACCAGCTTATCTGGCCAGAATCGGAAAAATTATAAATTCCATAGGGAAGATTATCTTTTTCAACTATTTTGATAATTACTTCTGCCAAATCTGCTGCAAAAGTTGGGGAACCCCTTTGATCATCTACTACTTTTATAGTCTGCCGGCTATTCATAAGCCTTAACATTGTATAAACAAAATTGTTTCTGGAAAAACCATAAAGCCAGGAGCTTCTGATAATATAATAAGACTTAAGATTTTTACTTACGGCCTCTTCTCCTAAAAGTTTACTCTTTCCATATTCACTTATTGGATTTGGCCTATCTTCTTCAGTCAAAGGAAAATTGCCTTTTCCATCAAAAACATAATCGGTAGAAATATGAATCAATTTTGCCCCGATTTTTGAAGCAAGTTTTGCAATATTTTCAGAGCCTTTTTGATTTACTTCATAAGCAAGGGATTTTTCACTTTCAGCTTTATCGACAAAAGTATAAGCAGCACAATTAATTATATAATCGATTTTTTTTCCGGCAGCAAAGTCTAAAAGAGCGGCCATTTTTGTAATATCTACTTCTCTGCCACTTTCAATAAAGTTTACTTTTAATTCTCTTAGTTGCCGGGCAATTTCGCTGCCCAGCAAACCTTTACTAGCGATTAACCAAATCATTTTACTTCTTAAAATTAGGCTCTGCCATAGTTATCTTTTATGCGAATAATATCATCCTCTTCAAGATAAGTACCGGTTTGGATTTCTATAATTTCAAGTTTTACTTTTCCTCTGTTTGCAATTGAATGTACTGTTCCCAAAGGAATGTAGAGGGACTGATTTTCTGTTAATATTTTTTCATGCTCGCCAATTGTAATTGTGGCAGTTCCATTTACAACAACCCAGTGTTCACTTCTGTGCAAATGATAATGTAAAGAAAGTTCTTCACCTGGATTTACAGTAATATGCTTTACCTTATAGCGATCTGAATTCTCGATTGAATCACTGTTTCCCCAAGGTCTGTAATCAACTCGGTTTTGAATAGCTTCCCGGCGATTTTGCTTTTTAAGAGTTTCAAAAAGAGGTTTAATATCAGAAATATTCTTTTTATCTGCTACTAAAAGGGCATCTTTTGTATCTACAATAATCAAATCTTTAACACCGGCTGCAGTTACAAGTTGTTTTTGACTCAAAACGTAACAATTTTCTGTGTTTTCAAGAGTTACATCACCCTTTACATAATTTCCTTTTTCATCTTTTGGAAGATATTCCCAAAGAGCATCCCAAGCCCCTACATCAGACCAGTCTGCAGACATTGGAACAACAACGGCTTTTGAAGTTTTTTCCATTAAACCATAGTCGATACTAATAGAAGTATTTTTTTCAAAAGATTCTTTTTCCAGTCTTAAAAATTCAAGATCAACTTTTGCCTTATCAACCGAAAGACTTGAATATTTTTTTATTTCTGGCTGATATTTTTCCAATTCATCTAAGAAAGAAGAAGCTTTGAACATAAACATTCCAGAATTCCAGACATAATTGCCTTGAGCAAGATATTTTTTAGCAGTCTCTAAATCTGGTTTTTCCTTAAAAGCAGAAACCGGGAAGTATTTATTATTTCCTTTTTTATCAAATTGAATATAGCCATAGCCAGTTTCTGGACGGTCAGGATTAATTCCAAAGGTTACAATATTTCCTTCCATAGCAGCCTTTTGAGCTTCTTTTATTGCCTGATGAAAAGCAGGAATATTTTTAATTGTATGGTCACTTGGTAAAACAAAAAGAATATCATCTGGATTTTCTTTAAATACTTTATAGGCAGCGGCGGCAATAGCAGGTAAAGTACTTTTTGCCATTGGTTCAAGAATTATCTGAGCATTTTCCTTATCAATTTGCATCATCTGGTGAGCAACAATAAATCTGGAATCTGCATTACAAATAATTACAGGCTGACTAAGATTTTCAAGACCTTCCAGTCTTAATACAGTTTCCTGAATCATACTCTTATCTGAAAATAAATCTAAAAACTGTTTTGGATATTTAGCTCTAGATAAAGGCCATAATCTAGTTCCACTTCCACCACTTAAAACTACTGGAATTAACATACAATTCTCCTTTTATTTTCTAACATCACCATGTAAAAAATCATCATAAGCAATTTCTACACCACGGCGAAGATCAACTTTTGCTTTCCATCCAAGATTATTCAAACGAGTAACATCACAAAGTTTACGTGGAGTTCCGTTTGGTTTTGAAGAATCCCATTCCATTTTGCAAGTACGCTCAGGACAATCAGAATAAACAACATCACAAATTGTTTCTGCAAGTTCCTTAATTGTACATTCTTTACCGGTTCCAACATTTACAAAATCTCCAGTTGGAGTTCTTAAATCTTCTGCATTTTTATTTTCCATAAGATAAATAACTGCATCTGCTAAATCTCCGGCGTACAAAAATTCGCGCAGAGGAGAACCGTCACCCCAAAGATGAACAATATCTTCTCCACTTGCTTTTGCCTCGTGAAATTTACGAATCATTGCTGGGAATACATGACTACCCTGTAATTCATAATTATCTCCAAGCCCGTAAAGATTAGTTGGCATTACCGAAAGATAATTTGTTCCAAACTGTTTATTATAGGCTGTGCATAATTTAATTACACTGATTTTTGCAAGAGCATAGGCATCATTTGTTGGTTCAAGGGGACCAGTTAATAATGATTCTTCCTTAATTGGCTGTTCTGCCATTTTTGGATAAATACAAGTTGAACCAAGATTCATTAATTTTTTTACATTATTTTTTCTGGCAGCTTCAACAACATTAAAACCAATTACCATATTCTGATAAATAAAATCAGCAGGGTAAGTTGAATTAGCACCAATACCACCAACATGAGCGGCAGCAAGGAAAACATATTCCGGCTTTTCGCTTTGAAAAAATTCATTTACAGCAGCCTGATTTAATAAATCTAATTCTTTATGACTTCTTGTAATAATATTAGTATAACCTTTTTCTTTAAGGGCTCGGAGAATTGAGCCTCCTACTAGTCCACGATGACCTGCAACATAAATTTTTGAATTCTTTTCCATATATATAACTCCTAAAAAAATCTGATTTTTAACTTTTAGTAATTTGCAAACCTTTATTATTCAAAGAAAGTCCAACAAATCTTGCACGATTATTTATAGGGTTTTCTTTAAGTTCCTTTTTAATTCTAGCGGCAGCTTCTAAATCTTTTGCGCAGATTAACATATAACCGCCGCCACCTGCTCCAGCAAGTTTATAACCCAAAGAAAAATCATCAATTTGGCTGATAATTTTTTCTATTTCTGGAGTTGTAACGCCCGAGTCTAATTTTTTATTCAGTTCCCAGCTGCTTTTAATCAACCTTGCAGTTTTTTCATAATCACAAAATTGAATTGCTTCGGCCATTACCTGTCCATGCTGGCGAATCTGATCATCACAAGAAATTACCTGATCTTTATTGAGGAACATATTTCTTACAATATCCCCCAGAACATTTTTTGCAACTCTGGTAATTCCTGTATAATACAAAAGCCAAAGACCTGAATTTTCAGAATCGGTAATTACATTTGTTGGAAGTCTTCTTACAAGTACATTATTTTGAATTCCACTTTGACTGGTACAAATCTTAATTCCGCCAAAGACACCACCAAACTGATCCTGCCAGCCACCACCGGTTGTAAGTAACTGTTCCAAAACTAAAGTTCTAAAACAGATTTCTTCTTTACTCCAGCCAAGATTACAAACTGTACTTAAAGTACCCAAAAGAGTTGAAGCAATAATTGAAGAAGTACCTAAACCACTTCCTTTTGGAATTGCAGCCAAAGTAGTAATCTCCAGACCTCCACCTAAATCTTCAAGTTGGTTTTTTAGAGAAGAATATTTTTGCTGACAAAACTTCTGACTAAAACCAGCAAGACTTAAAGCGGCCTTTGGAATACTAAAACTAGAACCAACCTTATTATAAGATTCCAGAGAATCCCAATCTTCAACCTTTTCGCTTACTCCTGTATCAATTGAACGAAGAATAAAGAGAGGTTCTTTTATAAAACGAATGTAAGTTTGAATAGGCTGCTGACCATTCAAATCAAGGGCAAAATTAACAACACTTCCACCATTATAAATACAATAAGGAGGTGTATCTGACCAGCCACCTGCAATATCAATACGGGCAGGACTTCTACCCCAGGCAATCTGATCTGTAATTAAATCAATCTTAGGAGTAGCTTTAGAAACTCCAGAAACAATTGCATTTTTTAGAGTATCAAAGGCTTTATCTTCATTACCAAGTAACATTGAATTTCGCATTAAAAGACTTGGTGTTACAGAAGAAGATTTTTCTGATAAAGGCTGAGGAAATTCCAAACCAAAAGATTTATACAATTCTTTTGTATGACACAAATCACACTGGTAGAAAACTGACTTAGCATAATTTTTTGCAAGCAGAGGAAGATTTTCTTTTAGGAAAGAAGCTCTTTGCTTATAAAGTTTTACAATATTTACATGGCTTAAAATATCATCACCACTAAGCCATTCAATAATTTCATATTCCTTTTCCAGCTCTTTAATTGATTTTTTTAAAGCCAGATCGCAAATTAACTGAGCACCCTTTTCAAATAAATATTTTTCGCTTACAACAGGGAATATTTTCTGGAATTGTAAATCACCCTTAAAAGTGTCATCCATATTGTAAGGGCGGATAACATAATTATTTTTGCTAACAGGTTCAATATCAAGACAAAGACCTTTTTCGATATTAATTGTCCAGTCGTTTTTAGGAACTCCGGTAATTACATTTTCTCCCAGAAGATTCCAGCCTTTTCCTATAAAGGAATTTTCAATCCAGATATTTTTTTGCTCAGAATTCCACTTTATGTCTACTATACTATTTTGAACAAAAACAGAACCATGAACCTTTACCTTTTTTTGAAGAATATTTCTTGGATCTGTTACAAGATTCTGAATTTTTTCTGTAGAAGAAATTAACTCACGGGTTGTTCCATAATGATAAAATTCTCCACCTTCCATATTTACAATTGCAAAAGAAAGCTTTGAAATTTCTGGATCAAAAAGAGTAGGATTTTGTCCCAAAGAAGCCCCGAAATCTGTGTAAAAATCGTATTCAGAAGGAAGTCCTAAATTAGAAGAAGCTTCAAAGTTTTCTCCATAACACTTTTTCATCAGAACTTTTACAGCCTTATCTGAAAGAATCCAACAACCAGTATCCATCATAAAAACATGAGTAGAAAGCAAATCTTCAATTTTCTTTGCGTCTGGTTTTTGCAGCATAAAATCAGGAAGATCTGGGCTGGAATGTTTTGCAAAAATTACACCGTGCCTTGTAGCAACCGAAGAATCTATCCAGCTGGTAAGAACTACAACATCTGCATCCGGTAGTTTTGCAGGCATAGAAGAACAGCGCAATAAAACATCACCACTGGCAATTAAAAGTTTTTGCTGTGGATTGGCCCTTTCCATAATTGCCTGATAAAAATCTGTCTGAATATCTAATAAAGTCTGATCAATCTTTTGTCCACTTTTCCAGCGATAAACTGGAATTGGAGTAAAGATTTTACCACTGGCTGAATAAGCCGGCAAACGTCTGCCCTGACCACCTGCATGAATTAAGAGTAGTTTTTCCTCTTCCTGGAATATTTTTTTTAAACCATATTCTTTTAATATCCAGGCAGTTCCACCGCCAGAACCAAGATGACTACCTTCTGGATCGGCACCAATAAAATATTCCTTTTGCTGGGGACGGCAAATGTCTTTGTAAGTATTAATTAAATTCTGTGGAAGTGATAAAAGTGTTTTCATATTTAAATATCTCTAGAACAGTATAGCACATAAAGTAAAAAGGGACTTCCCAGAGTCTATTTCCAGGAAGATCCCTTTTTACTTATGAATATTTTACAAACACCTTAATTATCTTTGGTGTAAAGTTTTTTCCTGTCTAACATATTCCATATCATGTTTCATCATGATTTTTACCAATTCTGGGAATGTAGTTTTTGTAGGATTCCATCCAAGTACAGTCTTAGCTTTAGTTGGATCTCCAAGTAAAGTTTCTACTTCTGCAGGACGGAAATATTTTGGATCTACTTCTATAAGAACTTCGCCAGTTGCCTTATTATAACCCTTTTCGTTTACACCCTCGCCCTTAAATTCAATTTCAATACCAGCTTCACGGAAGGCGTATTGACAGAATTCTCTAACAGAATGCTGTTCTCCCGTAGCAACAACAAAGTCATCTGGTTTATCCTGCTGTAAAATCAGCCACATACATTCAACGTAATCTTTTGCGTAACCCCAGTCACGTAAAGAATTTAAATTACCAAGATAAAGTTTTTTCTGTAAGCCCTGAGAAATACGAGAAGCAGCAAGAGTAATCTTACGGGTAACAAAAGTTTCTCCACGACGTTCTGATTCGTGATTAAAAAGAATACCGTTTGCACAGAACATGCCATAAGATTCACGGTAGTTTTTCATAATCCAAAAACCATACATTTTTGCAACCGCATAAGGGGAGCGTGGATAGAAAGGAGTTGTTTCTTTTTGAGGAACTTCCTGAACAAGACCAAAAAGTTCTGAAGTAGAAGCCTGATAAATACGACAGGTCTTTTCCATACCTAAAAAGTGAACAGCTTCAAGAATTCTTAAAACTCCAGTTGCATCACAATCAGCAGTGTATTCTGGAACTTCAAAAGAAACCTGAACATGACTCTGAGCCGCAAGATTATAAATCTCATCTGGTTTAATTTCACGAATAAGGCGAATCATACTTTCGCTGTCTGTTAAATCACCGTAATGTAAATAAATATTACGAGTTTTGTGCATATCTTCTACAGCATCATCAAGATATAAATGTTCTATACGACCTGTATTAAAAGAAG
This sequence comes from Treponema sp., assembly GCA_024682655.1. Lineage (GTDB taxonomy): Bacteria > Spirochaetota > Spirochaetia > Treponematales > Treponemataceae > Treponema_D. The sequence continues at coordinate 26,469 of JAIKYZ010000127.1, forward strand.
AAGAACGACGAATAATTCCGTGAACTTCATATCCTTTTTCAATCAAAAATTCTGCTAAGTAAGAACCATCCTGACCTGTAATACCTGTAATAAGTGCTTTCTTCATATTCAATTCTCCAAATTAAAAAAATTAAAGATAATAAATTTTCATGTAGTGCAATATTTAATAAGTAAATATTACCTTGTAATTATAAAAGATAAATTAGCAAATATAAACCAAAAGTAGCACAATATTGACTTTTTACCAGGATTTTCTGTATTCACCGGGAGTTATACCCTCGATTTTCTTGAATACCCTAATAAAATAATTTGCACCTTCAAGTCCACATTCTTCTGCAATAAGATCCAGGGTTTTACTGCTAAAGCGAAGTTCGTTTTTTGCTTTAAGAATACGTTTTTGTAAGATGTAATTATTTACGGTAAGCCCCGTACTTTCCTTAAAAACTCTAAGCAAATAAGATTTATTAACATTAAACTGACAGGCTACAGCTTCCAGAGAAAGTTTAGATTCAAAGTTCTGGTCAATATAAGCTCTTACATTAGAAATATTCAGGCTCTTTGTATTTGAAGTTCTTGCTTTTTGAGGATTCCAGGAATATTCCATTAAAAGAGTAAGTAGTTTTGAAAGTTCTTCATTGATTTTCATATCGCGGGTATAAGAAGAAGTAGACGCCGTTTCCATTATTGAGTCCAGAATTGAAGTAAACAAAGACTCCTGACCTTCTTTAAGGGAAAAAGAAGGCTCCCCACCCCGTTCAAGATATTTTGAATAGATTTGAGCCATAGTAGAACCATTAAAATGAACCCACTTAAGGGACCAGAGCTGTTCGGCTGAAGAAGATTGAGAATAAAGGTTACGACAATCAATAAAAGCACAGTCACCTTTTTTCATAGAATAGCTTTGACTTTTATAAGTAAGAGAACCCTGTCCTTCTGTAACATAAAAGAAGAGAAAAGAAGAAAGATTCTGACGGCTGGAAACATGGGGTTTTATAGCAGTTAATGAACCTGTTTCCTGCAAATAAAAAAGATTCTGCATTGCAAAAAGAGAAGGCTGATAAATTGTACGACGGCTTTGAACCAGGTCGCCAATAAATAAAGGTGGAGCCTTAGACATACTAATTTCTGGCTATATTTTTCAGGACTACATTTGATCCATAGATAAGCCTTTTACCTCGTAATTATAATCAGTGAAATTTTGCATAAAAACCTGGGCTTTTGTTTTAAGTTTTGCAAGTTTTATTTTACCTGATTGTCGTTTTACTTCATAAATTCGACAATTTTTTTCAACTTCATTCAGAGTAATTATATCAATTTCATTTTCGGACTTTTTATCCCACCAGCCGCCTATTTTTGTAAAATCAGAATCTTCCTTAAGTTTTTCGGTAAAATAGCGTTCTAAAGTTTTACCCGAAAAAGTTTCGTAATCTCTTAAAATCAACTCTTTAAGCATATCATAATTTCCAAGTTCAATTAAATCCTGATGGGCATAAATAAACCTAAAATAAAAAAGAGTATATTCATCTACAATTTTCCAGCGAGCATTGCGACTTTGAGATTTTGAAAGTAAAGGACGAATCTGCTCTACAATTCCAAAAACATTCTGTAGATTCTGTAAATAAGCTCCAGTATTTTTCTTAATCATAGAATCAATTTCGTTTTGACTTGTATAACCACTGGCAATTGCCTGTAGAATAGAAAAATAAACTCCATAATCTTTACCAATCTCACTAATTAAAAGATCCCGACCTTCTGTAAGAAATGGAGAAGCCATATTACATACAGCATTAAGCATTTTATCTTTTGTAACTGCACCAGAATACATCAAGAGGAAAATATATTTTGCTACCCCTCCAGACAACATATAAAGACAAAGAAGATCTTCGACCTTATATTTTGGATTAAAATCTTTAAGAATCTCTTTAACAACAGAAGGAGTAAAAGGCTTTAAATGAATAAAGTGAGTCGTTCTTCCAAAAAGAGGCTCTTTATTATCCATAAAAATTTTTGTCATAAGGGAATAAATAGAACCACAAACAATTAAGTTTATTTTTGAATCAGCTTTATTAGAATCCCAGATATTCTGCATCTGGCTAAAAAATGTTTTGTTTACAAACTCAATATCCTGAAATTCATCAATTATTAAAGTGAAGGCCTGCTCTTTAGAAAAAAGCATAATTTGCTCAAACAAATCTGAAAGATTTTCTACATTTCCATAAATTTTTAGTCCTACAGACTCTTCAAGAGTTTTCTGCCACTGAGAGCAAAGACTTTTTTCTGCACTGCGATTTGTAAAAAGATATGCACTTTTTTTATTGATAATAAAGTTTTTAAGGAGTTGGGTTTTGCCAATTCGTCGCCGTCCTGTAATTACAGTAAAGCAGGCAGACTTTTTAGACTGACTTTCAATTTGAGAAAGAATATCTAATTCTTTTTT
>JAIKYZ010000144.1 GCA_024682655.1 Treponema sp.
GAATTGCACAAAAAAGCACTTTAATAGGACTAAAAAAATTAAGAATAAGTAAAAATTTATTTGTAAATAATTATATTACTTTGTACAATATAAATGTTTATTACTTAGGAGGTAATTAAATAATGAAAAAATTATTACTCAGTTTATTACTTGTTACAATGGCATTTGGCCTTTGTGTTTCTTGTACTGGTGGTAAAAAGTCTAAAGCAAAGACAATTAAAATTGGTGTTATACAGTTGGTAGAACATTCAGCTCTTGATGCAAATTACAAGGGTTTTGTTGATGGTCTTGCAGAAGCTGGATATGTTGATGGTCAGAATATTAAAATTGATTACCAGAATGCTCAGGGTGAACAGGCTAACTGTGTTACAATTGCAGAAAAATTAATCAATGATCGTGATGATTTGATTTTTGCTATTGCTACTCCCGCTGCTCAGGCTGTTGCAAATCTTACACAGGAAATCCCAATTCTTATTTCTTCTGTTACAGATCCTGAATCAGCTAAACTTGTAGCTTCTAATAAAGCTCCAGGTGGAAATGTTACAGGTACTTCAGATCTTACACCTTGTGCTGCTCAGATGAAACTTTTGACTCAGCTTGTACCAGATGCTAAAAAAGTTGGTATGCTTTTCTGCTCAAGTGAACAGAATTCTTATTTCCAGGTTGAACTTGCAGAAGCCGCTGCTAAAGAACTTGGTCTTGAAACAGAAAGATTTACAGTTTCTAATTCAAACGAAATTCAGCAGGTTGTACAGGCTGCTTGTGGTAAAGTTGATGTACTTTATTCACCAACAGATAATATGATTGCTGCAGGTATGGCTCTTGTTGCTCAGATTGCTAACGAAAATAAGATTCCTACAATTGTAGGTGAAGAAGGTATGGTAACAGCAGGTGGATTTGCAACATACGGAATCAACTACTATGAATTAGGAAAACAGACTGCAAAAATGGCAGTAGAAATTCTTGAAGGTAAAAAGAAGGCTGCAGATATGCCAATTCAGTATCTTGATACTTGTGACTTCAAGTTTAATGAAGAAACTGCTAAAACTCTTGGAATTACAATTCCTGATAACCTTTAATAGATAATTTAGTCAAATTGACTAAAAATTCTAAAAAAAAGAGATTATTGTTCTTCAATAATCTCTTTTTTTATTACAAAAGTTTAAATAATTGCTATTATAGAAAAAGTTTTAAATCATTATAAAAATTAGGTAAAAATTTAATAACGGAGTTGTAAAATGGCGGTTTTATATGCAATGGAAGGTGCTGTTTCCCAGGGTATCCTTTGGGGATTGATGACTTTAGGAGTTTATCTTACTTTTAGAATCCTAAATGTTGCAGATATGACTGTTGATGGAAGTTTTGCCGCAGGTGGAGCTATTTCGGCAGTTTTAATAACAAAAGGAATGAATCCTTTATTTACCTTGCTTTTTGTTTTTTTTATGGGAATGGCCTGTGGTTACGTTACCGGTTTTATGAATACTAAACTCAAAATTAATATTCTTCTTGCCAGTATTTTGACTCAAATTGCTTTGTATTCAATCAATATTAGAATTATGGGTAGAGCAAATACACCACTTTTGGGAAATCCTACAATGATGTCAAATCTCAGGGAATTTTTTAATAAGAAAATTACAACTACAACAAGTTCTCTTTTTATTGGTTTAATTGTTATTGCCATTGTAATAGGTGTTATGTATTGGTTCTTTGGAACTGAGTATGGTTCTGCAATTAGAGCAACTGGTAGTAATGAAAATATGGTAAGAGCTCTTGGTGTAAATACAGATAGAACAAAAATCATGGGACTTATGATTTCAAACGGAATGGTTGCAATTTCCGGAGCCTTAGTTGCACAGAGTCAGGGTTATGCTGACGTTGGAATGGGAACTGGTACAATCGTAGTTGGTCTTGCTTCAATTATTATTGGTGAAGTAATTTTTGGCTCACACTTTGGTTTCTGGTACACTCTTATATCTGTTGTTTTTGGTTCAATAATTTACAGAATTGTAATTGCTGTTGTTTTACAGATGGGATTAAAATCTACAGACTTAAAACTTCTTACAGCTTTGATTGTTGCAATTTCACTTTCAGTTCCAGTAATTAAACAGAAAATTGATCATAGAAGAAAGGCTTATAAAGGTCCTGCAAATGAAACTGATACTCGTCATGCAGATGATGCTTTTAAGCACGATAAACAGGATTAATGGAGGAGAAAGAGAATATGTTAGAACTTAAAAATGTTACAAAAACTTTTAATCCTGGAACAATTACAGAAAAAAAAGCTATTCGTGGTGTTGATTTAGTCTTAAAAGATGGAGATTTTGTTACTGTAATTGGAGGAAATGGAGCTGGTAAATCAACTCTGTTAAATCTTATTGCCGGAGTACATTATACAGATACAGGTTCAATTACTCTGGATGGTATGAATCTTACTGGAAAACCAGAATATGTTCGCGCAAAATATTTAGGACGAGTATTCCAGGATCCAATGATGGGTACTGCTGCTAATATGGAAATTGAAGAAAACCTTGCTATGGCTATGAGACGTGGTAAAAAAAGAGGTTTATCTTGGCATATTAAAAATTCGGAAAAATTACTTTACAAAGAAAAATTATCTTTGCTTGATTTAGGTCTTGAAAATCGAATGACTGCAAAAGTTGGATTACTTTCGGGAGGACAGCGTCAGGCTCTTACTCTTTTAATGGCAACTTTGCAAAAACCAAAACTTTTACTTCTTGATGAACATACTGCCGCTTTGGATCCTAAAACAGCCAAGAAAGTTCTTGAACTTACAGAACATTTTGTAAACAAAGATCATCTTACAACTTTTATGGTAACTCACAATATGAAAGATGCCCTGCGTTATGGAAATCGTTTGATTATGATGATGGAAGGAAAGGTTGTTTTTGACGTAAGTGGAGAAGAAAAGAAAAAACTTACAGTTGAAGATTTGCTTGAAAAATTTAATGCAAGTGGAGATGTAAGCGATAAGCTTGTATTTTAATTAAAAGAAAAATCTGAGGATTTATATAAAATCGTTGAAGTTTACCAGAAATTGTAAGCCTCAACGATTTTTTTTTATTTTTCCCAGTATGTTGGCATAAAGAAAATCATCATTGTATAAAGTTCAAGACGACCTGCCAGCATTGCAAAACTATACCAATATTTTACAAAAGCAGGTATAAATCCATAATTGCTTGAAGGTCCCAGAGAACCAAAAGCTGGCCCGATGTTTCCAACCATGGAAAGGGAACCTGTAAAAGCAGAGAATAAATCCAAATCACCCAGACAGCCTACAAATGTTGTGATTGCAACTAATAAAAGATAAAGGGCTAAGAAAGAAGCAACACTAAAAACAATATCTTTTCGGCCGACTTTATTATTCAAACGTACGGTAAATATTCCATGTGGGTGCAACATTCGTCGAGTTTCGTTATTTACCTGTTTGCATAAAACAACCCAGCGGATAATTTTAATTCCACCGGCAGTTGAACCTGAACAACCGCCTAAGAAAAATAAGAGGAAGATTATGAATTGGGCGGTGGAAGGCCAATTTAAGAAGTCACAGGTGGCAAAACCTGTAGTAGACATTATTGATATCACCTGGAATGAAGAATATCTGAGGGAATTAGCAAAAGTACCGTAGATTGGTTTTATACAAAGAGTAACTGCTAAAATGGCAAATAAAACTATTCCACAGTAGGCTTTGAATTCTGTATTGTCTCTTATGTCTTTTAACTTACCGGAAATTAAGTAGAAGTAGAGGCTGAAGTTGATTCCTGCTAAGAACATAAAAACTGTGATAATTACATCTATTGCAACAGAATTGTAAGAACCTAAAGAGGCATTTCTTGTAGAAAATCCACCAGTTCCCAGTGTGGCAAAAGCATGGGAAAGAGCATCTATAAAATCCATGCCGGCTATCATTAAGGCAATAGTTTCGAGTGCTGTAAGAGCAAAATAAATTATCCACAGAAGTTTTGCTGTAGTTGTAATTCTTGCAGTTACTTTTCCTTTTTCTGGGCCAGTTGTTTCGGCTTTAATCAACTGAAAACCGCCAACCCCAAGAAGTGGCATTAAGGCAACAGTTAAAGTTACAATTCCCATACCGCCTAACCAGTGAGTTAAACAACGCCAGAGGTTTATTGAACGTGGAAGAACTTCAATTTGCGAAAGGATTGTGGCACCTGTAGTTGTAAAACCACTGACACTTTCAAAAAAAGCATCGGCAAAAGAATTAAAATAACCGCTGTAATAAAAAGGAATGGCTCCAAAGAGACTTGCAAAAACCCAGGCCAGGGCAACAGTTATAAAAGTTTTTTTCTGTGTAAGATTGAATTTGATTTTTCTTGTTGGAATGTTAATTGCCAGCATTGCAATAATGCTAACTAGCATTGGAATAATAAAAGGCATTAACATGGCATTTTCGCCACAATAAATTGCTACACCGATTGGAATTAAAAATGTAACACCAACAATTGAAAGAAGAATTGAAATTATTCTTAGTAAGGTAAGTATAAACATATAAAATCTCTACTAATTTTTTCCTGTAAAGTAAGAAAGAATCTTCTTACTGTTGTCTACTTCTGTGATTAAAACAACGTGGTCGCCAGTATAAATTGTGGTATTTCCATCAGCAATTTTAAATTCATCAATTCCAGATTTGCGGCTCATTAATAATAGATAAGCTCCAGGATCTGCAATTTCTTTTAAGGTTTTTCCGGTTGCTTTTGATTCGCTTGAAACTTCGCATTCTACAATTTCAAGATCACCATTTGTAACAGTGTGAATTCCTTTTACAGATTTACCGCGAAGATGACTCATAATAGAATCTACAACTACATCTCTAAATGGGACAGGAACGTCTACACCTAATTTATCAGCGATTGTAGCGAACTGGGCACTGGTTACAAGAGCAATTGATTGTTTTACTCCAAGAGATTCAAGATAAGCAGCCAGAACCATATTTAATTCATGATTGTGGGTAGTACAAATTGCTAAATCAAAACTGGTAAGACCTTCGTCGTGGAGGAAAGTATCATCAGAAGCATCTGCGCACATTACTCTGGCATCTGCAAATTTATCTGCGGCGGCTTTTGCCAACATTTCATCACTGTCGATGATTACAAAATCTCTGGAATGTTTTGTTGCAATTGAAGAGAAGATTTTTGGAAGACTTCTTTTTGGCATAAGTTTTTCTGTAATGATAGTTCCAATTCTTCCGGCACCGATGAGAACAATTTTTCTTAAATCGTTGGTTTCTGCACCGGTAAGGCTGATTACATCGGCAATATCTTTTTTATTGATAAGAATACCAATTGTATCTCCAGCATTTATAACAGTATCTCCGGAAGGTAAAGAAGTTTCTCCATCTTTTTCTACATAAGCAACAAGGAATTTTACATCTGTTTTACTTCTGATTTCCTTTAAGGAGATTCCGTCTAAATCTGAACCGGCAGTTACAAGGAGTCGGGCAATTTCCAGATTTGAATTTTCAAAAGTAGTTACATTACCAATAGCACCATTAGAAACGGCTTCTACAATTGCATTTGCAGCTTCTACGTCTGGATGAATCATATAATTGATTCCGTAAAGAGGACGGCGTTTTCCGCTAAAATCATTTGCATGTTTTTTTTGGGCTTTGGTTGTATTTATGTAGTATGAATAATTTCTAACTCTGGCGATTTTTAAAATATCAGGATAAACAGCATCAACGAGGGAACAGGTAATCATGTTAACTTCATCAGAAGAGGTAACGCAAACAAGAGCATCGGCTTTTCCAATTCCAACAGATTCCAGAATTTCCAGATTATTGCCTTCTGAACAAAGAGTTTCGCAATCGACTTGATTAGAAGCGTGGCGAATAATATCTTCATCATTATCGATGAGGGCAACTTGATTGTTTTCTTTTACTAAAAGTTTTGCTAATTGTGTACCGGTAAATCCGGCTCCTACTATAACAATTTTCATATTATAAATTATAGAAGTATTTGGCCAAAGTTGAAAGATGATAAATTGTTATTTTACTTTTGGATTTTATGTTAAAAAAAATAGGAGCCGGTGAAGTGAATAGGACTTCGACAGCTCCTTTATTAATTAGACTTGAAATTATAAGAAATTAGTCTTCTGAGTCAGACATAGATGAAAGTTTTGATTTTCTTTTTCCGGCAATAAAAAGACCTGCGTAAACTAAAACGCAAACCAAGGTACTTGCTACTGCTTCAAGAACTTCTCCAACAATTCCCAGCATAATTACGCCAATGTAACTTACAGTAAAACCATTTTGAGTAAGAAGGGCAGTCATATCAGAACCTTCGAAAATGAAGATACAAGCGTAAACCATAAAAGTGTGGGCAATAGTTGCAAGAAAACCAGTTATACCTGCGCTAAGAGTTTTTGGCATTTTTGGAATAAGGTTTAAGAGTTTCCAAATACCCCAAGCTACAACTCCTAAAAGAATTCTAGGAAGAACAGAACATAATGGATTTTGGAACATTGGATCAAGGATTCCACTTGGCGAAATGTAAGCCATAACCATAGACATAAGACCAAAAACAGCTCCTACAAAAGCACCTTCAGGAAGTCCTGATAAAAGAGCGATTAAAATAACAGGAATCTGTAAGATTGTGATAGAAGCAATACTTCCAATTGAAATTAAACCTAAATGAGTGATTGTAAGAACAATTACAAGAGCTGAAAAGGCTCCGGTAAGTGCAAGTTTTTTGTTTAAAGTTAACGATTTATTCATATAAAAACCCTGAAACGATATTTTTTTTGGCGATTTGTTCGTCAAATTTGTTAGTAAGATTTATAACAAATAATTTGATTTTTTACAACGATTTTACAAATTTTGTCGTAATGAAATTATGATTTATCAACTCCGTAACCAAAGAGGGCGTAGTCACCTTTGCATGGATCTCCGGGGAAAATTTCTGAAAGTGTATTTGTTAATTTCTGGGCGGTTTTATAGGTTGCCTTTGAATTTTCTGCAATTAGACCAAGATTTATTGATTCCTGCATTACATGAATGTCCAGGGGAATTATCAAAGAGGACTGTGGATACCAGGACCAGATTCCTAAATCTACCGGGGAATTTTGGCGAACCATCCAGCGTAAAAACATATGGATTCTTTTATTTGCTGAATTCTTTCCTTTTGGAACAATCTTGGATTTTGGGAAAGAGGCGGAGATTATTTTGTCTAAGGTGAGGGGACAGACCCCTG
>JAIKYZ010000147.1 GCA_024682655.1 Treponema sp.
TATTAATTACATCACTTGCGGATGTCATATAACGGCTTATTATCTCAGCCTTCCAAGCTGATGACGAGGGTTCGACTCCCTTCATCCGCTCTAATTAAAGCTCGTCATTCAAGACGAGCTTTTTTTATACCTAAGTCTTTATGTTATAAGGATTTAAGCGTACTAAGAAAACTGTTCTTAAGTGTGTTTTTGGCTGTATTATTTACTTACAGTTTTTATACACTCTTTTATACGGTCTCTTAGCCTCGAAGAGTTAGACGAAGAGTTAAACGATGAGTTAAAAAAATCGGCCTTTTGTCTGTCAATGGATAACAGCTCCTTTTTTACCTCCATAATAAAAAAAATCATCTTTTTTAAATTCCTGTGTTATACTTTAAATATGTTCAAAAAAGTCTTATTTATCCCTTTATTTTTATTACTTTCCTTTTCTTATCTTTATGCTAATGACAGTATTTACGGTATTATTGGTGAAAATCTGGTTCCTATCGAGGGCGAGGACAATGATATTGAAATGACTGCCGAAACTATCACAATGACTCTTTATGATGATTATTATGAAGTTGATGTCGATTTTACTTTTACCAATTATGGAAAATTAAAGAAAATTAACGTAGGTTTTCCTGTTACTTATGCAAATTCACAGGCTAAACTTTATGATTTTAAGGCCTGGACCGATGGAAAAGCTGTCGAAAGAGAATTTAAACCAATTATTCAAGACAAAAATGGTGGCTTAAAATATATTCCACCTAAAGGACACTCTAAGGGGTATTGGATTTATCCTTCAGAATTTGCCTATACAATTCCAATCTTCTTTAGACAGGGAATAACAAAAACAAGAGTCAATTATAAAAACATTTATAGATTTGATGAAAAAAGGACTTTTGATAATTTATATTATTACTACGGTTCCGGTAAGGCATGGAAAAATAGTATTGGTAGTATTGAATTTATTGTCAAAAATTACTCTCCCTATTGTATAAGAGGAATCCAAGACTACTTAGGCAATGAAAACATTGAATGGATTGATGATTCTACTTTTAAATTAACTTACAAAGATGTTGAACCAGATGTTTATTATCATTTCGAAGTCATAATTTCAAATTTAATAGAAACAGAATTAAGGGAAAGATTCTCTTCTCGTCATAATTATCAATACTACACTAAAAAACAACTCAGAATTTTAAGAAATCATATTTATGCCATTCACGGATATCAATTCAAAAGTAAAGATTTAGCTGATATTTTTGGAAACCTTTCCTGGTATCAAAAAAATCCAAACTACAGTGATTCACTTCTTTCTGATGAAGAAAAAAAAGAAATTGAAATTATTCAAAAAGAAGAAGAAGCCCGACCTTAGTTTTAAAATTCCACTAAAAAAGCTTCTTCCTTGCATAGATTTTGAAATTGCTAAAATATCAAGTTCCGTAAATTTTTACAAATTCCCTGGCGGAAAGTGGTTTTGAAAAACAATAGCCCTGAAGATAATCGCAGCCTATATTTTTTAAGGCAAGGGCCATTTCATTATTTTCAATTCCTTCTGCGGTAACTGTAAAATTCATTTCTTTAAATGTTTGTACAATTGTAGGTAAGATTTTATCCTGATCTTTAAAATAATCCCAAACCAATTCCATATAAAGCTTGATATTAATAAATGGACATCTTTTTAATCTTGATACATTTGAATATCCCCGGCCATAATCATCTAAAACAAACTGAAAACCAGATTCTTTCATACTCTTAATTTGTTTCTGCAATAAAGAATCATCAATCATAGATTCTTCTGTAATTTCAAAATGAATTTTATCTGCAGAAACATTATATTTTTTTAATATTTCTGTATATCTGCTATTCAAATCACTTCTTAAAAACTGAAGAGGAGAAAGATTTACATTTATCCAGGAAATTCCCAATCTTTCTAAATCATTGTCGTGTATAAACTTACAGGTTTTCTCAAAAATCTGCTGGCCTAAAACATTAATTCGCCCATTTTTTTCGGCAATAGGAATAAAATCTGCTGGTGAAATAATATTTCCCTTACTGTCTTTAATTCTAGCAAGAGCTTCGGCCCCAATTAAATTATTATTTTCGGTGTTGATAATTGGCTGTAAATAAAGTTCTACATTATTTTTTTCAACACTATTTTCAACTTCCCGTTTTATTAATTTATAATCTTCTAATTTATTGATTTCGTCTTCTTCAATTAGAATATTTTCTTTTTCATAAATTGAAGTATCTGCTAAAACAGAAGAAAGAGTTCCCAAAATAATTTCTTTGTTTTTAACGGCATCTTTTGGCGATACTTTTACAAAGGTAATATGCAAATACATATCAACATCTTCATCAGCATTCCAGCCAGACTGAAATCTTTCTGAAATTTCTTTACAGATTGAATCAATTTTAGTGTAATCCTTTCCAACTATAACAAAACGTCCGTCATGCAGGTAAAAAATCATTTCTTTATTGAAAGTCTTTTGTAAATAATTTCCAATTAATCTTATACCCGAATCTGTCTGCGCTGTACTATAAATTTCTCTTAATTCTGGATAATTATGAATCATAAATCCCAAAATCATTGGATTATCATCTTTCCCTAATTCATCAATTACTTTTGATAAGGCATGTTTATTAAATAAACCGGTTTTTCCTTCCATATAAATAGCTGGATCTTCAAAGTTTAAATAAATAACAATGATACAAATAAGGCAGAACATATTCATTATTAAATGCCCAGGGAATAAGATTCTACAGATATAACCAAGTATCAAAATACAATTAACGATAAGACCAGAATAAAAGACTCTTCTGCTAACACTTTTTACAGAAACCAGAATATATAAAATTGCAAGAATAGGGTAGTAAAAGGCCGAAAGATAAATAAGAAAATATAAGGGACCCTTTGAATAAAGTCCTTCTGGAGTAATTGTAAAAATATAGCCCTTAGTAATTCCCAGAAGAATTATTGCCTGTACAAAAAGAAAAGGTAATATATTGAAAAAATTTATATAGAGCATATTTGATTTTTCGAAATTTAAAACGTTATAAGTAAAAAGGAAAAAACAAAAAACTCTTAAATTAAATAAAAGGAAGAAAAGGGTATTTATAAATTTAAGATAAAAAATAGAACCATCAGAAAAATAATCCAGAGAAACCGAAGCAATTAAATCAGTAACCATCGTAAAAATATTAACTAAAAGAATTGTAAGAAAAGCCTTGTTCATTTTTACGGGTAATCTTGGATGGGCAAAATAATACAGCAAAAGTGTTAATGTAATTAACAAATTTGGAATTTCAAAACTACAATTCCACATATAAACTCTCCTCAAAATCATTATAATTCTTTATACCGGTAATGACAACTTAATAAGCCTTTAAAGAAAAGAGAAAAATAGTGAAAAACAATATTCTTTATGAAAAATAAATATTATGTTATAATCTTAGTCTATTTTATAATCCATAAAATTTTTAAGGAGGATTTAAAAAATTATGGAAAAGTTATTTCATTTAAAAGAACGTGGAACAACTGTAGGTAAGGAAATTATTGGTGGTATCACAACTTTCCTTGCAATGGCTTACATTCTTGCTGTAAACCCAGGTATTCTTTCTGGTTCTGGTATGGATTTTAATGCCGTATTTACTGCTACTGCAATTTCTGCTGCAATTGCTACTCTTGTAATGGCATTTATTGCAAACCTTCCTGTTGCCCTTGCACCTGGACTTGGTTTAAATGCATTCTTCACATACTCAGTTGTATTGGGAATGGGTTGTACATGGCAGTTTGCTCTTACAGCCGTATTTGTTGAAGGTTTGATTTTTATCTTACTTTCAGTTTTTGGTGTTCGTGAAGCAATTATCAAATCAATTCCTGATTCTCTTAAAAAAGCTGTTTCTGTAGGTATTGGTCTTTTCATTTGTATTATCGGTCTCGTAAACGCAGGTATTTGTACAACTGATACTGGAACAACTATTGGATTTGTAAACTTAAATTTGAATCATGCAAGTGCTCTTGTTGCAGTTCTTGGTTTGATTGTAACTATTGTTTTATACATTTTGAATGTACCTGGTGCAATTCTTATTGGTGTTGCAGTAACAACAATCATTGGAATTCCTTTTGGTGTAACAACTATTCCAGAAAACTTTAAACCATTTGCAACTCCTGCTGCTCCTTATTTATTTAAATTTGAATGGACTAACGCTTTATCTTTAAAATTCCTTGTAGTTCTCATTACTTTCCTCTTTACAGATATGTTTGATACTCTTGGAACTTTAATGGGTGTTGCTGAACAGGCTAACTTAAAAGATAAAGATGGAAATATTATCAACTGTAAAGGTGCTTTACTTGCTGACTCAATTGGTACTGTTGCCGGTGCTTGTCTTGGAACTTCAACTGTAACTTCATTCGTTGAATCAACCTCTGGTGTTGCCGCTGGTGCAAAAACAGGACTTGCTTCTGTAACAACTGGTATTTTATTCCTCATCGCCTTATTCTTAAATCCAATTTTTGCTTTGATTCCATCTGCTGCCACAGCTCCTGCTTTAATCTTCGTAGGATATTTAATGATGAAATCTGTAAAATCAATTGAATTCTCTGATCCAACCGAAGGTATTCCAGCTTTCATTACAATTATGACTATGCCATTTGCATATTCAATTTCAAAGGGAATTATGTGGGGATTAATCTCTTACGTAATCTGTAAAGTTGCTGGTAAAAAGGCAAAAGAAATCCCTGTAGTTACCTGGATTTTAGCTGCCGTATTTATTGCAGACATCATTTTTGAAGCAATTAAATAAAAAAATTAACTGTAAAAATATAAATTACAGTTAAATTAAAAAGGCTTTCGATTATTTTTTAGATAACCGAAAGCCTTTCTTTATTTTAAGAATTAATTAGTATTTCTTTTCTGCAAATCCAACCCAACCTTCATTTTCAACTAAAGATTTTTCAAAATCATCTAGGTGGAAAGGGTAGCTCTTAGAAAGTGAACCCGCAATAAGTTTAACTTTAGCAGAACCATCATCATTAATAACAATTTTACATTCAGTATCTTTATCAGCAAAAGTACGGAACATATCTGCAATTGATTTTTTATCAATTTCAATTGCCATTAAACCATTGTTAAACATGTTCTGGCGGAAAATACGCGCAAAGTTTGGAGCAACAACAGTATAAATACCATTTACTTCAAGCGCCCAGGGTGCATGTTCACGACTAGAACCGCAACCAAAATTTTCACGGGTGATAATTACTTTTTTACCGGCAATATCACTTTTAGGATTAAATCCATCAAGCTTTAAATCTTCAAGCAAATAAGGTTGAAGAGCCTGTTTGCTTAGTTCTGTCAAATACTTTGCTGGAATAATTTCATCAGTGTTGATATCTGATCTGTCCAGGAAAAGAACTTGACCACCGAATTGTTTCATTTTTCAACTCCAAATTAATTTAATAGTTTAAATATAACATTAATTGTTATAAAAGTGTATTATTTAAAAGTGGATTTCGCCATAAATTGCGGCTTTTGCACAAGAAGCAGGACTTGCCAGATGAATCATACCACCTTTTCCCATACGGCCGTTAAAGTTACGGTTAGTAGAAGAAATACAAACTTCACCCTTAGCAAGAACCCCATTACTCATTCCAAGACAAGCTCCGCAAGTAGGATTTGTAACACAGAATCCGGCATCCATAAAGATTTCAATAAGGCCTTCTTTTAATGCCTGTTTAAAAATATCTGTAGTTGCAGGAGAAACAATTCCTCTTACCCCTTCAGCAAGATGATGTCCTTTTAATATTTCAGCAGCTACTCTTAAATCCGAAATACGACCGTTTGTACAAGAACCAATATAAACCTGATTAATTTTAGTACCAGTCATTTCTTTAATTGTTTTTACCTGATCAGGTTTGTATTCAACTGTACAAAGAGGTTCAAGACTAGACAAATCATAAGTTAAATCTTTTTCATAAACTGCATCAGAATCTGGTCTGAATTTTGAATATTCTTTTAAGGCCTCTTCTTTTGAAGCAAATTCATCTTTAATAAATGGCCACAAATATTCAACAGTTGTCATATCAGGATAACAAATACCACTTGTAGCACCGGCTTCTACTGCCATATTACAAATGGTCATTCTTTCTTCCATTGTAAAGTTGTCAACAATTGGGCCAGTGAATTCAATTACACAGTTGGTAGCACCATTTACACCAATTTGACTAATAACAAAAAGAATTACATCCTTGGCATAAACTCCTTCCTGTAATTTTCCAGTAAGATTGATTCTAATTGATTTAGGTTCCTTAAAAGCACAAACCCCTTTTAAAATTCCAACTTCCAGGTCTGTAGTTCCAACTCCTGCCGCAAAGGCACCAAAAGCTCCGTGAGTACAAGTATGGCTGTCTCCCATAATAATTGTATAACCAGGTCTTACATAACCTTTTTCTGGGAAGATTGCATGACAAACACCATTACAACCAACATCAAAAAAGTCTTTAATTCCCTGACGATGAGCCCAGTCTCTTAAAACTTTTTCCTGTTCAGCAGTTTTAGAATCTTTTGCAGGAGAAACGTGATCAATAACCGCTTTAATTTTACTTGTATCAAAAACTTTATCTTTATTTCGGTCTACTAAATCATTAATGGCTAGAGGTGTGGTAATCTCATGACAAAAAACTCTGTCTAATTTTAGAACATAAGTTCCAGGAAAAGGAGAGTCGATTAAATGTTCATCAAAAATTTTTTGCGCAATAGTTTTACCCATAATATAACCTCTTAAAAAATATTTAATAACTTTATTATAATTAAAGTTTATATCACTGTCAAATGTAATTAAGAATCTTCTTATAAATTGAAATAGGTTACATTTTTTTTTGCATTTTTATAACTCCTCATTTATAATTTCTTTGTTAAATAAAAAATGTTATAGGGAAGGAGTATAAAAATGAATTTATTGAAGAGAAGTTTATCAATCCTTTTTACTTGTACACTTTTATTTTCTTTTTTCTCATGCGAAAACTTTTTTGAAGGAAGTTCATTATTAAAAGATTTAGACAAAGAACTTGAAAGTGCAGCGACGGGAGAAGTTGTAATAAACCTTAAGGCTCTTAATTCAAGTGGTTCATATAACCGTCCTACAAACGACAAAGAATATTCTACAAAGTTATATAAAAGCTTTAATTTGGAATATGAAATAAATAATGAATATAAATTCAACTGCTGGAAAGTTTTAGATTCTGATGGAAATGACATTACAGATAAGGGATACGTCGAATTTGAAAATGTAGAAGATATGACAACATCTGCAAAAATTTTAAAACATATAGATGGTCTTACAATATATGCAGACTGTTATTTAATTCCTAAAGTTGTATCAATTACTCCAAATAATACAAATACCGGAGTAACTTGGGATACTGATATTGTAATTACTTTTAATAAACCAATTATCAACTGTGAAGATGATAATTGTTATACAATTTTTAATGAAGCTACAGGGGATGAAAAATATTGATAATATAATTGGCCTGTAGTTTCATTAAAAATTG
>JAIKYZ010000148.1 GCA_024682655.1 Treponema sp.
CAATTTTTATTGCTTACCTTGGCAACAATCCAGATAAGTAATCCAACTAATAAAGCGAATCCTAAACCAATTCCCATAGCTAATGTCATAATAAATCTCCTTCTCTAGAGTTTTAACGGTTTTTTGCAACGCAAAAAATGCAAGCCTTTTGCGAGCAAGTTAAAACTCGTAAAACAAGAAAGTTTGCCGGCAAACTTTCTTGTTTATGTCGTTATGTAAAGTATATATGACATTTTGTATGTTGTCAAGTATTTTTGACAAAAAGTTTAAAATATTTTTTAGAGGGTAGAAAGCGGAAAATAAAAAGCCTGCAGTAGTTTCGACAAGCTCAACCACCACAGGCTTTTTCATTTGTAACGAGGAGAAGACCTTCTCCTCAAATATTTAGAATTTCAAAACTTTTATATCAAAGCAGATATATGCTCCACCAGGAATTACTCCAGGGTAGCCTCTTTCGCCGTATGCAAGAGCAGGTGGAATAATTACTGTTCTTGTTTCGCCCTTTGTCATATCCTGTACCATATAATCAAAACCAGGAATCATCTGGCCGGCACCAGTTGTAAAGGTCAAAGGATCGTGTCCCTGTGGGTGGAATTCTTTAGAAGCATCAAACAAGGTTCCGTCTACAAGGTATCCGCAGTAACCAACAGTTACACTCTTACCTTTTCCAACCTTTTCTCCGGCTCCAGGTTCTGTAACCTTATAGTAAATTCCCTCTTTAGATTTTTCGCAGCCCTTTGTAATTTCTTTGAACTGTTCTTCTGCTCTTTTAGCTTCGCGGGCAGCCTGCTCTTCTTCAAACTTAGCAGCTTTCTTTTCACCTTCGGCCTTGAGCTTATTAAAGCTTTCCTGACTTACTGTAAACTTTTCTGCATCAGAACCCTGGCGGATAATCTTAAGATTAAGAATATGATCACCCTGAGCAACAGTATCAACAATATTCTGTCCTGTTACTACCTGACCAAAAATTGTATGCTTGTAGTTGAGCCAGTCTGTTGGAACGTGGGTAATAAAGAACTGGCTTCCGTTTGTATTTGCACCGCTGTTAGCCATAGCAAGCTTACCAGGCTTATCAAAAATATATCCGTCTACAAATTCATCTGCAAAACTATATCCTGGACCACCTGTTCCATTACCGGCAGGATCTCCACCCTGAATCATAAAATCAGAAATTACACGGTGGAAAGTAAGTCCATCATAAAAAGGTTCTCCCTTTGCTGCATCCAAAGTTCCTTCTGCAAGACCAACAAAATTTGCTACTGTCATAGGTGTTTCTTTATAAAACAACTCTAAAAGAATCTGACCTTTTTCGGTTGAAAGAAGGGCAAACAAACCTTCTTTACCTTCTAACGCTTCCAATGCTTCTGCACTCATTTTTACATCCTCGCTTTTTATTTTTTTTGCTTTTGTATTCTCTTTATCTGACTGCTTAATTACTGTTTCTGTTTTTGCTATAGCTGTCTCACTTTTCTGGGCAAGCTTTTCCTTTTTAGAACTGCAGCATGAAAGACAAGTTAATGCCAATAATGCCACAATTAATGTTACTACTTTTTTCAAAATATTCCTCCTCTTCCCTTCGCCAAGCTCAGGGATTACCTTTATTTACATCTTGCTGGCAAACCAGCTGCTTATTGCATCCATTCGGGCTGTCATAGACTCTGTAATTTTTCCGCGTACACCAGGCATTTTTTTACTGTCCAGATCTGCACAAAGATATACAACCATTCCGTCATCACAAGTCTGAATAAGCAGGTTTATTACAAGATCTTTTGGCATAATTGCTCTAATAGGACCCAGGCCCATATCATCAGTATTTCTAAAAACAGTCAAAAGTTCACTTTCGGTTTGATTATAAGTAAGCTGATAGTGAGTTACTCCAAAACTTGCATCATCCATAAGACAGTAGCAGGTTTTTCCATCGCAGTTTCCATAATTAAAATCTGCAATTGCTTTTGAAGAATTTTCTGCATCTACCATGTAAGCTTTTTTATATAACTTGGTTATCTTTCGTCTTGTGTTGGAATAGTAATCGATTGTTACCATATTAGAAATTGAACGGGCAATTTCTGAAGCTTTTTGAATGGTTATTGTTTTAGGAAGATAATACAGAGCTTCGTAAGTATAATAAAAATGCTTTGGCTGCTTTTTGATAAGATTTGATTTTAATTTTACTGCGTATTGAGATTTTGGAATCAGCTCAAGATTTACAACCTGTTCTTCATGAGTAAGAACGATTTTTCCCTCTTTTATAAGCTGTGAATAATACTTTTCTCCGACAATGTCTTTTGCAGTGCCGGAGGTTTTATTTTGTGCAAAGAGACTGGTATCAACTCCAAGTAAAAGCATCGCTGTTGTAAAAAATACTATTCTTTTCAAATCAACTCCTCTAAGAGCTTGTACAAGTATGAGATGCTGAAACAAGTTCAGCATGGATCTCTTATCTTATTCCCTTATACAATACTCTTACCTGTTTATATAAACCATCACCTTCGCTTTTGGTTTCAACATCAGGAATTTCGTTGAGTGTTGTATGAATAAGGCGGCGTTCAAAAGGATTCATTGGCTCAAGCAAAATTGAGTTATGGCGTGAACGAACCTTGTCTGCAGTTGTATAAGCAAGGCGAACAAGAGATTCTTCGCGGCGGATGCGGTAGTTTTCTGTATCCAGAATTACGCGAACTTCTTCGTGTCCAAGGCGACCTGCATAAATGTTTGCAAGCAGCTGAAGAGCATCAAGATTTTTTCCCTTGCGGCCAATGAGAATTGAAGAATAAGAAGAATCCATCTTAATTCCAATCTTTTTATCTTCGCGGTAAGAAACCTGAACTTTTACATCATAGCCCATTTTTTCAACAATAGTGGTTATAAACTCGATAAGCTTTTCTTCAAACTCACCCTGTGGAAGAGGATCTGCAACAAGACGTGTATGCCTTTCTTCCATGTCTCGGTCTTCAAACATTGAGTGAGATGGTTTTACATCATCAAGTGTATGAACTCTGATTTTTACGTATCCCTTTTTGAAAAGTGAGTTTTTCTGTGTTTCAAGAATTTCAACATCAAACTGATCTCTTTCAAGTCCAAGTTCATTTGCTGCTAATTCAATAGCATCTTTTTCTGTTTTACCTTCATATTCGTAAGTCATTTAAGTTTATCTCCTTAAATTGCCCGTCTCATACCGATATGAGACAGGTAACTTATAATTTCTTGTTTAGCTTTTTAGTTTTAGAAACTTTACCTTTTG
The DNA here is from genome assembly GCA_024682655.1 of Treponema sp. Classification (GTDB taxonomy): domain Bacteria; phylum Spirochaetota; class Spirochaetia; order Treponematales; family Treponemataceae; genus Treponema_D. The sequence goes on from JAIKYZ010000148.1 coordinate 3,242, forward strand.
AAGCCTTTTTTGCTTTTGGAGGAAGAACTCTATTTTCATCCTTTTTTCCCATAACCATTTCGGCCTTTTTTTCTTTCATGATTTTATTAATAACCATCTGCTGTCCAATCTGGAAAATCGAAGAAACTGTCCAATAGAGTAACAAACCTGCAGGTGCATTGTAGAACATGAAGAAGAATAAAACTGGTAAACCATAAGTCATAAACTTCATAGAGGCATTATTTCCACCATTTGATGAAGTCATTCCACCAAACTGAGTAACAATACCGTTCAAAATCTGAACAACTACATAAATGATTGGTAAAATTCTTATCTGATTTCCAATCAAAGGAAGATTGAATTTTAATGTTGCTACACTATCACCTGTAGAAAGGTCTGGAATCCATTTTGGAATAAACATAGCACCACGGAATTCAAAGTAATTATTAAAGAGGTTGAACATAGAAATTAAAATCAACATCTGTAAAATCATTGGAAGACAACCAGAGGCAGGATTATAACCAGCTTCTTTGTATAACTTCTGAGTTTCTATCTGAAGTTTCTGCTGATCATTTTTATATTTTTCCTGAATTGCCTGCATTTTTGGCTGAATTTCCTGCATCTTAAGAGTTCCCATTGACTGTTTTTTAGAAATTGGGAAAAGTGCAGCTTTTAAGATGATTGTCATAATAATGATTGAAGCACCCCAGTTATGAACAACTTTGTTTATCATTTCGAGGATGTACTTTAATGCAACTTCAAGCCAGTTTAATAAACCACTTGTCTGAATACATTCAGTAAGTTTGCGACCGCCAAAGCCCCAGGCATTATCTTCTGCGACATTATAGCGTTTTAAGTCTTTATTATTTCTTGGTCCAAAATATAAATAATAAGTATCTGTAATATCGTTTCCGTTATAAGCTTTACGTTCAATCAAGGCCTGAGCATTTGAATAATCATTTACTTCTATCTGGGTTGAATAAAAGCCTGAATTAATAATATCTGATTTTTCTGGAATCATTAATTCAACAAAGTATTTTCCGGCAATTCCACTCCAGATAAATTCTTTGTCGTATCTCTTAAACTGACCTGTACCTAAATTAGTTCTCTTATATTTATTTCCACCAAATGCAACAAACTGTCTGCTTTCGTATCTGTTTTTCTTTGGATCGTAGTGAGGACCAATCTGTGGTGAAGTTCTGATTGTGTAGAAAACTCCATCATTATCAAAATTAATTGACTCATCACTGTGAACAAGTACATCCAGTTTGAACATATATTCATTTGGCATAAATGTATAACGTTTTCCAAGAATAAAGGATTTTCCGTCTTTTACATATTTTTTTGTAAACAGGTAGGTATAATCATCAATTTTTTTTGTTTCAAAAACATCGTTAATGATTTTTGTATCAACAGGGCCTAAAGCAATTGATGCTGTTCTGTTTAAATCACTTACATTGTCCGAAAGTTCAATTCCTCGGCCTGTGTCTAAATCCTGGTGGGTAAGCAATTCATAACTGATGATATCTCCACCTTTATTTGTAAGAACAATCTTTGCTAAATCTGTCTGAACAACAAAATTTTCTTCTGCAATGATTTCTTCGTCAGTTTCAGCATTTTCAATTCCACTAGTATTTTCTACTGTCAAGATTGAATTAGAAAGCTCTGTTTCTGAAGAAGATTCAACAACATTTTCTGTATTCTCTACGGTTTCTGTAGTTTGATTATTTGCGTTTCTTGTGTTTGGAAAAATTATTGGTTGTAAAACAAAAGCAACAACAATTACTACTGTAGAAAGCACAATCGCAATTATGGTATTTTTATCCATGATCACTGCTCCTAATTAATAATTTTTCACGGAACGGGATCGTACCCGCCTTCATGAAAAGGATTACATTTGAGTATTCGTTTGATTGCTAAAAGACTGCCCTTAAATGGACCATATTTATTTATTGCTTCAATTGCATAAGCTGAGCATGTTGGAGTAAATCGACAACAAGGACGATGCAAAGGAGAAATACAAATCTGATAAATACGAATTAATAGGCACAAAAATTTAGTTAAAAAGTTTTTTAACCATTTCATTGTTTTTTATTAATCCTGCCTTTTCACATAACAAACGAATTTGATCACATCGCGAGTGGAACGAATCATTTCCTGGATATATTAAAAATAACATGTCATACCCAGTGTTCAGATGTGATTTAATTAAACGATAGACTTCTCGGCTGTATCTTTTTGATAAGTTCCGTTCGACCGCGTTACCGTATCCACGAATCAAAGGAAAACCAACTCTGTTCATTCCCAGACTATTTTCTAAAAAAAATAGCTTTGCTCCAGGAATACTTATCTTTTTCCCATCTTTAAACAGTTTTTTAAATGCAGCGGGATTTTTTATTCGTTCCTGACGAGTAAAAAATCCCGTTTTTATTAAATCTGTTTCCATCCCTAGAAATTAGTACTTCTTCTTTTCATCAGAAACTGAAAGTTTTGCACGGCCCTTAGCGCGTCTTCTTGCAAGAACTTTACGTCCACCTTTAGTTGCCATACGTGCGCGGAATCCAAATTTTCTATTGCGCTTTACTTTACTTGGTTGATATGTTCTTTTCATTGAAAAGCTCCTTATATAAAAAAAATAATTTTCTGACTTAAAATGAGTTTAAGAATAGTAACCAAATTTACATTATTTTTTTTAATTGGTCAATGTACCTGACAAGGCCTTATTATAACAAAGGTCCATTATTTGCCAGATTTTTCTTCTTCCAGCATTTCTTTTTTTATTCTTTCAAAAATTGAATTGAGCTCCGGCGGAAGTTCTGTTTTAGAGTTCGCATTTGAATTATTTTTGTTTGTGGATTTATTTGAAGGTGCGTTAGCACCCGAAAAATTTTTTAAACTTTCTTCCTCTCTTGAAAATTTTTCATAAAGCTTTTCTTTTTCTTTTTTTACAAGATTATCATATTGATCACTTAATTTTGCCTGACTTCCGGCAATTCTAAAGGCCAGGTCTTCAATTTTTAAATTTGGAAGAGCCCATTTTAATCCCTTAATAATAAATTTCTTGTACATTCTTAGATATTGAATCCAGCCAGAATGATTTGCTTCAACAAGAACAACTCCATTTTTTAAATCCACTACATGAGAATTTCCGGCTATTCTTTCACCAAGAGAAATTTCACTTTCTTCTTCCCCTGAGTTTTTATTTTTCCCTATATTTGAAACAACTTTTTTCCAGGCAGAAGGTAATTCTCTTGATTCTGGATTTATTGACGTAAAATCAATTACATGCTGAATCATTTCCTGAGAGGAAATAATTTTGCTGTCATCATTCATACCATTCACCCTCTTTTATTTTATAAATTTTTGTCGATTCATGTTTATATCTTTCATAAGGTTCACCAGGTAAAAAAGTACAGAAAAGCTGATCATATTCTGGAAGCATTGCTGTTAATTTTGCCCTTTTATCTGGATCTAATTCCAAAAGTACATCATCCATTAACAAAACAGGTTTTAATCCACTTTGTCTTGTGTAATAAACTGACTGAGCTACCCTTAATAATAATGAAATTAATCTGCACTGACCTGTAGAAGCCGTTGGAATAAATAAATTTTTATCTTTTACAAAATTAATTTTATCGCGGTGGGGGCCGGACATTGTTGTTTCCAGGTATTTATCATTTTCGCGGCGTTTATAAAGAACTTCCAAAATATCTTCCTGCTTAGGAAAATGATTTCCCCCTTCATCAACTTTATCTTTCCAGGAAGGACTATAATGAATTGAAAGTCCTGAAATCCCGGTAATTTCTTCAAAGACTTTTCCAAATATCTGATTAAACTGAAAAATAGCAATTTTTCTTTTGTTTTGAATAATCAATCCATACTGGGCAAGTTGAGTGTCTAAAACATCAAGCATTGAATAATCATGGTCTTTTAAAATTGCATTTCGACTTTTTAAGATTTTTTTGTAATTTCTCATATCGTCGATATAAGTTGAATCAAACAATGAAAGAGACTGATCTACAAAAAATCTACGGCATTCAGGTTCACCAGTGGCAAATCTTAAATCACTGTGACTAAAAAGAATTGACGGAATTGTATTAATAATTTCTTTTCTGTCCTGGATTTTTTTACCGTTTTTTTCTATGCGTTTTTTCCCATTTTCATAAATCACAGAAACTTTTTGAGTATCATTTTCACTTTTTTTATAAAGCGAATTTATACTAAAATTTTTTTCACCATTTTTTATGATTTGAGAATCTACGTGTGTTCTAAAACTTATTCCGTAAGAAGCATAGTAAAGGGATTCAAGAATATTACTTTTACCCTGACCATTTTCACCAACAAAATAGACCTCCCGATTAGAAAGGTCTATTGTATCGTTTTTAATATTACGGAAATTATAAAAAGTCTGATATAAAAAAGGCATTAATAAGTCATTGGCATAATTACATGTAAGTAATCAGCAGCCGATTCTCCATGCATAATTACCGCAGTAATAATATTAGCTTCATCTCCAATTTGATTATCACCAATTTTAACTTCAAATACTAAATTTTCTGAATCAATAACTCTGATTGGATCTGTTACATAATTATAATTAAAGGCCATTGAAATATTCTGACCGTCATATCTACAAGGAATTTCTTCATCTGCAGCACCAATTTCTGATTCAGGAGAAATAAGTTTTAAAACTCCAGAAGAAATCTTGAAAATAATTTTATTAACTTTCTTTTCAACCATGATTGCTGTACGTTTAAGAGCAGCATCTAAGTCAGCTTTATTAACCTGGAATTTAGCATTTAAATTATCTGGAATTACTCTGTCATAATTAGGGAACTGTCCCTCAACTAAAACTGTTGAAAATTCAAGATTTAAGAATTTTACAAACATTGATTTATCAATAAATGCAACTTTAATGTTTCCTTCATCTGGAGCATTTTTATAAATACAATTTAAGATTTTAACTGGAACAATTGATGGAGTAAAATCAGGTACATTTACACCTTCTTTTTTAATACAAGAAAGTCTTCTTCCGTCTGTTGCAACTGCAATTAATTTTTCATCTTTCTTTTCAAAAAATACACCAGACATAAAATATCTGTTTGGATCATCAGAAACTGCAAAAACTGTATGCTTAATCAACTCTTTAAAATCTTTTGCAGGGAATTCAAAGAAATTTATATTTTCAGAAGAACCAATCTCAGGGAATTTATCACTTGCCTGACTCTTAAGCTGGAATTTTACTTTTTTAGAAAATGGTTTAATTACAACACCAATATCTTCCTGTAAAAATTCAACTTCGCCAGTTGGTAAAGAAGCAAGAATACTCATAAATTTATCGCAGTAAATTGTTGTTCTACCTTCTTCTTGAATATCTACAGGAATAGTTGTTGTAAATTTAACTTTTGCATCTGTAGCTTTTATTACCAGCTGATTATTTTCTGCAATTAAAAGAATATTTGAAAGTATAGAAATAGGGCTTTTGTTTGTAATAATTTCCTGTAAAAGATTTTAAAGAGTTG
>JAIKYZ010000149.1 GCA_024682655.1 Treponema sp.
TAATTCCAACAGGAATTTCAGATGATATTCAAAAATATGAAAAAAATCATGCAAATTTATTTTTTAATCGTATTCACAAAATTTTCCCAATTATCAAGAAAAAAAATATTCTTCTTTATGTAGGCAGGGTAGCAAAAGAAAAAAATCTTGATTTTCTCTTAACAATGTTGGGCAAAGTTCGAAAAACGGTAAAGGATGCAGTTTTAATTGTCGTTGGTGATGGACCTGAATTAAAAGCCTTAAAAGAAAAAGCTGCAAAATTACCATATTCCTGGAATATCTGTTTTACAGGTTATAGTGACCGCGATCAACTTGCATATTTTTATAATATGGCCGATGTTTTTGTTTTCCCAAGTCTTACAGAAACTCAGGGCCTTGTAACAATTGAAGCTATGTCAAATGGACTTCCAGTAGTTGCAATTGGCGAAATGGGAACTTTAGATGTAATGCAGGGTAATAACGGTGGATTTATGGTAAATAATGACCTGGAAGAATTTTCTCAAAAGGTTATAGATTTATTGTCAAATCCTGAATTACATAAACAAAAGTCAGACGAAGCAAAAGAATGGAGTAAAAGGTGGTCTATTCAAAATACAACCCAACAATTACTCGGCGTATATAACAGTATCATAAAATAAAGGTCTTATTATGAAAAAAATCTTTTCTTTCTTATTAATTTTAAATATTTTTCTATTTGGATTATTTGGACAAGCTACTGTTGATCCAAATAATTATATTTATGACCAGATAAGAATCTGGGAAGTCAGAGGTCTTGTTGATGGAAAAATAATTCCTCCTTTTAGACCCTACAAACTTTCGAATTTAAATGAAATTCTAGAACTTGTAATCCAAAATGGTAATGAAAAGGACGTTGAAATTGCAAAAGCTTACTATGAAGAATTAAATGGTAAAGCATGGAATATAAGTTTAGAAAATTTATTTGACAGTAAAGTAAGCTCAGGTGAAAAGGAATTTATGTATTCCATGAATCCCAAATTTTACGGTGATTTAGCTTTCGCAGATAATTTTATTTCCTTTGGCTATAAGATTGCTTTTATAAATAGGACGGGAGATAATAACGATTTTCTTCCACTTTACGAAAGTTATCAATACAATACAACATTTGATGAAGGCGTTCTAGGTCCATTTAAATCTTATTTAGATTCAGACCAGGTTTTATCAGTCGGAAATAAAAGAATTTTCGGACAGACTGGTATTTACAGAAGTGCCTATGGAAATTACCTGAAAGATAATCTTGCTATCAGCGAAAATTCTCATCACGCAGGTAACTTTTCTCTAACTTTTATGAACGATAAAATCTGCTATTCCCAGCAACTTTCTATTATTGGTGCAACAACTGCCTACGATGGTTCTGGCTTAAAGGCAAATAAATATTCAAATTTCCATCAGATTACTTTTCATATAAGTCCAATTTTTGATTTTATTTATTACGAAACAATAATTTACGGTAAGCGTTTCGATCCAATTTATTTAAGTCCTGTTCTTTATATGGCGGCCCAGGGAATTGGCGGTTACGATGATAATCTTCAGATGGGAATGGCCTTTAAGGTAAAACCTGTAAATAATCTTCAATTTGCCTTTGATGTATTTGCCGATGATTTAGACTTTAATAAACTTGTTAAATTTAATTTCCAGGGACGTCACCGCTTTGCGGTCAAAACCGGAGCTTCTTATACTCCCGCAAATCTATTTTTTACAAAAGTTGATTTAGATTACACTTTAATTACCCCTTATACTTATTCTCATTATCAGGGTAATGACACCGATGATTCTATTGATACAGGAATCTATAATTATCAGGATGGAACAAATTTTGCAAAACATATCGGAACAATCTACGATCCTAATTCCGATGTTATAAGCCTCAATTTTGATTTTAATCCTTTGCCAAGATTTTATATTCAATTCAATAATTCTTTTGTACGTCACGGAAATGTCTGCGAAAATTACACCAGCGATGAAATTCTGGAATTATTGCAGGCTTCTTACGGTCAGTATGCAACTGATGGTTCAATTTTTACTCATCAAATTATTGGAGGACAGCAAAGAGTTATTCAAACTGCCCAGGATTATCTTAATCTCTTGAATCAAAATCATATTATGTACCTTGTAAAATCTCAAATAAAAATGACCTATGATTTACCAAAACTCTGGAAGTCCTTTACAATTTCTTTCAATGCAGATTACAAGTTTGTTTATGTTCATAATTATGGAATTTCAAATCATCTTTATCCAGGTGGAGAAATTGTTTATAATTCCGATAGCAATACTTATACCTGGAATGGACATTCTTATAGTCAGGAAGAACTTGAGGCTAATCAGGATGAAATAGCTAATTATTACAAAGAAAAGTGGATAAATAATCTTACAAATCTTCTTGAAAATTATTTTACAATTGGAATTACCTTGAAATTTTAGAAGGGTGGGGGAAGTCTCCCCCTCGCTTCAGCCAGCAAACTGTCTTCCGCTACCCCCTCTCCTAAGGGGGAAATCCCCCTTAAAAACCCTCTTTTTAGGGAATCTTGAATTATACCTTAAACAATCCAACTTCATTACTAATCTGATCGATCGAATTCTGAAGTTTTCCAGATAATTCTTTAAGGCTGCTGCCAGTAAGATTAATTCTATCTGCACCAACAGACATTTCTTCCATACTTTCTTTCATAACCATAGTTGCATCCTGGAGATTTTTAACTTCTTCCAGAATTTGTTTATTTCCTTCGGCCATTTCGTGACTAGCGGTTTTTACTTCAAGTGTACTGTCATTCATTGTCTGTAAAGCCTTATTAATTTGCTGAGAACCAATAGTCTGTTCTTCCATAGCAGCTTTAATTAATCTTACTACTTCATCAGTTTCTTGAATTCCATTAGAAACCGAAAGGAAGGCTTTATTTGAATCTTCAGAAGCAGTAACAACCTGAGAAATAGATTCACGAATTCCTGTAAGTTGTTCACCAATTGTTTTTGATTGTGCAGTTGAAGTTTCAGAAAGTTTTCTGATTTCGTCAGCAACTACAGAGAATCCTTTTCCTGCATCACCTGCATGGGCGGCTTCAATTGCGGCATTCATTGCAAGAAGGTTAGTTTGTTCTGCAATGTTAGAAATTACCTGGTTTGCTTCGCTAAGCATTTCTGACTGGGTTACAATCTGTTCAATCTTACTTGTTACTTCTGCCTGCTTATTTGCACCATTTTGCGAATCAATAAGAAGTGTGTCAAAAGAATTGGCCATTTTATCAACCGAATGATTTACAGAATCAATATTTCCCATCATTTCTTCAACGGCAGAAGATGCACTTACAACTCCCTGGGCCTGATTTTCAATAAGGTGTTCCAAAGAAGTAATATTTGAAGCAATTTGATTTACTGCTGAAGCGGTTTGTGTAACACTCTTACTTTGGTTATCAATTTGACCGTGAATTGCTTCGATATTTGCAATAATTTCTGTTATAGAAGAACTTGTTTCTTGGGTACTATTTTCCATATCTGTACCAACAATCTCAAGTTCATTTTCTGTCCCTTTAATATTTTTAAGAATATTTTGTAATTTATTTGTAAAGTTGTTAAATCCTTCTACTACAGAACCAACTTCATCTTTAGATTTAACTTCAATTCTTTTTGTCAAATCTGCAGAACCACTTGCAATTTCATTAATAGAAGCATTAAGAATCTTAAGAGGTTTTACAATCACATGAATAATTGGAATGAATATAATGCTTGCAAGTATTACCGAAATAATACATACAAATAAAAATACATTCATTAATTTATTTAATTCACCATAATAGTAATCATTTGGAACGGCAGCCAATAAAGACCAGGTGGTATTATTAATTGGAGAATATTCAAAAATAGTATCTGTATTGGTTCCTGGATATTTTGCAGTAAATCGATTTTTATTTCCTTTTTGAATTTCTTTTTTGTAATTTTCAAATTCAGGAGCCTGTAATAATTCTTTTAAGTTGATGTAAGAATCTTCGCTATTTTTACAATATCCAAAAATATCCATGTTTGCTCTAGCAATAATTGTTGGGTGATGACCTCCACCAATATCAATTCCTTCTACAATTGAATGGAAACTTTCACCATTAATAATTCCTACAATTCCACCTACGATTCTTTCTTCGTAATAAACAGGAACTGCATAAATAATAAGAATCTGAACATTATCATCTTCAATTTCTTTTCCATCTTCTGTACGGCCTTCCATATTTTCAACTGACCATAACATAGGATCTGTTACAACTTCTTTACCAGAAAGAACGTCTTTTACATAATCCAAATCAGCAAAAGAAACTTTAGAACCATCTCCATAAATTGTATAACCATCTATGTCATAGAAAGCTATATTTATGTAAGTTTCCGGATTTTTTTGAGCCAAAGCTAAAAGTTCACTACATTTAGATTCAAGTGAATTGTTTGGATTTGCATAAAAGGGTAGGTTTGCAATTGCGTGTAGCATTTTTAAGTAACTTTCATTCAAATCGGTAATTTGTTTTTCTGCTTTTGATATAACTGAATCAAGTGTATTATTTGCAGTTTTTACCATTGTTGCTTTAGCTTGATTATAAGAAATTAAGTTTTGAACAGTTGATGTTGTTAGTAACACTATAATTACTGCCAACATAATTTTTATTCGAATACTTTTCATAAACACCCCTTTTTT
>JAIKYZ010000020.1 GCA_024682655.1 Treponema sp.
TGGAAGCAGAAATATCCTGATGAAGTTAAGGCGATAATAGGTCTTGATATGGCAACTCCAAAAACATATTTATCTTGGAAAGGCGATGAAATAGACCGGCGAATATCAGTCATAAAGAAGATGAAAAAAGCAAAAGACAAAGGTCTCTTGTTTTGGCTCCCATTATATAAACGCGGATTAAATAAAGAAGAGATTAAAGAACAAAAAATCTTATGGAAGAAAAATGCTTTTAATGAATGCTATATAAAAGAGGCTGAAGCCGTGTTAAAAAATGCAGAAAAAGTGGCGGCTGCAGGCATGATTAAATGTCCTGTCCTGATGTTTGTTTCTAACGGAAAGCAGGTGTCACCAGACTGGCTTGAACACGAGCGGGAATTTGCAGAGCAATGTAACGCGAAACTTATCAATCTGAATTGCGGACACTATGTGCACTATTACGAAAGTGATTTAATCAGTAATGAGATTCGCAATTTTGTGAACGCTTGCTTATAGATGTAAGATATGCACTTGTCATGCCCACATCAATTACGACTCATTCACCAGCTTTCCCGTCATATGCTCAATTTCAAGTTCAAGACACTGAACACGTGGCAGGGCATTGGTGAGTTCTTTTTCAAGATAGGCCTGATCGTCTGTGAATTTATAAACCAGCTTTGTGCAGATTTTGCGGGTAAGATCCGGGTCTGTCACCAGGCGGATTTTTCCAAAGACAATTACACTGTTTATATTAAGAGCCCACTCCCCTTCTTTGCGGTAGCCTGAATCATAAACACAGAAGCTTGCCTTGTCATAATTTTTTATGGCATCAATTTTGTGGCCTTCCTTTGCGCAGTGAAAATAAATCTTATTGTCTTCTTCGCTGTAAAAGTGGGAGAGGGGAAGTCCGTAAGGATATCCGTCATCGCCCAGCAGGGAAAGAACTCCGCGTTTTTCATTTTTCAAAATCTCTTTGCACTCGCTATCTGCAATCTGCTGCTTAAATCTTCTCATTGGTCGGAACATAAAGAAGATTATAGTAAAAAACACAATAACTGTCACTTCCAGAATTTACATACAATTTACACAAAGTAACTATAATTTTTAATTTCTTACAGTTATATTAAAAGCATGATAACTGTAATAAGCCAGATTTTAGGATTTATTGGTTCTCTCTGCCTGCTGCTTTTTGGAATGGAGATGCTTTCGAACGGTATTCAAAAGGGAGCGGGAAGCAGCCTGCAGTCCCTGCTTCATAAGATTTCCGGGAACAGATTTACAGCTGTGCTCACTGGACTTGCGGTTACGGCAATAATTCAGTCTTCCGGCGCAACTACTGTAATGGTGGTTAGTTTTGTAAATGCTGAGATTATAAGTTTGACACAGGCCATTGGAATTATTTTTGGCGCAAATATCGGAACTACAGTTACGGCCTGGATTGTCTCTCTTTTTGGATTTTCTTTTAGTATGGAAGCAGCGGCCATTCCTTTGTTTGGTATTGGATTTATCCTTAAATATTTTAAGAAGTTTAAGATTCATAATTTTGCTGATTGTTTCATGGGCTTTGCGCTTTTGTTTATGGCGCTGGGGCTTCTTAAAACTTCCATGAATTTAAAGCCTGAGTCTGTCAGCTTTTTACAGAAATTTCAGGATTTAAATTTTGCGGGTCTTCTGCTTGGAGTTTTAATCGGAACCCTTTTTACTGCTTTGATTCATTCTTCCTCTGCTACAACCGCGATTGTACTTACAATGTCTGCAAACGGTTCTTTGCCATGGGAGCTTGGGGCTGCAATGGTGTTAGGAAGCAATATCGGTTCAACGGTTGATGCGGTTATGTCATCTTTTGGCGCAAGTGTGAATGCAAAACGAACTGCTGCTGTCCATGTGGCTTTTAATGTTACGGGCACTCTCCTGGCCTTGATTTTCTTCCAGCCATTTTTAAATCTGATTGATTTCATTGTTCCCGGTCAGCCTGCGCAAAACATCACAACTCACATTGCCATGCTTCATACTGTTTTTAATATTTCTGCCACAATCCTTTTCCTGCCTTTTGTAAAACAGATTGCAGCCATCACAGAAAAGCTGATTCATGAAAGCCAGAAAGAAAAAGAGGCTCATTATAAAATTCCAATCATCCTGCCAAAGAATGAATGCTGCTGCAAAAATCTCACTCAAAATTATCTTTTAGTTTTTCGTAAAATTCTTTTAAAATTTCGTGTTCTTTAATGATGTTGATGTCGCTACCTGAAAGATTTTGGTTTTCTGCAAATAATTTTGAGGGGACTATTCCTAGAACCTGAGCCATTGTCAGTATGAGGTCAAAAGAAGGCTTTGCAAGGCCACACTCGATATTTCCAACAGTGCCCGTGGCTACTTCACATTTTTCAGTAAGTTCTGCCTGAGAAAGACTCCGTAGCTTTCTGTAGTATCTCATATTATTGATAAAAACTTGCTGATATTTTTCCATATATAAAATCAGTATAAAATGATGTTATTAAAATTGACATAATATAAAATAGGTAATAGACTTTTTTTTATCAGTCTTTTTTGAGGCTGTGTCGGAGGTGGTGGAAATGAAATTAAAGATGACTGAAACTATTAGAAAAGTTGTAATCGGATTGATCGTTGTTAACCTTGCATCAGTGGTTTTTGCACAGAATCTTACCATAACAGATGAAAATTCAACAAAAGAAACTAAAATCATTTTAAATGCTGTAAAAGGTAAAAGTACAGAAATTTATAGAATTACTGGACAATCTACTTCAACAAGTATTTCGTCTGGATATTCTATATCAAGTGCGTATACAAATACCGGACAGTATGCAGGCTCTGTCCAGGGGTCAAGTATCGGATCTACTTCTACAAGTGGAATGAGTTATCAATTTGTTTGTACAACACCAAATGAACTCCATCTTGATTCCGGGCAGATGCAATTGAAAACTGCTGGAAATGCAATCTTTACCATAAGTGCAACTGGAGGAACCCAGATTTGGAATATCAAGGCCGGAAGCGTGGGGTTGTATGGGACTGGTATGACTTTTGAAATACTCGGTGCCAGTGCACTACTTACTGGAATTCTTTTGGCCATTTTGCCTCAGGGTTTTGATGATAGCTGGGGAACTGTTGCCGATTATTCTTCTAACAAGGCTTTGTATAGTGCAGGTGTTGGACTTTCGATTGCCGGTTCTATTATGACAGTTGCCGGTATCCCGATGATGGTTGCTGGAAAATCTAAGGCAACTCTCTTAAGAATTGAGTTCTAAAAGGAGAGAGAGCTAAAAACTTCCTGATGTTGCGTTAGTTTTTATCTTTCCAGTTTGCGTTGCAAACTGCCTTATATTACTTGCACATTCTCATTTTATTACGAATGTGTTCTAAAAAGTCGATGCTGAAATTGAAATTTCCGCACTGACTTTTTATAGGGGGATTGTTTATGAAAAAAACACTATATATATTTATTTTAATTAGTACAGTTTTCCTTTTACTGACAGGTTGTAATTTTGATACGATGTATTACAAAGGAACATCGAATACAGTTACTTTCAACTATCGAGTACCAGATGGAAATATAATAATTTATGTTGAAGCGAAAAATGATGCTTCTCCAGCTTCATTTACATTAACTTCGATACATAATGAAGAAAAAGTTACCTGGTCTGGTCAAGAAAATGATTTTATTGGAGACTATAAGATTTCTTGGGCTTATATAGACCAAAATGGAAGTAAAACAGTAAAAGGAATTTCATATAAGGAATATACGTCACTTAAAGAAATTTCTTGCTATAACGATTATTAATCTTCGAAAGAAGCCACCAAGATTTTTTGGTGGCTGTTTTTTTTTGCAAAAACCAAAATTTTATCTCTCCCCCTTGTACTTAATTTTCACAAGATTATATTTTATAGTATATAAATGTATTTTCTATAAGCAATGAAACAAAAAACTTAAATTTGGAGGGTTTTCATGGCAAACAGAATTTCAGAATAAGAAGACCTACTTTCTATTTATAAAATACAATCCTACAAGGCAGATTGCAACTCCAAGAACCTTGCTCCAGCTGATTGCTTCATGATAGCAGATAAGTCCCACAAAAATCAAAATGACTGCAAGAAGCGCATTTGAAACTGTTGCCAGAGTACTGACTTTCCAGCCAGCCTTGTAAGCAAAGATGAAGCCCACTTCAAGTCCTGTAATTACAATTCCAAGAACGATTGTTGCCCAATTGGTGTGGGAAAATTCTTTGAGGATATTTCCGCCCTTTGAAGTGACAAAGAAAGCGGCTGCCGAAAAAAGCGTCGCCACAGCATAAGTGATTGTCATGCTGGCATAAGTGTTCATTTGCTCAGGGATTCCCTTAGCGCAAATCTGATAAAGCGTGTTTGCAAAAACAATTATTAAAAGTGGCCAGATATAATTAAACATATACTGATTATAGTGAAAAATGGTAGAACGTACATGGTCATGCAGGTGGAAGAGGTAGGTAAAAAATCTTCTCTTTTATTCTTTAATTTTATATAAGTAAGCCCGGCCTTTTTTTTCCTTAATTTCAATTAAATCCATTTTTTTTAAAAGCCATAATAAAAGGTTTGCTTTATTTTGACTTGAAAGTGGTAACTTGAATTCATTTTTTAAGCCTTCTTTTACTTCATTGCAGGTAAAAATTGTATTTAATTGTTTAGGCAGTAAATCAAGGTAATCATTTTTATTTTTTAAACTTTTTGAATAAAGGATTTCTTCTAGTTCTTTATTAACTTTTATCCAGTTTTTTAAATGTCTTCTTCTTTTATTTTCTGATTGAACTTCATCTTCTGTCCGAACCCTGTGTTCAATTGTGTTTACAAATACAAGTTCCAGAGTGAAATTGTCTTTTAGGAGAATTGAATAAATCCCGGTCAATTCTCTTAAACTTTCGTAGATATTTCCTTTTTTGGGGCTCTTTCTTTTAGATATTAATTTGCCATTTTTATCGGTTGTAAGAATTGTGTTTTGTAAAATTACCGGATGAACAACCCTGATCTTTTTATTATTAGACAGAGCGTCATTGATTTTGCCAAGTAATTTCCCCAGATTTTTTGTTTGAATTTCTATTATTTCGCCGTTATCTGCAACAATGTCGTAAATATAACCTTCTGTAAAAACTTCTGTTTTACCTTGATTTTGAATTGCGTAGTAGGCTTTTAAACTTGAATGCAGCTTATTTTCGTTAATTGTTGAAAAGCCTTGGGTCATCGGAAGGGAATCCTCTTTTATCTACTTAATAAAAAAATACTATTAAATTGTGTAGTTATCTGAAATTATTTTTTAATCCTTTTTATATTATCTGTCGAAAAACGCGTTGACTTTAGCAAAATTTGGAATAAAATGGTGGATAAGTGGGAAAAAGTAGTAGAAAGTGGTAAAAAGTGGGTATGAATCTATTAACTGGTGAATACAATAATACGATTGATGATAAAGGCCGTCTCTCATTTCCTTCGAAATTGAGAACCGCTATTAATCAAAATGTAGTTATAATCACCAGAGGTTTAAACGGCTGCTTGTGGCTTTTTACTGCTGACGAATGGGAGCTTTTTCAAACAAAACTTATGGCTAATGCTTCGATGTTAAATGACCGTAATCTTATGGTTGTTAGACGCTTGATTGCACCAGCTCAGGAAGTTGAGTTTGATAAAAACGGCCGTTTGTCAATTCCACAGTCTCTTAGAGACGTTGCTGGATTAACAAAAGAATGTACTGTGCTTGGTATGGCAAAGTATGTTGAAATTTGGGATTCAGCAAATTACAAAGATTATCTTGCTGCAAGTGAAAATTCTTTCATTGATGCGGCTAAAGAATTTAATAATATTAGTTTTTAATATTTAATTTTTGGGTGGAAGGGGAATTACCAGAATTGGTGATGAATCAGTTCTGGTAATTTTTAATTAAAAATGGAAATTGTTCATAAGCCAGTTCTTTTAAAAGAATGTCTTCAGTATCTTACTCCAATTGGGGAGCCTTATGAGAATCATGCTGTAATGATTGATTCAACCCTGGGCGAAGGCGGTCATACATTTAATTTCCTTTCAAAATATCCAAATCTTACTGTAATTGGTCTTGATGCTGATAAGGTAATTCAGGCAAGGGCCAAAGAAAGACTATCTGTTTTTGGTCAAAGAATTCACTTTTTTAACGGTTGGTTTAATGATTTTTATGATAATTATCCAGCTGAATATGAAAAACCAGATTTAATTTTATTTGATCTGGGCATTTCTGTTTTTCATTACGAAAAATCTTCGAGAGGTTTTTCTTTTAGATATGATGAAAAACTGGATATGAGATTAAACGAAAATTCTGATAAATCTGCTGCTGATTTAGTAAATGACCTGCCGGAAGATAAACTGGCAGACTTAATATATTTATATGGCGAAGAAAAATTGAGCAGAAGAATTGCCGCTGCGATTGTAAGAGAAAGAGCAGGAGGTAGAATTGAATCTTCTAAGGCTCTGGCTCAGATAATATGGGATGCGGTTCCTGCTAATTACAGATATGGTCAAATCCATCCTGCAACAAGAACTTTTCAGGCTTTAAGAATTGCTGTTAATAGTGAACTAAAAAGATTGCCTGGAGCTCTTCATGCCGCTTTTAATGATTTAAAAGTGGGCGGAAAAATGGGAGTGATTACTTTTCATTCTCTTGAAGACAGAATTGTTAAGAATTATTTTAGAAATCTTGGCAAAAAATGTGTTTGTCCGCCAGAAGTTGCTATTTGTCGTTGTGGTGGTAAAGAATGTGCTGAAATCTTGACTAGAAAGCCTGTATGCCCTAGTGAAGAAGAAATAAAGGATAATAGTCCATCAAGAAGTGCAAAATTAAGAGTAGTTAGAAAGATAAAAGATGCTACTGAATTTCATTTGGAAGGAGTTTTGGGATACTAAAATGAAAATTAAAGTTAGAGATTTTTTTAGAAGATTAGGACTTGTACTCTTGGTTTTAACTATTCCTACAATGTTGATTTTGTACGCTTTTCAGGCAAAAAAATATACAGATTTGAATAAGGAAATTCTTGCCCTGGAGAAAAAACAGGAAAAATTAATAGAAGAAAATAAAAGACTTGTAAGTGATATCAGTGTTTTAACAAGTGCAGATAGAATTGAAAAAGTTGCGGTTGAAGAACTTGGAATGCATAAGGCTGAGTCAGAAGATATTGTACGTGTCGAAATGAAAGGAGATGGAAAATGATCTCTTCATTATTGACTAAAGAAAACCTTGTAAAAGCTGTAAAAGGCAGTGTAATAGGCCAGTTTTCTGGTCAAATCTCATTTGTGGATGTTCAGACTGATAGTCGTAAAATTGACGAAAATTTACCAGCAATGTTTGTTCCTCTTATGGGGGAATTTCAGAACGGTCATAAATATATTCCTGATGTATTAAAAAAGAAGGTTTCTGTTGTTTTGATTAATAAAGCAGAATATCAGGCTAATGTAGATTTGTATGAGAAAATGGCAGAAGAAAATCAAAAGGTTCTCTTTATTGCTGTTGAAAATACTCTTACAGCTCTTCAAGATGCAGCCGAAGAATATGTTTCTGAAGTTTGTAAAAATATGATCAAAATCAGTATTACCGGTTCTTGTGGTAAAACAACTACAAAAGAAATGATGGTTTCTGTTTGTAAAGAATATTTTGGTCAGGAAAATGTTGCTTATACTAAAGGAAATCTTAACTCCGAAACAGGACTTCCTCTTTCTGTTTTTAAAATTAAGGGAAGTGAAAAAGTTGGGGTTTTTGAAATGGGAATGAGCCGAAAAAATGAAATTGGCGAAATCTCAAAAGTCTATAAATCAAAGTATGGAATTATCACAAATATTGGAAGTGCCCATATTGGAATTTTAGGAAGCCGTCAAAATATTGCTGAAGAAAAAAGAAAGTCTCTGGATTATATTCCTCAAGACGGTGCAGCTTTTGTTGGCGCTGACGATGATTTTTGTGATTTTTGCTGCGAAAAAGTAAAAGGTAAAGTCGTTAAATTTGGCCCAAATCTTGATGAAAAAGAAAGTAAAGTTGCTTTTGTAAAAGATAATGGTCTTTTTGGAACTACTTTTACCCTGGAAGGACTCCAAGTAAATCTTCCTATTGGTGGAAGTTATAATTATCATAATGCCCTTGCTGTAATTGCCTGTGCCCGCGAAATTGGTATTCCTGCAGAAAAAATCAAAGCCGGGTTAGAAAAATTTGCAGCTGTTAGTGGCCGTATGGAAGTTGGCCGAAAAATTGTAAAGGGTAAGAAAGTTACAGTTATTAATGACTCTTATAATGCAAATCCAGATTCAATGAAAAAATCTATTGAATTGTGTGCAGAGCTAAAAGATGTAAATCAGAAGATTTTTGTACTTGGAGACATGAAAGAACTTGGTCAGGAATCTGTTAAGGCTCATGAAAATATTGGCAAACTGCTGTCTAAGATTGATGCTTCTTATATTTTCTTGATTGGCCCAGAAATGGAAAATGCTTTTACTTCATATGATGGAAATTCTATTCTTGAATGGAATAAAGATAAAAGTTCTGAAATCTATACAGAAATCTCAATAAAAATTAAATCAATAATCAAGGAAAATGATGTAATTTTATTTAAAGCTTCAAATTCTATGAACTTAAAGGAAATTATTGAAGATATCACTTGTGAGGAAGGTAAATAGTATGGACGGATTTACTTTCTTTGCTGCAAAACCAACAGAAGAGTATCACAAAATTGATATGTGGTTATTATTATCTATTCTTCTTATGTGGGGTATTGGTATTTTTACTTTATTTGTAAGTTCTCAGGGTAGTGTTGCTCAGCTTACAAAAAGACCCTTGCAGCTTGTAGAACGTCAGTTAATCTGTTCAGCAGTAGGTTTTCTTTTATTTGGTATTTTCCTCTTTTTAGATATGAAAGTTTTAAAGAAACTGGTAGCAATTATTGTTATTGGTTCAATAATTCTTTGTATTTTAACTTACATTCCTGGACTTTCAGTTTCAAGAAATGGAGCT
>JAIKYZ010000063.1 GCA_024682655.1 Treponema sp.
ACTTTTACACGACCATTTTTTAAATAAAAGGATATAGGAATTAAAGTATAACCTTTTTCTTCAACCTTTCTATTTAATTTTTTAATTTCTTCCTTATGAAGAAGAAGTTTTTTAGGTCTGTCTGGATTATGATTAAATACAGATGAGAAAGTATATTCAGAAATGTGGAAGTTTTTGAGCCAGACTTCATTGTTGATAATTTCTGCAAAGGAGTCGGGGAAGGAAATGTTTCCGTTTTTTACGGATTTTACTTCAGTTCCTTCTAACTGCAAGCCACATTCGTAACTTTCTTCGATGAAGTAATCAAATTTTGCTTTTCTGTTTTCTGCAATCAAATTATTCACTATATAATCCTTAAGCTGCTATTATAAAGTATAGCATTGTTGCTTTCAAGTTAATGAAAAATAAGTATTGTAACTTAAAATTCTTTATGATATTTTAAAAAAAGAACCATGAATCATACTTTAACATATTCATTCGAAAGAAAAAGAGCAAAAAAAAAGAAGATAATTTCTATAATTTTTTTAATTTTATTCCTTTTTCTTTTTTGTAACTTAATTACAAAATATCTGCTTTTCTCTGTTTGTCAAAAATCTTCTTCAATGTCTCCTGATATTAAAGAAAATTCTCTGATTATGCTTACACCCTTAATGCATAAAATTAATCGTGGTGATGTAATTTTATTAAATCCAAAAGCCAGGGAAGTAAAGCCTGGTAAAGTTAATACATTTTTAGATTTATGTCTTTCTTTTTTTACTTTTAGACAGTTTTCAATTAAAAGTGACAATAAATATCCTTGTACTCAAAATCAATTGAGAAGAGTAGTTTGTCTACCTGGTGATACTTTTTATATGAGGGATTTTGTACTTTATATAAAACCTAAGGGCGAAAAACATTATCTAACTGAATTTGAACTTGCGAATAAAAAATACAATATTGTTTTTACTGCTTATCCAGCTTCCTGGGATACTGAAATTGGAGTAAAAGGTTATCTTGATGAAGTTACTTTAAAAGAAGGTCAGTATCTTTTACTTGGGGATAATAGAATCAGCTGTGATGACTGTAGATTAACCGGCCCTGTAACAAAAAGTGATTTTGCAGGAAAGGCTTTATTTTCTTATTTCCCCTTCAACGAAATTAAATTGTATTAATTTATGGACAAAAGAGTAGAAAATCCCTTTAAAAATTATGATTTAAGCGGAAAAAATATTTCTCTTTATATTCATATACCTTTTTGTCTTTCTAAATGCTCTTACTGTGATTTTTTTAGTCAGGAATGTAAAGGTTTTTCCCAGAATATTTTAGAAGATTACCTTGGGGCCTTAAAAAATCAAATTGAATTTGTACAAAAAACCTGCTCTATTAAGTTTTGGAATACAATTTACATAGGCGGGGGCACACCAAGTTTATTATCAACTCAGCAAATTAATAATCTTTTTGAATCAATAAAATATTGCTCAGAAGATAAAAGTTTATGGGCCAGTGAAATTACCCTGGAAGTAAATCCTGATGATCTTAGTCAAACTTATCTTGAGGAATTAAATAAAAGCCCGGTTACTCGTCTATCTTGCGGCCTTCAAAGTTTAAATCAAAAATCCCTTGAGTTTGTAGGCAGGAGAGCTGACAGAGAAAAAAATCTTAAGGCTATGGATTTAATTTCCAGATTTTGGAAAAAAGAATTTTCCTATGATTTAATTTGCGGTCTTCCTCACGAAAGTAAGGAGTCCTTTTTTCAAGGTCTTGAAAAAATAATTTCTTTTAATCCAAATCATATTTCTATGTATTCTCTGACTTTAGAAGAGCAGACACCCCTTGGTAAATATTTTATTTCCCACGATTATGATTATGATTTTGCTGATAATTTATGGCTTGAAGCAAAAGATTTTCTGGAAGAAAAGGGTTATTTCCAGTACGAAATTTCAAATTTTTGCAAAAGGGGCTGTCAATCAAAACACAACTTAGTTTATTGGAATCACAAAGATTATATTGGCTGTGGACCTTCTGCTGCAGGAAGTCTTTATAACAAAAAGGGAGAAGGAATTAGATTAACCAATAAAAATAATATTAAAAATTATATTGAATTTTGGAAGTCAGCCGATTCTCTTTGTTCACAGGCTTTTGATATTGAAATTATTGATTTAGAAACCTCCCTTTATGAATTTTTTATGATGGGCTTAAGAAAAGTTTCTGGAATTACCGCTCATGAGTTTTCTGATATTTTTAATTATAAATTACCAGATTCTTTTATAGATTTGATAAGTTCCTGGGAGAAAAAAAATCTGGCAATTATTCAAAAAGAAAAAGATGATATTCGTTACAAACTTTCCAAGACAGGTCTTTTATATCTAAATAAATTTTTAGAAAATCTGGAAATTGATTGTAATAAACTTACACCCTTAAATTAAAAAAATCCAAGGTTTAAATCGAATGGCTAAAATATCGCCATTCAATTTAACTTAGAGTTTCTTGCGAAACTCTTATATTGTTAATCAAATATCCTCGGTTGTTGATACAACCTGCGGTATTTGATTTTAAGGAAGGTTTAAATTGAATGGCTAAAATATCGCCATTCAATTTAACTTAGAGTTTCTTGCGAAACTCTTATATTGTTAATCAAATATCCTCGGTTGTTGATACAACCTGCGGTATTTGATTTTAAGGAAGAGTATTTTTATTAG
>JAIKYZ010000064.1 GCA_024682655.1 Treponema sp.
TTTAGACTTTCTCTTGTAATTGCCGCTCACTATCTTTTTCTTATCTGGATTTTGATTTCCATGCCTTTTCTTGCCAGCAGGGTAATAAAGAATGAAGCTTTTGTTGCAGGTTTTCTGGACATAGCACATAAAAAATATAGCTTTGGTCTTTTGGCTTTTATTGCGGCAAGCATAATTCCCGCTATACTTTTACGCATTTTTGGAAGCTTCATTGAAAAATGGGCTGGGCCGCTTACGGGGCAGGGGCTGATACCGGCCTTTCTAATTGGAATTGTGATTTTATTAATTTTCTGGCCTGCAAATTATCTGATATTTTGCAGGGAGTATAAAATGCGTTAGCGCTGGGAGCACCTGCGAAGCAGCCGACCGCAAGCAAGCGAACTAACTGAACTGAACCCCAAAAGTGTCCAACTTTTGGGGTTCAGTTCAAGGAGCGGACAGGAGATTGCGACTGCACCCCCGAGGTCCAGCCCCCGCTATATTAAAATCAAAAGTTAAAAAAAAAACGTCACCCCTTGGGAAAAGGAATTGAAGAACCAAGGGATGACGTAAAACTCAGCTTTCAAAGACTTTCTTAGCTGAACCTAAACTAATTTCTGGCATAACGTTTAGGCTTTTTACTTTTTTAACTCTACTCCGATATTCAAACTTGTTTACATCAAACTAGAATTAAGTTTCATAATTAACAAAAAAGTACCACCGCACCTCGGAAAGGTTATTTCTGAAGACCCGAAGTGTAGTGGCTGGATTTAGATTTTATACAACTCTACATTAATTTTATGTCTTACTCGAATTTCTGGCTTCAACAAATATAACCTTACCATTAATTCTGTATTCACTATAAAGGAATGAGTGCAACAAAATAGCACCTTTTTAAATAAAAATCAGCACAAAATCAGCACAATTTTAATGCTATATAGGATTTTCCATGTTAAACTAAAAATCACATATGAACAAAAATCCAGAAGAAAAGTTAAAAACAATAAATCCAATTCAATTTTATATAAACCGTTACAATATCCCAAAAAATGACATGACTGACTATTCTGAAGCCAACCGTTTTCACATGGTAATAGTTTCTTTTCTTGTTGCCTTATTTGGAACAATAAATCTAATAGCTTACCTTATTATTAATTATAAAGATTTAAAAAAAGCATCTTTCTATATATCCTATTATTCTTTTTTAGCTATAATTTCAATTTTATCTCTTGTGGCAGGTTTGTTTCTAAAAAAGATTAAAAATCAAAAATCAAATTTGCTTAAAAATATACCTGTTTACATCATGTATTATGCAATGATTCTGCTTGCAATTTATTACAGGTCTTATAATTATCTTCACACTTTTAATGCCTTTATAATCTTTATAACAATCTGCTCCCTGGCTCTATGTTTTTTCTATGTAGATCCAATTTTATTCCTTATTGGTCAGCTTTTAGGGCTGGCTTTTTTAAGCAAAAATTTCATTAAATTTTATGGCCTTAGTGCTTTTGGAAATGTAATTCTTATTTCAATTATTTTATTCTGCCTTTGTCTTTATAAAAGAAAAATAGAAAAGAAACACTTTGATTTGCTTAAAAACCAAAAATCAAGCCTAAAGGCCATCACATTTGGTAATTTTACTTTATTTTATAAGGATCAGTTGATTAAATTCAGTAGAAGTAAATCAACCGAGTTATTAGCCTATTTAATCTACAAAAATGGAAGCTCTGCCAACACAAAAGAATTAATCAGTGTACTTTGGGGAGACCACGCAGATTCTTCTAAATATGGAAGTAGTTTTAGAAACCTTGTGGTTGATATAAAAAGAACTCTTACCGATTTAGGTATTCAGCAATTTTTCATTTACGAATACAATAGTTTTAGAATTAATACAAATGTTATCCAGTGTGATTATTATGATTTTCTTGAAGGGGATAAAAAAGCCATAAGCTCTTACGCCGGTGAATTTATGAATCAATACAGCTGGGCAGAAGATGTAAGTGCCTTCCTTGATTTAAAAATCTCAAATGGATAATTTTTAACTTTACGAGGTAAAGGCGGGAGAATGAGTAAATCAAATCAAAAGAAAGCTTCTAAAATTAAGATTGTATTTGGAATTATCTTTTTTCTACTGGGAATTTTTCCACTTTTTTTATTAGGCAGATCAACTTATATAAATCTGAATTACGAAAATGAATTTTCAAAACCACTGCCACTCCCCTTTTTGCAAAAAAGTCTGGGGAATCTAGTAAAGGACAATAGATACGATAATGAAATAAAATTAATGGAAGTTCTTGCTCAAATAGACAGGGGCCAAATTAATCTGGATGCTTTAGCCACTTTTGTAAAAGAAAGTTCAGCAGAGCAGGAAATAAAAGACTACATCACAACTTTTGTAGACTATATTCTGCTTTCTAATCCAGAAAAACACGAAGTTGCACAATCCTTATTTTATAATTCCACTTTGATTAAAGATTATCTGAACAAAATTCCTTTATATCCTGTGGGAACTTCGACCGAGGTAGCAGCAATAAAATACGCCGAAATAATTCCTTTTTACTGTTTTAAAATGGACGAAGCTTATGAAAGTAAAAGAAAAGATTATACCATTAAACTCTGTGATTTATATTTCAGCAGGCTTTGTCCACCCGGAAGATTAAGTCAAAAGGGTTCTGTTGTTGCCTGCATAAAAATCAGGGCAATGTTAGATAAATCTCATAACCCAAATTACATAAGCCTTGTGGAAAATACTATAGACAGTCTTTTTTCTACTTACAAAACAGATTTATCTTTGACCGGTTCTTATCCTCAGGCAGCAAATTATCTTTATTTGATGAAAGATTATTGCAAGGTCCTAAAAGATCCGGGCTTTTACGGCAAAGTAAGTGGAATTATAAAAGGTTTTACAATTCCAAAAACAATACCAGGACTGGAGGAATAAATGGCTAATTCAAAAAATACTCAAATCACAAAATCCAGACTTTTTCTTGATTGTTCTCTTTTATTTCTTTTTGGAAGTTGGATTTACTTTTTTTCAAGCATTCATTTAGAAAGAGGAATTGGCCTTTACATTGAACCCCTGGATTGGTTTTTACTTCCCTATCTTTTATTTGGATTATTAACTGCCCTTTTAGATTATTCTTACCACTTAAAACCCTTCTTAAAAGAGAAAAATCCCCTGGAATTAGTTTATATATTTTCTCTGGCAATTGCCTACAGTGGGATTTACAAACTTTTAATGCTGCCTTCTTCAGGACTTTTGGTAATAGAAATGTTGAGTCTGGCAGTAATTTTATTTTTATTATGCGGAAAAAAGGTCAAAGTAAAGATTGGAAAAAATATCGTAATTGAAGATAAAAATCCTAATAAATTGATAATTCCTATTATTTTCTTTTTTTTGATTAAACTTTTTGTGGTAATTTTAAATATCAATAATCCTTTTAGAGATTTATTAGAAGATAATCTATTTTACCAGTGGATTCTTACAATCTACATTATTTTATTTGCCTTCCTTGGCTTTGTGATTTTTTATAGAAGAATAATTCCAAAAAATAAGGGCCAGGAGAAAAAAGATTCTGCTTTGGTAAAAGGATTTAAGGGCTTTTTACTTTTTATTAAAAAAAGTCTTAAAGCATTCTTTAACCTGCTGACCGGACTTTTATCTGCAAAAGTTCTGATTATTTTAATTCTTGCTTTACTTGCAATTTTTGGAATTTTTGGCGGCTTTACCCTTCATCAGGTAAGAAAAGATGCAAGTCTGCCAATAATAAAGATACTGGAAGTTATGTTTTCTACAGGGCTTTACGGAATTTATATCGATACAATTTCTGTAATTGGCTACACCCTTTCTATAATTCTTTTTGTGATTTTCTGCTGGAAAAAATATTCTAAAAATGCCCTGGAAATTGAAGCCTGCGAACAGGTAAAAGAAATTGAAAGTCTGGAAAATGAAAATATTCAAAGCCTAAGCCTTGATAATCAAACGGTAAAGGCAATCAATTATCTTTTGGAAGAAGAAAATAATCCCCTTCTTTTATACGAAATTCAAAAAAAGTATAAAGAACTTGAGGAAGATAAAATCAATTTGCAGTCTTAATTTAATCTTTAGGAAGATACTGTTTTGCCTGAGTTGTAAACATCTGCTGGTAAAGTCCATCTTCAATTTTCATTAAATCCTTGTGACTTCCATATTCTTTTATTTGATTGTTACTAAAAACCGCAATTTTATCGCAGAAAATACAGGAAGAAAGCCGGTGTGAAATATAAATGGCAGTTTTACCACCGGCCAGACTGTTATTAAATCTTGCATAAATATCTGCCTCGGCAATTGGATCCAAAGCTGCGGTTGGCTCATCTAATATTATTATTGGAGAATCTTTATATAGGGCGCGGGCAATAGCCAGTTTTTGTTTTTGTCCTCCACTAAATTCAGTTCCGCCTTTATCAAAAGATTTATTTACACAAGTATCAGTTTTTTGGGGCAGACTCTGGGCATATTCGTAAAGGCCGGCAAGTTTTAATACCCTTTCCAATTCTTCATCCGAAGCCTCTTGTCCAAAAGCAATATTTTCTTTTAGCGAGAAGGCAAAAATCTTAAAATCCTGGAAGAGAACTGCAAATAATTTTCTGTATTCTTCATCGGAATATTCTTTGATATTAATTCCATCAACTAAAATCTGGCCCTGACTTACATCGTAAAGGCGGCAGAGAAGTTTTATAAATGTAGTTTTACCTGCCCCGTTCAAGCCAACTACTGCAAGATGTTGTCCGGAAGGAATTGTAATATTTATATCTTTTAAGACATATTCTTGTGACCGCGGATACTTAAAATAAACATGGCGGAATTCAATAATATGCTGATCCTGATTTTTAATTTTTTTATTGCCTTTTTGAACTGCCTGAGGATATTCAATAAATTTAAGGTACTCCTGAGCATATTTTGATCTTTTTATGATTTCCTGAAAACAGCGAATAAGATTTTCGCAGGAATTAGTAAGATTTGAAGAGGCCGAAATACACATTGAAAACTGACCTATACTAATCAGCTTTTTAAGTGCCTGATAACCCAGGTAAAAATAAACCAGAAAATTTTCAGCTGCACTTACAAGATTTATGCAGTACTGTTGTTTTTTACTTCCTTCTGCCTGATACTTCCAGATTTTTATCTGCTGGTCTAAATGTTTTTCTCCAGTTTCCATAAATAATTTTGAACTGTCATAAAGGCGGATATCTTTTCCATATTGAAATTCTGCCAGTTGATAAAAAATATAATTGATAATTCTGTTAATTTTTGAAAGACCTTCAAAACTTTTAAGTTCAATCTGGCGAATTTTACTCTGAAAAATAGTTACAAGTATAATTACTACAATTTGAACAGGAATTATAAGTGGAGCACTGCCTGCAATTATGGCAATTACACCAAAGAAAACAATTACATTTGTTATTATGTCAAAAAATTGATTTAAAATTCCGCAAACATTTCCACTGTACCAGCTGACACCTTCCTTTGCCTTATTTAATTGATTTAAAGCCTGAGGATCTTCTGTGTGTTCAAAATCTAAAGCCATAGCGTAATCATTTACTTTTACCTGAAAATATTCGCTGAACCATTCATCGCAAAGACTTTTAATTCTTGAAACAAGACTGTTGATTACATTTACAATAAATTGAATTCCAATTGCCAGAATTGCAAATATAATGGCATTTTTTACATGAAAGGAAAGCTCCTGTCCATTGTAAATTGAAATCAACTCATCTATAAGAAATTTTGGAACTATAATAATCTGAACTTTTTGAAGCAGAGTGGCCAGTAACTGCAAAAAATAGGCAAAAAACAAAATTGGTTTATTTTCTTTTGCAGTTTTAAGCATATATTTTACAACCTGCAAAACAGGACCTTTATTTTTCATAAGAATCCTCCTCTTGCAGATAATATTGAGCCTGAATATGGAACATATTTGCATACTCACCCTTTTTAGCCATCAATTCCTTGTGACTTCCATATTCAACCATTTGACCTTCTTTAAAAAGTGCTACTTTATCGCAAAATTGTGTTGAACTTAAACGGTGACTTATATAAATAGAAGTTTTACCACCAATTAATTTATCAAAATCTTCATAAAGTTTACTTTCGGCAAGGGCATCTAAGGCGGCAGTGGGTTCATCTAAAACAACAACCGGGGCATCTTTGTAGAGGGCCCTGGCAAGCGCCAATTTTTGTTTTTCTCCACCCGAAAAATCCACTCCCTCGTCATAAATTACCTTTAAAACTTGAGTTTCTAAGCCTCGGTCAAGAACTTCAACTTTTTTAGCAAGACCCGCTTCTTCCAAAGATTTCTGAGCTTTCTTGTAATCGCTGTCCTGAGATTTTTTCATCGAAATATTTTCTGCAAGGCTCAGGGCAAAAAGATTTACTTCCTGGAAAACTGGGGCAAAAATTCTGTAATAACTTTCTTTATTGTAGAGGGAAATATCTTTTCCGTTCAGATAGATTTTTCCTTCCGTTGGCTGATAAAGTCTTAAGAGCAATTTAATAAAAGTAGATTTTCCAGCTCCATTTAAACCAACCAGAGCAAGTTTTTGACCTGCTTGAATTTTGATATTCAAATTTTTTAAGGCATATTTATTTGCCCTTGGGTATTTAAAGGAAACCCCTTTGAATTCAAATTCATAACTTTCAAAAAGTGGTAAATCTGGAAGAGTTTTTTCTTCTGACTTATCAAAACTTTCAATTTCCAAAAAAGAACGAAAATCATCTACTTCCCGACTACGTTGTAACATCTGATTAAGAATACTCAGCATAGAGGAAATACATTCAAAAAAAGTGGCAGATGAAGTTAAATAAAGAGTGAAATTACCAATTGTGAGGGATTTTGTATAAACCCTGTAAATTAAATAAGCATAAATTCCGGCCTGAGAAAGTAACCAAAGAATATGACTTATAATTCCCCGCCAAAACCACAATTTATTGTTACGCTGCTGGGCGGCATAGCGTTCTTTATTTAATTCCTGAAATTTATTTGTGAGCCAGGAACGAAGCCCATACATTCTGATATCTTTTGCAAAAGAAAAATCAGCAAGGGCCATATTCATATACCATCTTTTACGCCACCACAAACTAAGGGGATCCCAGATATTTTTTTTAGAATATTTACTGCACTGATTAGAAATAAAAAAATTTATCAGGGCCAGAAGAATCAAGGCAATGATAATCCAAAGATTCATTGTTCCAAGAATTACAAGTCCAAAAATTACAACGCCCAACTGTTGAATAAAAGCCAAAATCTGATTTTCCATGCCTTCTATTCCACTTGAATTTCCTGAGCAGGCATTTTCGGCCTTTTGTTTACAATCCAGAATTTCAGGATCTTCGGTATACTCAAAGGGCATTGTCATCATTTTGTAATTTTTTTCCAGAACAAGTTTCATGCGGACGGCAATACACTGTACCCATTGTTTATTGTAATAAAAGGTTTGTAAGAGATATAAAATTAAGACTAAAAAAGAAAAAATTGCAATTATAATCAGAAGTTCCTTTACCTGCCCCTGATTACTGATTAAATCAATTACAAATTTTGTAATAAAAGTCCAAAGATAACGCTGGGCCGGATAAATTAAAAATCCAATTGGTAAGAGCATTAATAAGATTTTTGAATATTTATATATGGCATTTAAAATGTATTTTATGTTGCTAAAAAGTCCAAATTCTTTATGGTAAGGATTAAGCGGGCTTTCCGGCTTTTGAATTTTTTCTTTTTTATTTTTTGACATTATTAATATTATCCAACAGCCAATAAAAAAAAAAACAAATTTTTGATATATTTTTTTTGAAAAAAATACTTTTTTACAAGACAGGCAAATTTTTTTGTGTTACTATTTTTTTTAGGAGTTAGTTTATGATTTTATTTGGAATCATTCTTTCGTTGATTCTATTTGTTATTATCTATTTAATTGTGATGGAAAAAAAGAGACGTAAATCTATGTCCAAAATGTACAGGGAACTCCATTACAATGACAAAGAAATCACCTCTAATCCTTTTGAGGAAAAAAAATAAAGCCTTTATTCTCTCATTTTACTTTTTAGTATAAAATTAAGTATGAAACTTTATATTTCCGACCAGCACTTTTTTCACGACAATATCATTTCTTTAGACAATCGCAATTTTGAAAATAGCAGGGCTATGAATAATTATATGCTTGACCAGTGGAATTCAAAAGTCCAGGGGGGCGACCAGGTTATTGTTTTGGGAGATATGTTTTTTTCAAAAGATGCCCAAGAGGTAAATTATATTTTAAAGCGCTTAAAGGGAAAAATCTGTCTTATTGAAGGGAATCACGACGGGGGTTGGTTAAAAAAGGAAGGGGTAAATTTAGAACGTTTTGAGTGGATAAAGCCTTACGCAGAATTATCTGACGGAAAAAGACAGGTAATTTTAAGTCACTATCCTACTTTTTGTTACAATCACCAGCATTTAATAAACGAAGATGGAAGTCCCAGAACTTTTATGCTTTATGGCCATGTTCACAATACCGCAGACGAAATTCTTGTTAATAGTTTTATAAAAATCACAAGAGAAAGAAAAATCAAAAGCGGGGAAAAGGAGATTTCTATTCCCTGCAATATGATTAATTGTTTCTGTAAATTCAGCGATTACGTCCCACTTTCGCTTGATGAGTGGATTCAAGTGGATTTTAAAAGACGTTCGCAAATGTAGAAAAAATTAGAGCCAGGCTTCCCAGTCTTTTTGACACATTCCAACGGTAGCCTCAGTTTTTCCATTACGGCAAACCGGCTGTTTTAAAAGACTTACTTGATTTTCAAAAAGTTTACTTTCTTTTTCGCTGTCATCAAGATAAGCAATGCTGGAATAATTTTTTGAAGCTTTATCAATCATGGCTTCCAGGGCATCAGCTCTACTGCCTTCTTTTTTTGCAAGAGCTGTAAGAACTGAATCAAACTCACCTGCGCTCATTTCTTTTTCCTTTAAGTCCACAAACTGAAATTGAACTCTTCTTTCTTTAAAGAATCTTTGGGCAGCTTTACAGTCAAAAGATTTATTTGTTCCAAATATCTGAATCATTTTTTACTCCGCATTTATTTTACTGCCTTCTATAATCCCATTTCTTGCGGACAATTTCCACCACTTCTAGAGAAATTTTATTTTTATTCTCCGCAAGATAAAACTTCCAGACCGTCGATATTCATATTTCCGGCAAGAATTTTAATTTCTAGCTTGTGTTTACCTTCTTTTAATCCACTGTAATAAAATAAAGCTTCTCGGTTTTCGGTTTTACGGATTTTCTGAAGTTCTAAAGGCTGGCCGTCAATTTTTATTTTAAGGCCTGATCCCTTATCGCTTGTGCCAGTCAAAATAAAGCCCGAACCGGTAAAATTAATTTTACAAGAAGAGCCTTTTTTACCTTTTGAAACGGTTCTCTTATAACACTTAAATGAATCCATAAGGCTGTGTTCCCAATGAGATGTTTCATTTTCTGTGTAGGTAAAATTAGAATCAAGATTGTCAAAACGTTCTATGTATGGATTTTTTCCAAGAGGCTGAATTTCAAGATTTTTAAAGCAATTCTGTCTGTAGCTGGAATAAATTGCAACTCTACCGGCCCCCTGTAAACTTGCTTTTGTGTCTGCAAGATTAAGTGCCAGGACTTCTTTGTCATCAATTTTGGCTTTTACAGTCATATCTTCAAGACCAAGCCAGAGTTTATGCCAGAGATTTGTCCATTCAGGAGAAAAATCTTCCTGTTGGCCAGAGGTAATTGAAATCTTATTTCTTAAAAGCTGCCATTTTCCGTTTGCCTGCAATTTTAACCAGATTCCATTTTTTCCACTGTCAGGCAGATTATAGCGGCCGCCAATTCCTATGTAATTTGAATCATTTAAATCTTCTTGAGAAAACTTTCCTTCAATCTGAACACTGTAATTAAACCAGCGGTCATCACCAAGATTTGTAACAGGCTCTGGAGAGCCACCCCATTCCCTTGCTTTTTCTTCAAGTCTGATTTTCTGCTGTAAAAGATTCTGGCCTTCAAGATTAATTACTTCAAAAGCACCGCCCTGATCACTTGTGTAAAGAGGAGCGAAACCTCTTTCCTGTAAGAAATTCTGATTTTTATCGCTGTAATTAAAATCATCTTTGTAAGGAAGTTCCAGGATTTTATTATCGTCCTGAGTGATTGAAGAAAGGGACAGGGCATCATCAAGAGGATTAATATCCAGACTTGAAAGACTTACTATAGAATTTGCCTTTACTTTTATGCTGAATTTTCCGTCTTTTACACTTATCTTTGATTTTTTTAGTGAATCCTGGATTTTCCAGCTGGAAGTTTGATAAGCCCAAAGCTGGTCCTTTTTACCATTTTTAATTTCAAAAGTATATTCAATAGGATTTTCTGTGGTATTTGTAATTACAGTAGACCAGTCTCCGCTTTCTGGATTAGAGCCTGTTAAGTAAGAATAAGTTGCTCCACCAAGTGCATGACCATCGCCAGCCGCATGACCGTCCCCAAAAGAAGCAGAATCAAGCATTGTCCAGCCACGTTTAATAAATTGAGAAAAATGCAGGGCCATAAAAAATCCCGGTCCCAGCTGATAATAGCCGCTCCAGGGAGTATTTGCACTAATTAATTCCTTGTGACAGTAAGTAACGCCATCGTAATAAGCGGCAATTACCGGCTGAAATTCGTAAAGAGTCATTTTTCCCTGGGCGTACATGGTAATAATTCGGTTTGCAACATCCAAAACTCCGTTCAATCCGTTTAAGCCAGAACCATTTCCGTCATAAGCTGCCTGACTTTTTGCATAACCCATTGGAGAAGAACCTTCCGAAAGCCAGACTTCTTTACCCTTTTGTCTAAGTTTTTTTACAGTATCAGTAGACCAGGAGGTGTAATGACTTCCAATTACGTCAATTGCATTAAATAATTCCTGATCAGATGCCATTAAATCTGCCTGATTCCAGCTGCAAACTTCATCACCTGCAACAATTTTAATTTTTGAAAAATCATAAGGAGCCGCAGAATCTGATTTAAGCTGATTGGAAAGATATTTTATCCATTCAGAATCCCAGCCGCGTTCATTTTGAGTAGCACTTACAAAGTCAAACTTAAGACCAAAATGTTCATAAGCCCCAACAAGATTTTCTCTATACCACTTGTAACGATTTTCGTACTGTTTTTCTTTTGCAAGCTCAGGACCAGATTTTAGGCCACCTTCTCTTTCAATCCAAAGAGGTTCTGCCCACCAGAGCATGTCCAAAGTTAAATCTGGATTAATTTTTTTTGCATCGGCCGCAAGAATAAAAGCTGCACCACGGGTAACATCGGCCTTTTCGTCAATTGAACGCATGGTGCAAGGTTCAGTTCCAGAAGAGGAATTGATATCGGCCCCCATTTCAATTTTAAGGTGCTGAATTCCGCATCCTTTTTCACCAAAGATTAATTCAAGTAATTCCTGATAACGCTGGGGATTCTGGCTTTTATAATCCAGTAAAAGACGGGATGAATTATTTCCACTAACCATGCCCATTCCGCGCCAGAGCATATTTTCTGGCACCGATGCTTGATTTGTATCAATAAGAATGTCCATTTTCTTTACCACCTTATTTTTGCTATAAGCTATACATGTAACAGATGCAATTAATAAAAAGATTAAAATTATTTTTTTCATAGAATTCTCCGGATTTTAGAAACTATGAATGATTTTAATATTTTAAATAAAAGCTTCAATCTGAAATATTTATCACAATATTAAAATATTAGCGTGATAATTCTTTCTGTCTATCTTAATTTCCATTTTCCCGGAGAGATTCCTTCATGAGCCTTAAAAACAATCCCAAAATAATTTTTATCCTGATAACCAACGGCCTGGCCAATCTGGGCCACCGTCATATCAGAATTTTCCAAAAGGTTTTTTGCATGGGAAATACGTGTTCTTGCAAGAAATTCCAGGGGGCGCATTTTTGTTACCTGATGAAAGATTCTACAAAAATGCTGAATTGAAAGACCGGCGGAATCAGCAATTTCTTCAATTGTCAGATCACGGCTGTAATTTTCTTCCATAAAGTGAATTGCATTCTTTACATGCCCGTTTGTAAGGGAGCTTAATTCGAACAGACAAGACTTTTGAACTAAAAGAATATATTCATAGAGCAAAACTGAGCATTTTTCCCTGTTTTCCAAACTTTCTGCCAACTTAAAAAGCCTGCAAAAGGCCTCTTCTATTGGCGAAATGTCTTCCACTTCTTTTACAAACCAATTCTTAAAGCCCAGATTCTTCATCAGAGAGTCAATATAGTCCCCTCTAAAAACTATCCACCTGGTCTGCCAGTCCTTCTGACGGGGCATATATTCATGAATAATCCCAGGAGGCATATAGAGAAAATCCTTCTCCTTCAAAATCATTTCTTTACCCTGGCATCTAAAAATGCCCTGACCCGAAATTGTAAAAAGGAATTGATGAGAGGCAAGCCCCTTATCCCTGATAATATGGTACTCAGGATCGGTCTGGCCAATACCTGTAAGATAAAAAGGAAGAGTCTTTTCGCTTGTTATTACTGGATATATAGATTTTAGCATTAAAATCATTATAGCACGAGTCGGCCAATTCGGTGTTAAGCCATCTCAATAAAAACTACAGCTTGTTTTTATCCCATTTATTACGGACAATTTCCAGCACTTCTTCAAGGGAAAGTCCCATTTCTTTGCAGGTCTTTATGTCCTTTTCGATTAATTCCTGGGCCGCAGAATTTCTTTTATCTGAAATTTCGTGGTGGGCCAGGTCGCTAACAAAAGTTCCCCGTCCTGGGGCTGTGGAAATTAAACCTTCCCGCTCCAGCTGTTCCCAAGCCTGTTTTACCGGAATAACGCTGACCCTAAGATTTACCGCAACAGTCCTGATTGGAGGCAGTTTTTCTCCACTGGCAATCTGACCACTCATAATCTGGGCGGCAATCTGCTCGTAAATCTGAGTATAAATCGGTTTATCTGATTTTTGTGAAAGTACTATATCCATTCCTTTAAATTACATATCATATTTTTCAAACTGCTTACATGCCCGCTTGTAAGACAAAATCCAGCTCAAAATATAAAGTAAAATACCCACAATTAATACAGAAACTTGAGGAAGAATACTATCAATATGACCTGTAAAAATCTCTCCGACTTTTGCAATTAAATTTAATTCTTCTGCCTGGCCGGCTGCCATTTTTTTGATAAAGGCTCTGTAAGTCCAAACCGGGAATTCAAATATTGCGTAAACAAGGAAATAGATAATGGCCGAAATTACAAAACGCAAGCCAGATTTTATTGGGTTCTTATACACATTTCCCAGGAAAATCAGATTAAATATAGAAAACTCTATCATCTGAAGACCGAAATAAGAAATTGTGAGATCCATTCCAGCCATATTTTCAGGAAAACCTGCAAGCTTCTTTATCAGACAGGCAATTAAAGCAGATGCAAAAGCAAAAAGCTCCATCATTGCAGAATAGACAAAACGGGCTCTTACCACATCAGTCTTTTTTACCGGTAAAAGTACTGTATATAAAATATCGTGAGAAGCCTGATTAAGAGCAAAGGTCATAAAAATGCAGATGGTTATATAAAAAGGTCCAACAAACATAGGGTAGCTTGGAATTAAAAACATCCCAAAACAACAAATAGTCCAGATTATAGTTTGAGCGGAATTTCCAAGTAAGAATTCCTTTTTCAAAAGCATTAATGTCTGTGATTTCATACTCAACCCCCTATCTTCTTTCCACATGAATCATAATATCTTCAAGACTTGGCTCTGAAATTTCAAAGCCGGCGCCTTCTGCTGCAGCCTGGTCTTGAGCCTTCATAAGACCTTCAAAGCCTAGCTCATGCTTGTGCAGGCCTATAATTTTTCCTTCCACTTCATCTGAAAGCTGATCCTTTTTACCGGCAACAGAAATATAGAATTGGAGGAAAGTTTCTTTTTCAGCGCTTGCTAAAATCTGGCCCTGCTTAATATAGGTGATATAGTCAGCACATTTTTCCAGGTCACTTGTAATATGAGTTGAAAAGAGGATGGAGTGCTGGCCGTCTTCAATAAATTCCTGAAAGAGTAAAACTAAGTCGTCGCGGGCAGCAGGGTCAAGACCACTGGTAGGCTCGTCCAAAATCAAAAGCTTTGGATTATGACTCATTGCAACTGCCAGGGAATATTTTACCTTCATTCCGGCAGAAAGCTCCTTAAATTTTTTATTCTGATTAATTTCAAAACGGTCGCAAAGTTCCTTATAACGCTGGTCATCCCAGTCACGATAAAAGCCCTTTGTTACTTTAGTTATGCTGGAAATCTTAGCCTCAGGGTAAAAATCCACGCCGCCAAAAACATAGCCCACCTGATTTTTA